>QYQH01000040.1 GCA_007280395.1 Actinomycetales bacterium | reverse complement strand
GTCGAATGCACCCAGGCGCTTCTTCATTAATAAGAATGCGACGATGTATTCAATATTTGTTCCTGGTGCGTGGTGTCCAGTATCTACGCAGACCGATGCCTTTGGTCCAAGCTCTAAGCAATGAACATAAGAAGTTCCCCAGTCAGGAACATCAGTTGAGTAGAAGGCTGGTTCGAAGAATTTATATTCCAGAAGCATTCGCTGGTTAGCACCTAAGCGGTCATACAACTTCTTAAGTGATTCGGCTAGACGCTCTTGGCGACCACGGAGATCATCTTGTCCTGGATAGTTTGTACCATCAGCAAACCAGAGCTTTATATCCTGTGCGCCAGTTTGATCCATGATGTCTACACATTCAAATAAATGATCAACGGCTTTCTGCCGAATTTTCGCATCTGGGTGGCATACAGATCCATATTTATAATCATTATCTTGAAAGGTATTTGAGTTAACAGTTCCAAGGCGAACACCTAAGTCAGTTGCGTGCTTTGCAAGTGCCTTGTAATCATCGACTCGATCCCATGGAATATGCATTGCCACTGATGGCGCAGCGCCAGTGAACTTGTGGACTTGAGCAGCATCTGCAATCTTTTCAAAAGGATCGCGCGGAACACCAGCAGATGAGAAAACTTTGAAACGTGTTCCAGAATTTCCATATGCCCATGATGGGACTTCGATAAAGAAGCGCTTTAAAACTTCCTTTGCTTCGCCCTTACTTGCCATATCCATACTCCTTTTTAGTTTTATTTATCTTTACTTAAATTTAAGCGAGATAGAAAACTTCTTTTAACCTTAAAAATCCTTCATCGGGGGCTTTGTCACCGAGTTCAACAAAGAATTGCCCCATCTCTGCTTGCCAACGTGCATTCACTTCTAGCTTAGCCATTCCGGCTTTTGCGGCTCCTAAATCTGGTGTCTCTAAATATCCAATTAGCGTGCCATCTGATTCATCTAAGTAGAGTGAGTAATTTGTCCAACCAGTCTGGCGGAGAGCATCTAACATCTCGGGCCAAACTTCTGCGTGACGCCGAGCGTATTCAGGCATCAGCTCTGGCTTTACTTGCAACCTAAAACAGACTCGCTCCATTTAATTTACCGGGCTCACATTCCAACTCTAGTGCTATTACTTTCATCTGAGAAGTTCTTTAAAAGAAGAGAGCGGCAATCCCCGCGAGGAAATTGCCGCTCTCCCAACTATTAATTAATTAAGAATTAATTAGAAGTTGTAGTTATCTACGTTGTCCTTTGTGAAGACAGTAGCTGGTCCGAGGAGAACTTCATTTCCTACAGCACCCTTGATAACAGTACGAGTCTTAACGCCGTGATCGCCCTTAGCGGACTTGATAACTGCGCCGACCTTTACTGATTGCTTGTTGTTGCGGATTGAGTTAGCAATTTGAACTGCTACGTATCCGAAGTTTTCTACATCCCATAGAGATGCTTGAGCTCCTGAGCCGTCCTTGATGTATGTCTTCATATCGTTTGGAAGACCTAGACCAGTTACGAAAACCTTGCCCTTTGAAGCTGAACCTGAAACGTACTTAGCAGCTGCAACGATACCTACTGAAGTAGGAGCAACGATTGCTTCGATTGTTGGGTTCTTCTGAATTAGTCCTTGGGTTTCTGTTGTTGATTCTTCTGGCTTATCTAGACCGTAAGCTGTAGCAACAACCTTCACCTTTGGATACTTCGAAGCAAGACGCTTGTTCATGAATTCGATCCAAACGTTCTGGTTTGTAGCATCTGGTGTTGTTGAAAGTACAGCGATATCGCCTTCGCCACCAGCTAGTTCAGCTGCTGAATCTGCAAGTGCGTTACCGATACCTTCAGATGAAGCCTGGTTAACGAATACTGAGCGACCAGCTTGAGCAACATCTGAATCGTATGTAACAACTGTTACACCCTTCTTCTGTGCTGCCTTTAGTGCTGGAACAAGTGCATCCTTATCGTTAGCTGCGATGATCAAAACGTTGTATCCGCCTTGAACTGCTGCGTTAATTTCCTTAACTTGTGCTGCTGCAGTGATTTCAGTTGGTCCCTTGTATGCACAAGTTGCACCGAGTTCCTTACATGCACGTTGAACGCCCTTGTCAGCTGCTTGGAAGTAGCCGATTGTTCCTAATTTAGGAATGTGTGCGATTTTTAACTTTGCTGCTGCTGAAGATGGTGACACGAACGCTGTTGCGATCAATGCACCTGTTGCAATTACTGCAAGTACTTTTTTCAAAGTGGTTCCTCTCTTACTAAGCTATAACAGAAACAGCCTTTGGTTCTGTCAATCGAACTAGGAATGTAGCTACGTCTCCTAGAACAACTCTGTGAATCTATTGGGGATTCAGCCCGACCTACAAGGTCTTTTTTATAACGTTTTCCTAACTTTTATTCTCCGCTCGCGCCTTTGCTGCCTTCGCTTTGTTAATTAAAACAGGCGCTGCAACTGAGGTAAGAAGCAAAATACCGGTAACGATTGTTCGCCACTGCGCATTAATTTCACGCAGTGTTAACCAAGATTCAACACTTCCTGCGAGTAAAACACCCGCTATAACGCCCCACATAGTTCCGATGCCACCAAATATTGAGACACCACCCAATAAACAGGCAGAAATCACTAATAATTCCAATCCGATTCCATTATCTGCTTGTGCCGTTGAGAATCTAAATGTGTAGATGACTCCGGCAATGCCGGACATAAAACCAGTGAATGTGAAAACAATGATCTTATGTTTAATGACATTTATACCTGCAAAGCGCGCTGCTTCGGGGCTCTGTCCGATTGCAAGTGTGCGCCGACCAAATGGCGTGTTGTGAAGCAGCAAACCAAAGCCGATTCCAAAGAGAATAATTATTGGAAGGCTCTGTGGAATAAATGAAGTTCCGATTGTGTCAAAGCCAAAGCCAGTCCAAAAATCTGGAAATTCATTGATGGTATTTGTTCCCAAAATTCCATTAGCAATTCCGCGATATAACGCAAGTGTTCCAATGGTGACCGCTAAAGAGCCCAGCCTAACTTTGGTTACTAGGAAGCCGTTGATGAAACCACAGAGCGTCCCAACTGCGATGCAGATAAGGATTGCAAGCCAGATTGGTGCACCATGTGCGTATGACCAACCAAGCATCGATGAGCCGAGAGCTAAAATTGATGCAACGGAGAGATCAATCTCGCCGGTAATAATAAGGAAGATAACACCGAAAGCCATAATTGTTATTTCACTTGTGTTCGAGAAGATCTGTGAGACGTTGATGCTGCTTAAGAAATTATCTGTCGTTAAAGATGCAGCAATCCAAACAGTTACCAAAAGCGCAAGGATAGATGTGTCCCAGGTTAGGCGTAATTTCAATTTCATTGTGGCTACGCCCTTTCCGTTATTCGTTGTTCCAGTAAGGCGTTCTCACTCTTCCTTGCCAGGGTGCGGTCTGCAAAAATTGCGACAATCAATAGCAGACCATTAATTGCTGATTTCCAAAATGCATCTACACCAATTGCGGCTAGACCGCCTTGAATTGTCTGAACAAGTAGTGCGCCAATAGTTGCGCCAACTGTTGTTCCAGAACCACCTGCGATTGTTACGCCACCGATTACTGCGGCTGCAACTACTGCAAGTTCTTGACCGTAGAAAGCCGTTGAATCAACTTGCGCGAAACGCATCAGATAAAAGACTCCTGCAAGGCCCGCCATGGCACCAGAGAAAACATAGGCAAGGAAGGTTCGACGGAACACTTTAATTCCTACAAGAACTGCTGCATGTGGATTTGATCCGATTGCATAACAGTCTCGACCAGCTTTACGATATTTCATAAACCATGCGGTTACAAGCATTGCAAAAATTACTAATAAGAAGGTGAATGGCATGATGCCGAAAAAAACCTTCTGCCCCAGGCTAAGAAGACTTGGTGGCATTTCTTGAGCGTTGTAATCAACAGAATTTGAGATTACATAAACCGCGCCACGGACGATGTAGAGCGTGCCTAGGGTTACAACCAACGAAGGAAGTCGTAGACCCGCAACTAACAATCCATTAAGAATTCCAACAATCATTCCGATGATTGGTCCGATAATGAAGCATTGAACCCAGGTGAATTCTGGATGTTTTGCCGAAAGATCTGCGATAAACCAAGCGGTTAATCCAACAGTTGATGCGACCGATAAGTCAATATGGCGCATAATGATGATTGGCGCCATGCCGATTGCTAGTAGGGCTACTACCGCAGTTGAAGTAAATAGATCACGGGTTCCATCGCCAGTTAAGAAGCGAGGATTAATAATTCCGGTAATTCCGATAGTTACGATAAGAATTAATCCCAGACTGCCTTCACGGCCACTCGGCTTAAGACGAGAGAGAAAATTCACGGTTATGCACCCTTGCTTCCGGTAGTTGCTGCAGCAATAACTTTTTCTTGTGTTGCTTCCGTGCGAGAAAGTTCAGCAACTTTGTGGCCCTCACGCATAACGATAATTCGATCTGCCATACCTAATACTTCTGGAAGTTCAGATGAAATCATTAAGACTGCTTTTCCCTCACCGGCAGCGGCGTTGATTAGTTTGTGAACCTCAGCTTTTGTTCCAACATCGATACCACGAGTTGGCTCATCGACAATCAGAATGTCTGGGTTGGTAGCAAGCCACTTAGCTAGGACTGTCTTCTGCTGGTTTCCACCAGAGAGTGATTCCACTGGGTTTGATTGGGCTTCATATTTAATGCTTAATTTTTCACGCCAGATTTCGGTAAGGGCTCGCTCTTTCTTAAAGTTTAAGAAGAGCTTTCCCTTAATGCGATCGAAAGATTCCATTGAAATATTGCGATTAACACCTGCAATCATAAAGAGGCCTTGCTGGCGGCGATCTTCCGGAACTAGGGCAATCTTCTCTGCCATAGCAGCAACCGGTGAACCCTTAGCGAGGTCTTTGCCGTTTACCTTCACTGAACCAGTCGTGTACTTATCGATACCAAAAATAGCACGAGCAACTTCAGAGCGACCTGAACCAACAAGTCCGGCAAGGGCAACAATTTCACCGTGGCGAACCGTGAATGAGATATTGTGGAAATATGCTGGGTTTGTAAGGTTATTAATTTCAAGGGCAACGCCACCAATTTTATTCTCGGTCTTCGGGAAGAGCTCGGTTAATTCGCGACCAACCATCTCCTTAATAACCTTCTGCAAATCAGTTTCAGATACTGGATTTTCGCTAACTGTTGCACCATCGCGCATGACAGTTATGTAATCTGAAATCATAAAGACTTCATCAAGTCGGTGACTAACAAAGATAACTGCCTTATTTGCTGCCTTCAAACTCTTCATAACAGTCATCAAGCGTTCAACCTCTGACGCTGAAAGCGCCGCAGTTGGTTCATCCATCAAAATAATATTTGCATTCATTGAAAGTGCTTTAGCGATTTCAACTACTTGCTGATCTGCAATTGAGAGTCCACGGGCTTGACGCTTTGGATCTAGTGGAACTCCAAGTTCGGCAAATAAACGTGCCGCCTCAACCTGTGCTTGCGCCCAATCAATAGCAACGCCCTTCATTGGTTGGCGACCGATAAAGACATTTTCTGCCAAAGTTAAATCCAAAAATAGTGAGGGCTCTTGATAGATAACTGCAATACCTTGTGCAATTGCCGCTTCTGGAGAACCAGTTATAAATGTCTTATCGCCAAGTGAAATTATTCCGCCATCGTTAACGTGAACGCCTGCAAGAATCTTTAACATCGTAGATTTTCCAGCACCATTTTCACCGAGCAGCGCATGAATTTCACCAGCACGAATCGAAAGATCGGTACCACGAAGTGCAATGGCACCGCCGAATCGCTTCTGAACACCTTTCATCTGAAGAAGAAGGTCTCCCTTTTGTGCCACGTGGACTCCACTCTTAACTTAAGTTTTTTAATCTAGCGTTGGAACGATAATTGGAATCTTATTCACACTTTCATATTGAATCTAGAGTCTTTATGCGAAAAGATAAGGAAAAGGTTTCAATAAGTAAGTAAAATTCGGTAACAATTTGTTACAGGAGAACAGTTGTATTGAAGTAGAAGGGTCGTCTCAATATATGGGCACTTATCTCGCGCTTGATATGGGGGCGGAATCCGGGCGTTTAATGGCCGTTGATATCGGAATTGCTATTTCTACGCGGGAAATTTATCGCTTTGCAACCCCAGTCATTAACGATGAACGTGGTCGGCGCTGCTGGGATTTCCCAAAAATAATGGCGGAAGTAATCACTGCTTTGAAAATTGCAGCGCCCGATGGGCCTTATCTTTCAATTGCAGTTGATACCTGGGGTTTAGATTTTGGTTTACTTGATAAAGATCAAAAGTTAATTGGTTTACCTGTGAGTCATCGCGATCACCGCACTGATGGTTACTTAGAAAAAGCTGCGGCAATGGTTGGTAGAGATAGATTGCATGGCGATACTGGCTCACAACTCTTAGAAGTTAACTCAATTTACCAATTACTTGCAATTACACGACAGAGTCCTGATGAATTAATTAGCGCTCAATATTTGCTGCTCATGCCAGACCTTGTATTGCATGCACTTACCGGAGTAGTAGGTACCGAATACACAATCGCTTCGACAACTGGTCTTTATGATGTTCCAAATAATAGGTGGGCGACAAAGTTAGCGGATGATTTAGGTATTCCAACTAAAATTTTTGGTGAAGTTCAAGATGCTGGAACTATTCGTGGAACTTTGACTAAAGAGTTACAAGAGTTAACAGGAATTGGCCCCATCCCCTGCATCGCAACCACAAGTCATGACACTGCATCGGCAGTTGTTTCAACGCCATTCACAGCGCCCGGCAATGCCTACATCTCCTCCGGAACCTGGTCCCTTCTTGGTGTTGAGTTAAATAACTCAGTCATAAATGAGTTAACCCTTAAGTACCGCCTAACAAATGAAGGTGGCTTTGGCCGCAACACTAGATTGCTCTGCAATATCGCTGGCCTATGGTTAATTCAAGAAGTTCGGCGAGATCTCAAATTGCAAGGAATCGAATTAACCTATGCGCAACTAGTTGAACTTGCCCAAGAACAATCCGATAGATGGCGCACTCTGATTTTTGTTGATGATCCCGTCTTTATCCATGCCGGTGAGATGATTGCGCGCATTCAGAAATTTGCCGAAAATACTGGCCAGCCAATTCCAAATACGCCTGGTGAATTAGCCCAGTGTATTTTCGCTTCACTCGCGCTCCAATATGCCCGAATCGCAAAAGTTCTGCACGAATGCAGTGGCCTTCCGATGCCCGCGATCCAGATAATTGGTGGTGGCTCACAGAACGCTCTTCTCTCCCAATTAACTGCAGATATTTCTGGCCTCGAAGTTATTGCCGGCCCAATTGAAGCCACAGCAATGGGCAATGCAATTGTTCAAGCGATTGCACTTGGCGAAATCTCTTCACTCGCAGAAGGACGCGAAATCGTTAGAGCCAGTGATTTGAAGATAAGGAGCTACCTGCCAGACCAAGATGGCGAAATCCGTAGTGAGATTGTGCAACTTCAAATAAGATACGAATCATTAATTAACTAGGGAGAGAAATTATGTCTAAATTAGCTAAGGAATTGACCAATCTCTCCCGTAAAGCTGGCGAGCCAGCAGCTGATTTAACGATTCAGGCCGAGGGAAATGCCGCGGTATTCGATCGCAAAAAGAGTAAGTTTCTAGTTAAAGCAAGTGGCGTAATCATGGGCAATGCCACCGAAGAGGATTGGGTCTGGCTTGAACTCGGTATCTGCGTTGAGATTCTTGAGGATGCTCGTAAAAATGGTTCCAGTGAAAAATTAACTGCCGCGCTAAATGCAATTCTTGCAACATCAAAGAACACAGATGGCCAGGTTCGCAAGGCAAGTATTGAAACTTTGGTCCACGTCGTTGCATTCCACGCAATGGAGGTTGATTGGTCGCTTCACACGCACCCAACCCCTGTTGTCGCGCTAGCCGCAAGTAAGGATGGTGCGAAGCATTACAGCGGAACAGTTTTTCCTGATGAAGCAGTTATGTGCGGCCCAGTTCCTCTATTCTTACCATTTGCTAATCCTGGTTTAGATCTTGGCCTTGGCGTTTATCTAGGAGTTCTGGAATACCAACAGAAGCATGGCCGCAATCCTGGCCAAATAATTCTTGGAAATCATGGGCTCTGCACCTTCGGTGTTGGCGCACGCGATGCACTTGGTGCAACGGAGATTGCAGTTAAGGCAGCAAAAATTCGACTTGGCGCACTTAGCGCTGGTGGAATTTCATTTGTTCCAAACGATGCGGCCGAAGCTATCGCCTTTCGCCCAGATGAAATCTTGCGCAAGCGTCTGCTTGCCCGTGAAGGTTTGAGCAAGTAAGAATTTATGAAATTAGCGGCTGCAACCTTCGATGTCGGCGGAATTATTTACTCCGATGATGTATTTAAGAGAGCCATCTATGCCGCAATGGAAAATTTCGCTGGCCCGATTGATGCCGCCCGCTTTGAAAAAGTTTACGACGACCATTTAAAGTCGCAGTCTGGATCGCTGCGCAGCAAACTATGTATGGAATTCTTCGGCTCCCTTGAATTAAAAGGCGAGATCATGGAGTTCGCAATCGAGCGGTGGAACTTCGAGCCAAGTGATATCTATAACGATGCCAAGGCAACAATTGAAGAGTTGAAAGCATCTGGCTTGAAGATTGGGCTTGTTGCCAATCAACCAAAATCTGCCGTCGATTCACTAAAGCGTGATGGCATCTTTGATTTAGTAGATTTTCTTGGAATCTCAGCAGTGGTCGGTTTAGAGAAACCAAATCCTAGAATTTTTGAGTTAGCACTTACCGAACTTGGAACAAAAGCAGCTGAAACTATTCATATCGGCAATCGCTTAGATACCGATGTAATCCCCGCTAAAGCACTTGGTTTCAAGACAGTCTGGATTCTTCGCGGTGAGGCTAATCCAACTCCTTCCCAAGAAGATTTGAAAGTTCCAGATATCGTTGCAACAGATTTAATTAATCTTGCAGAGCAAATCACAAAGTTATAAATGAAGCCCGCATTTATTGTTATCTATATCGCCCCCGAATCAACTATTAGCGCCCTAGTTGATTCGGTGGCGATCTCGATTCCAATAAATGCGGGCTTCATTTATAACTTTGTGATTTGCTCTTCAAGTTTTATTAAATCTGTTTCAACTCATTCTGGAACCTTCAAATCTTCTTGTGAAGTAGTCGCCTTAGTCTTACCCGTGATGATCTAT
>QYQH01000052.1 GCA_007280395.1 Actinomycetales bacterium | reverse complement strand
TCGGGAATCAGATTTGTAACTCTTCTTTGCTGGCTTTGGAGTATTAAAACGATCTACCTTTGCTGGCCGATCAGATTTTTCAAATCGTTCCGCTTTTGGGTGGCGATCTGCACGAAATGTGCGCTCGGTGCGAACCGGACGCTCTGTTCTTTCGGGGCGATCGTTACGAACTGGGCGATCTTCATATTTTGGTTTTGTTGGTTCAGTGCCACGGAATGAGCGAACTGGCTTTTCGTTTTCGCTTTCTCCTACGCGCCCGCCGCCTTCACTACGCTTCTTAAAATTACTGGCATGCCCACGACGGAAACCACCGCGATCACCACGGTCTCTACTTCCGCGATCGTTGCGACCAGGTCTTTCAGCTTCAACAATTACTGGAATGCCTGATGGCTCTTGGGAACCAGTTACGCGAATTAGCTCTGGATCTGATGGGCGAACATAAACTTCGTTTAACTTAACTTTTGCTTGATTTGTAATTCCAAATATTCCTCGCTTCTGTTTGTGGGTTGCGAGAGTTACAACAACTCCGGTTGCACCTGCGCGAGCGGTACGACCTGCGCGGTGTAAATAATCCTTGTGATCCGCTGGTGCATCAACGTGAACTACTAGTGAAACATCATCTACGTGGATTCCGCGGGCAGCAACATCTGTCGCTACAAGCGCCGAAGCTCGACCATCTTTAAATGCTGCGAGAACTCGTGTTCGTTGGCCCTGTGATTTTCCGCCATGGAGAACTCCCACTGGTACGCCAGAACGGAGCATCTTCTCAGCAAGTTTGTCGGCGCCATGTTTGGTTCGTACGAAGAAAATTGTGCGGCCTTCGCGCGCTGCAATTTGAGTTGCGACTAAATCCTTATGTCCTTGATCCATAATTAAAACGTGGTGCAGCATATCTGCAGCACGAGATTTCTCATTTTCTAATGAATGTGTAATTGGGTTCTTAAGGAAGCGCTTTACAAGTGAATCAACGTCGCGATCAAGAGTGGCTGAGAAAAGTAGGCGTTGGCCATCATCTTTTGTCTGACCTAATAAATCTTTTACTACAGGTAAGAATCCCATGTCGGCCATCTGATCTGCTTCATCTAGAACAGTTATAACAACATCATCTAGAACAACATGTTTTTTCTCGATTAAATCAATAAGGCGACCAGGTGTTGCAACAAGAATTGTCACACCACTGCGAAGCGCTTTAATCTGACCAACATAGGAAAGTCCGCCAGCAACAACTTGAGTACTAAGGCCAACTTTGCGAGAGAGTGGTCCAACTACATCAGAAATTTGAACAGCGAGTTCGCGAGTTGGGGAGAGAATTAATCCAAGTGGACGATGTGGCTTTGCAATGCGACCTTCAAGGCGAGTCAACATAGCAAGACCGAATGCAAGAGTCTTTCCAGATCCCGTCTGACCGCGACCTAAAACGTCACGCCCTTTAATCGCATCTGGAATTGTCGCAGTTTGAATTGGGAAAGGTGAAGTGATTCCTTGTGCGTCCAGTGCTTCTACGAGCGCAGGAGCAATACCTAAATCATTAAATGACATAAAAATACCAATCGAGACATCAAGCGTGTCTCGTGGTGCCAAAGAATAAGACTCGCAAGTGAACCTTGATTCTTATCAGAGGGTTCTATGAGGAGTGCTGCGGTTGCAACGACTGGCTAATTGTAACCTACTTAATTACCTTGCGACGCCACGTTGCATATTTCAAAGCCAGTGGATCAGTTATTTGTGCATATTTGCGCCCAGTTGCACGTGTCAATAATAAATCTGCAAGCTCAGGATTACGCGCAAGTATTGGACCATGCATATACGTTCCAAATATATTTCCGAAGATTGCGCCATCAAATTTACCGTCGCCATTTCCGTTTCCTGTTATGACTTTCCCAAAGGCTTGAGCCGTTGGGCCCAAAATTGTGCGGCCCATATGATTTTCAAATCCAGTCAGTTCAAAGCCAAGAACTGTTGAAATAGTTTTGATATCTCCTACTAACCGCTTATCTCCAGGAACGCTATGGACATCTAACAACCTAAGGCCACCAACTTCTTTACCGTTAGCCCAGAACTTATTTCCGATGATTTGGAAACCAGCACAGACAGCAAGAATTACGGCGCCACGTTCGATTGCAAAGTGGAGAATATTTAAATTATCACCTCGTTGTAACGCCTCTAAACTCAGAAGCTGGGCTGCATCTTCGGCGCCACCCAATAAATAAATATCGCCATTAGTTGGAAGTGGATCGTTGTAACCAACATCGGTAATTGTTGTTGTAATGCCATGAAACTTTGCGCGAAATGCCAATACTTCAGCATTCCCTTGATCGCCATAAGTTCCGAGCAGCTCATTATGAATTCGAATAATTCTTATCTGGCTCATGCGCTCACCAACTCATGGAATGCAGTGTAGGCAGCCAGGACATGAACAAATGAACCTTCTGCAAACTTTGAAATTGCACCGTCAAAGTTTGATGTTATTTCAGCCTCAATACCTTCGACATGTAAGCGATAAGCGATATCTAAAGCGCGTTCCCCGCAAACAATTATGCGCTTCCCCGAAAGTTGGGTGAAAGAGATATCCCAAAGCCACGAGGTATCTATCCCATCAACCTCACGTGAATTAACGATCAAAATAACGTTTTCGCCAGTAACCGAATGAAGTGCTTCAGCCCATGATGCTGGATTCTTGGTAAGTCGTAGGTTTGCTTTCACCCCGTTGTAATCTCGATCAACACTTCGCTCTAACGCTTGTTCGTTAATAGCAATCGCCTTGCCACCAAGTAATTTACCTGTGACATTCGCAAGTGTTGCATTGCGATAAGCGGCGGTACCGGCTTCAAATAGTTCATCTGGGTTTGAGTTTGTTAAACCACATGGACACTTATAATTATTTCGGCTCCATTTTAAATAGACCCCACAACTTGGACAAACGGCACCATCTAAATGTTTTCGGCCACCAAATGAAACTCGAAGTGATTGGGCCGCTGAATTTAAGGTGAGCGCTACGAATGGATCATCTACATCCCCAACAAATATTGTCTCTGGTGCATTTCGTGCTGCGACGGCCCATTTATCAGCTACTCGCTTTACTTCATGCATTCTGTGAAGTTGATCGCGAGTTAAATTAAGAAGTAAAACTGCGGTGGGTTTTGCTTCACTAATTATGCGAGGAAGGTGTAGTTCATCTACTTCTAGTACGGCATATTCAGATTTCTTCATAAGCGCGGTAGCGACTCCACGATCTAGGTTTGATCCAGATGGACTTGTTGTAACACTTCCAAGTTTGGAAATGATTTCTACAATCGCCTTAGTGGTTGATGTTTTCCCGTTGGTGCCCGAGACACAAATTATTTTGCGGTTCTGGGAAAGAATAGTTATTGCGCGCGAATATAGCGACAATAAAACTCGGCCCGGGATAGTTTCACCGGATTTGCGAAGAAGGCGTTTTGATAGAGTCCCAGCTAATTTAGCGATGAGGATTGAAAGTTTAAGTCTCACAACCAACCTCTCAATCTAATTACTACACCTTAGTATGGAGCCCCTGGTCGGGATTGAACCGACGATCTGCTCGTTACGAATGAGCTGCTCTACCACTGAGCCACAGAGGCGAACTTTAACCAACTGCAATGTTAGCCGATTAAAGCCATGGATTAATTACCACTTTCCCAGATTCTGGAGACATAGATTTTTGCATTGCTTTATCGGCATCGGCTAACGAATATTCATGAGTTACCAGATCGGCAAATGGATATTGATCTGCATATTTTTCAAATAATTTAAGTGATGGCCCATAAGAAGTTATTGGATGATTTGTCAGGCCAATCATGCGTAAATTCTTACTGCAAACATGTTTGTGGATGTTAATTGCAACTTCGCCGGTATCGGCAAAATTTCCCATTTCTAATAGGGTGCCACCTCGGCGAAGCATCTCAATGCCCTCGATAACCGGCTCTGGTCGATTGGTCATATGTAAAACCACATCTGCACCGATGCCATTAGTTAGTGCGTGGATTAGTTCCAACCGTTGCGCTTTGGAGGTATTGCCAACATTTATCGTTATATCTGCGCCGAATTTCTTTGCGAGCTCTAATCGGTAATCAGATTTATCAATGCAGATAACTTTACCCGCGCCCATAATCCCAAGTTTCGCAACATGCAATAAACCTAGCGGTCCGACTCCGAAAACAATTACCGTGTCACCGGTTTTGAAACCTTCGATTGAATAAGAACTGAAATCCTGTAATTTATCTAAAGACGCGGCACAAGCCATTAGTTCAGCCAAGACTGCAACTTTTGGTGACACTGCTTCTGGAACTTTATAAAAGAAGGTGCCTGGCTTTAAATACAAATACTCGGCCCAGCCTCCTAATAAGTGGGGCCATTGGCTTGATGAGAAACTATTTCCATACCCTTGGGATTTCGAACACCAGGTGTATCCCATTACATGAGTGCAATAAAAACACTTGCCGCAGACCATGTCCGGGCACATAACAACCCGATCACCGACCTTAACTTTCTGCTGATAAAAATCACCGGAATCTGCAATTAAGGGCGATATTTCATCAACTATTCCTACATTTTCATGACCTTGAATTATGGGGAATGGCGTGTCGGTCTCCGATTCGGTCCCGACATATTGTTTAGTTTCGCCTTGGTAGGTGTGTTTATCGGTTCCACAAATACCTGAAAGCTCCATGCGCATTAGTAGCGCGCCATTTTCTAATTTAGGGCGTTCGAATTCTTGAAGTTCATATTTCCCAGGTGCAACTAGAACTGCAGCTCTAATTTTACTCATACTAAAACCCTAGCACCGGCAAAGTTTGAAGAGAATAGCTAACTCGAATTTATTGAAGTTAAAGCAAATTAATCTAGTCGGATTACTCCTGTCGGAGTTTGTAGATGTACTGCCCTAATTCCAGAATCGCCATCGTTTTGTGCTGGATCGATCCATTCAATAGTTATGTCATCACCAATTGCACTCTGCAAATCCGATCCAAGCCAATCAGTAATTGTTTTTTCATCACCAGCAATTTCAATTTTCTCAATTGCAGAAACCGCATCACCTGAAGTCGAAGGGTGATGATTTTCTAGCCATTCAATAAAGAAGGGAAGTTGGCGATCTACGAGAGTACCTAGTACTCCAATTTGCTTCCATCGTAAATTTTTTCCATCTGGCTTTGTGCGATGCCCCTCAACTGCTGGGCGACCAAGACGAGTTTCAATTGGTGAAATATCATCACTAGCAAGAACCCAAGTTAACCAACCGCCACCTTCAGCAGCGCGCTTTGATACGGCTTTGCCAAATGGTGATGAATCCGCGGCTGGATGATCTAATGGACAAACAACTTCTAGGTAATGACCGTTTTGTAGCGGCAATGTGAAATTTCGAGTACCAAATCTTGGATGTACTCCGCCATCTACAAAGGTACTTCCCAGGCGAGAGCCAAGTCGTTGAACCGTATCGGCTAGTTGGTCATGTGAAGTTACATATGAAACGTGGTCTAAGCGCATCAGTTAATAATGCCGTATGACAGATGGTGCTAATTACCACTTTAGGCACAAATTAGACTCTTTGAAGGAATTTTTCCAGTTAAAAAGTAGGAATCCACCACCGAGTCGACACATTTATTGCCTCGGTTGTGGCCGGTATGACCCTCGCCCTTTAAGGTCAATAACTCTGCGTTATGAAAAGACTTTGAAAGCGTTTGAGCCCATTTATATGGGGTCGCTGGATCTTCTGTTACGCCAATTATCAAAATTGGTTTTGTAATAATTTTACTTAAATCAAACGTTAGCAATTTTGGTTTAGCTTTCCAATACCTACAAGGAAGAGCGGCGAAACTTAAGTACGGACCAAATACTGAAGATTTACTCTTAAAGATTGCTTGCTCAGAAACCATTTGATCTACTGTTCGATTTTCTTTCCAATCCAGACAAGTAATCATTATCGAAATGTCATTTTGGTTGCTGTAATAATTTCCAGAAGAATCGCGATTATTGTATCTATCCGCTAGTTCAAGAATTCCTGTTGGATCACCCTTCCCAATGGCAAGTTCTAAAGAATTTGTTAAATCTCTCCAACCAGATTTTGAATCGTACAAAGATTGAGCTACCGCTGTAATAACTAAGGATTCCGTTACCAATCGACCACTCTTACTCTTCATTGGATCTGAAGAAGATTTATTTAATAACTTCGTTATGTCTTTCATCTTAAATCTGCTCTGTGATTTTAAATAATTTTCAAGTGCTTTATCAAAACCGACTGCCTGGGCTAGCTCTTGTTCTCGAAGTGAAATATTTGGTGCAACCGCACCATCCAAAACCATTCTGCCAACAGATTTAGGATAAAGCGCCGCATATAGCGTCCCTAGATATGTCCCGTAACTCTTGCCTAAGTAATTTAGGCTCTTCTCCTTAAGTAAATTGCGGAGCACTTCCATATCCTTCGCAGCATCCAGGGTGCTGTAGTGCCCCAGCTTTGCGCCCGCAGCCTTTTTACATTTTGCAGCAAAAGCCTTAGAAATGGTAATTAATTCCCTTACTTTGCTAGCTTCGCCACCACTCGTATCTGCGCTTAGAAATTCATCTTCTTCACTGTTTGTAAGGCAACGAATTGGTTCTGAACTATTAATTCCCCGCGGATCAAAGCCAATGATGTCGAATTTGCTGCTGATTTCAGGCGAAACTATTGATTCGGCGTTATATGCGTACTCTGTTGCTGACCCACCAGGACCACCTGGATTAACAAGTATTGCACCTAATCTATTTCGTTTATCCGATGCGCTATGGCGAAGAACTTTTAAAGTAAAGGTTTCTCTAGATATTTTCCCGTAGTTCACCGGAACCTTGAAAGTGGAACATTCAAAGCCCCCATAACAATCTTGCCAATCGAGTCTTTGAGAATTGAATTTAGTTAGTGTCCAATTCTCATCATTTTTAATTTTTAAATAGGAGAGCGAAATAGCCACAAGAACCACAACTAGCAAAAGAGTAAAATAGATATTTTTGCGGGACATTATTTCAAAGTGACCATTAGCGCTTCAATAGTCAAAAGTGGCGCAGCGCTATGTGCAAGATTTGTTCGTGATGTCATTATTGCTTCTAATTTTCGTAAAGTTGATTCTGGCGTGCTACTCATGGCAATTTTATTTATTTCTGTCATTAGATCTGTATTAATTATCGAATCGATGGAATTGGATTGTACTAAAAGTACATCGCGAAAAAGAGTTGCGATATCGAGTAAAGCGCGGTC
>QYQH01000062.1 GCA_007280395.1 Actinomycetales bacterium | reverse complement strand
TTACCGAATTAATTGTCCGAAACCAATTTGCTCCAGCGCTTCGGGCCGCCTCTGTTAGGGTTTTAAGAGGAATTGAGTTAAGACCGATGTCTAGTGATCTATATGCATAGGGAAGTGCCAAGATAAAGTATAGGAACGGCAGTTCAAAAACCGTATTTTGCATAACTTCTGGAAATGAAATTTGGGCGCCAACCGCGAAGGCGACTACTGGAATTACCAATGGAAGAAGTGATAGACCGTCGATGAGCGGTCTTACCTTTGATTGACTCAAATGCAACCAAGTCAGTGTAGGAACTAAGACAAGTATCGTAATTAGTACCGTCGTGGCTGCTAACCAACCCGAGCGCAGGATGTAATGAAGAAATTCTCCCTTTCTAAGGGCCCAGGTGTATTGATCCCAACCATAGCCACCTTTGAGGGGTGTTCTGACTGAATACTCAAAGGCAGAGAACATGGGAGCAAATACAAATATTGATAAGAGAAAAAGTGTAATTATTAACGGAATATCTATACGTCTTTTCATCGCTGCTGCCACCGCGCAGCGCGCCTTTGGATCGCCAAATATGGAATAACGGCCATCGCCGAAATCACAATCATCACTACGCCGAGCGCTTTACCGAGATTTAGCTGTTGAGCAGAAACATTTCCATCAAGCAGGCCACCAATCTGCAGTGGTGTCAATGGGAGATTTCCAACGGTTAATGCATTTGCAGTTGCATAGGCCGAGAAGCCGCTAGCGAAGAGAAGCAAAAAAGAGGCGATAAAGCTTGGAAATAACAGTGGGATGCCGATACGCCGCCAGTAGTTAAATTGATTGGCGCCTAAATTTCGCGCCGCTTCGGCCCATTCCTTACGCAAGGAGACGATGGCAGGTGAAAATACAATGATCATGAGCGGTAATTGAAAGTACAGATATACAACTAACAAGCCTTGAAATGTGCCCAATGAAAAATGACCAGAGTAGATATCCCAACCAGCCGCCTTAAGCATCTTTGTTAACTGCCCTTGCAATCCGATGGCTGCTGTGAACATAAAAGCTAGAGGTACTCCACCTGTATTTGCTAGAACGCCGCTCATGACTGCGATGGTGCGGCGCAACTTCGATGGTCCGCGACTCTCAATAAAATATGCGGCGATTGCACCGGGAAAGGCTGCGATTGCAGCCGATAATAAACCGATTTTAATAGAATTGAGAAATCCGGTTTTGTATGGCTCTTTGAATGCAGTTTCGAAGTTACTTAGAGTAAAAGTATGGTCATTAGATAAGAAGGAAACATAGACGAGTCGAGATATGGGAAAGAGAAAGAAGTAGCCCAAAATAAGTAGAAGAGGCATCGCCGGAAGCACGCTTCTGGGAGAGAAAGTGAGGAAGGCGCGACCCCTCGGTAACGCGCCCTCCTTCATGACTTTAAGAGTCATATTTCTTTCTTACAATCCAGCCCATGCCTTGATGATCTGCTCACGAGCTGAAAGCACATCTGAGATTGTCGGAGGACCAACAACCTTTGCTGTTGATGGAACCTTGAAGTCGAGAAGTGAATCCACTAGAAGGCCCTTCTTTTTCATTGCAGCAGACATGATTGGATCTGCTCCGGATTGCATGAAGTAGTTCTGTCCGCCTTGCATCTTTGCAAACAATTTTGAACCTGAAAGCTTGAGATCAGCATCAGTTAACTGTGCAGCGCTCTTGCCCTTGTTCTGTGAGTAAACAAACTCTTGCCACAAACGTGCATTTGCGCAGTTTGGTGACTTAGCGTTGATTGCGTTGATGTATGGAGGAGCTTGAAGAACGAAGTCAGTTGGGTAAGCAAACTTAAGATCTAATCCCGCTGCCTTAGCCGCAGGAATGATTCCTAGTGCGTTGAAGTCCCACATGAATCCAAGCTTTGCTGTACCAGTTGCAAGGTTTGTTCCATTTACCTTTACTAGTGGTGCTTGTGCCTTTAGACTCTTAAATAGTTCTAGACCCTTTGTTACATCTGAGAGATTCTTCTCTCCACCGTTACCAAGGCTTGCCGCCAAAACTGACATGAACGCCTGGTTAGAAGATGTTGGGTCTCCTGTGATTCCTACATAGCCCTTATATTCAGCTTTTGCGAAATCAGTTGCCTTAGTTGGAACTGATGGAAGTGTTGTGTTGTAAACAATTGCAAGCTTTCCGCCGTAGTTACCGTACCAAAGTCCGGTTGAATCTTTAGCAGCCTTTGGAATGTCATTCCAGTTAATAACTTGATAGGCGGAAGACATTGGTGTTCCGCCTGGAGGTGTCACCTGAGCAACAACTAGAGGTCCAATATCGATTGAATCTGGTTGCTTAGACTTTGGAGCAGTCTTCATTGTGTCGATTTCGTACTGTGATGATCCATCTGGATTATCTACAGAGATCTTTACACTAAATGCCTTTTCGTAAGCGTCAAATGCCGCTCCGTAGTTTGCCCAATCACGTGGTGTTGTGATTAATGCAAGCTTTCCCTCTTTCTTTGCAGCGGCTATTAAGTTGTCTAGACCGCCTGCTTCTTTAACATTTTTAGCTTTACAGATATTGATTGCTGCTTGGGCAGGTGTTGCGATTACAACGATTCCTGACACCAAGGCGGCACTTGCTAATATAGATACTAAACGCTTTGCGCGCATGTGTGAGATCCCTTCCTAAGGATTGTGCGCGAACTATCTCGACTGATTGGAAACGGTTGGAGTTTTTTAGGTGACAGTTCACCAAATTACTTATGAACGCTAATAGAAGTCTTAGTGTTAAATAAGTGAGGAAATATCTACAATTGAATTAACAACAGAAGTGGCACCAGCTTCGTTTAAGGTACGTTCATTGTGCGCACCAGTTAATACGCCAATCACGTGCTTTGCACCGAAGGCGACTCCTGCCTGCATGTCTGCGGCAGTGTCCCCAACAACCATTGTGTTTTCAGGCAGGTTTATCATGAACTCTTTCGCGGCAAAATTGAGCATGTCGGCATGTGGGCGCCCACGTTCTACTTCACTCGGGGTGACGGATAGATCTATTAACTCTCTCCAGTTGAGCGTCTCTAAAAGTACATCTAACGTTGATCTGCTGAATCCAGTTGTTAAAACAACTGCAATTCCCGCTTTCTTCAACGCTCTAAATAGATCTTCGGCGCCGGCGATAGGTGTCGCGCCAATTTCTGCAATCTCAGATAGATATGACTCCTCAAAAGCGACATTAGCCTGGTGCGCCTTTTCGGCATCTCCAAGGAGTTCAGTAAAAACATGAATCTTTGACTGTCCCATAGTCTCTATTGCATATTGCGTCCAAATCTCACCCATGCTCGGCCATAGATCGGGTTGTGTTCTTTCAAAAGCGCTTTTAAAAGCGGTAATGACAATCCCATCATCGTTGAGCGTCGTTCCAGCAACATCAAAGGCAACCATCTCTACGCTCATTTATAACCCTTTCAGAGTTTCTTCTGCAATTGCTGGTGCTAAAGTATTTCCTCGACCTCCAGGGCCTGTAACTGAAATAATGTTTGTAGATATTTGTCGACGATCACAAATTTCACCGTTTATTTGTTGGCTGTAAATACCATCCCAGCGATGAATTATTGGTGGAATTTTCGTTCCAATAAGATCACTAGCTAGATCATGTAAGTATTGGTAAGGACCTTCATGTAATTTAAATTCGAAAGGCTCCTTATATTCGTGCGTGTCGCCAATCGTTAAGGTGCCATCTTTTCGTTGAACCAAAAGTAATTGCATATGATTTTTTTCTGCAACCGGGTGCTGTGGTGGCAGTTTGCTCAATGTTGGAACATCATAACCTGGGTAATATCGCATCGAATCGCCGTCGGCCAGCGACGTAGTTAATTCCTGATCAAAAACAGCAGTACTCATCATCTGTAATCTCACTCGCCTAATTGGAGCGGCCTCAAGATGTTCACCAAAAAGTGATGAGTGATCTGCTCCAGGACAATGAATTAAATAATCGGCTTCAAAGCGTTCACCGCTTCTAGAAATAGCTATTACGGTTGTTTCACTTTCTGACACATCGATAATATCTACGTTATTGCGCCATGTGTAATCTTTATTTTTCACAAGGTGATCTCTAATATCTAGTAATAACTTTGATGGCTCTACCGAAGCATCAAGTGGGCACCAAAGCCCCGCTAAGTAATTTCCTTTTAGAGCGGGATTTATCTTCTGTACTTCTTTTTTATCTAGCAACTGCCATTGACGCTGGTGCGCGTCACCCTTTTCCATGCACTCTTGCATGACGGCAAGCTCTGCTTCATTGACCGCCAAAGTCATTGACCCATTTGGGCGAAAATCCATTGCAGGGATTTCTCTATGAATCTCTTCCCATAAAGCTCTGGCTCGTAAGCCTGATTCAAGTTCGGCACCGCTTCGTCGACCACTAACCCAGACAAGACCAAAGTTTCTAACTGAGGCACTCCTGGCTAGAGCATCGCGCTCTAGATGAACTACGTGGTGGCCAGCTTTTAGAGCTTCGCGCGCATGGGCAGTGCCAATGACACCCCCTCCAATGATGATGATTTTCACAAAGGGATCATCTCGGTCGAAAATTAACGTAAGACGTACAGAAAGAGAAGGTAGGGCAAAACTTTTGAGCCGCGCTTGCATAAGTTACTGACCAGTAGCATTATTTCCCCATGAGTCATTACACAGCCAACCTGCGCGATATTGAATTCTGCCTCTTTGACCTCTTAGGGCGCGAAAAAGTTTTAGGTACTTCCGTTTATGCCGACATCGACCGCGACACTGCATCGGGCATGCTCGAAGAGATGAAGCGTCTGTGCGAGAACGATCTTGCTGCATCCTTCATTGAAGGCGATCGGATGGGAACTGTTTTTAATAAAGCCACTGGTGACGTCACTGTTCCTGCAAGTTTTAAAAAATCTTACGAGTCATATGTCAACGGTGAATGGTGGCGACTTGATGCGCCCATTGAACTTGGTGGAATGAAAATCCCTGCCTCGATTCGTTGGGCAATCGCCGAAATGGTTTTGGGTTCAAACCCTGCAATTCATATTTACGCCTCGGGTTATGCCTTTGCCCAAGTTGCTTATGTACTCGGTACAGCCGAACAAAAGCAGATGGCAAAACTTATGGTTGATAACCATTGGGGCGCAACAATGCAGCTAACCGAACCTGATGCAGGTTCTGATGTTGGTGCCGGACGCAGCAAAGCTGTGCAACAGGCCGATGGAACGTGGCACGTTACGGGAACGAAACGTTTTATTACTTCCGGTGATGCCGATTTATATGAAAATATTATGCACTTCGTTCTTGCTCGACGCGAAGGTGGCGGCCCAGGAACAAAAGGGTTGTCGCTATTCCTC
>QYQH01000061.1 GCA_007280395.1 Actinomycetales bacterium | reverse complement strand
CGGAATGGCAGATGCCGTTGCTTCACTCGAAAAGTTAGGTGTTGAAGTTAAGCGAATCCTTATTGTCGGTGGCGCTGCAAAAAATCCTGCAATTGGAAAAATTGCATCGGCGCTCTTTGGCCGCGAAGTTTTAATTCCACCGCCAGGTGAATACGTTGCAATTGGCGCGGCAAAACTTGCGGCCTGGGCGCTACTTGGAACAGATCGCCCACCACAATGGAATTTGGGAGAAGTTACGAGTATTAAAGAAGTTCCTACCCCTGAAGTCTTAGTTAAATATCGCAAGCTTCGCGACCAGACGCAAGGTTGGTAGAGATGGCGCTAAAGCCAGAATTTATTCCTTTTCTTGAAGCGCGCAACGCCAGTGGACTTCCCGAAGTTTGGCAGGCCCCAGTTGCAACTATAAGAAAAAATCAGGAGAACCGCGCAATCCAATCTGGGGAACCTGAGAAAATACATGAAGTAATTCATCGTTACATTCCTGGCCCAACATCAGATCTGCCGCTTCGTATTTACCGCCCGATTAAGGGAACAATTTTGCCAGCACTTGTTTTCTTCCATGGTGGCGGTTGGGTTTTAAATAACTTGGATAGTTACGAACAGGCGCTGCGTTCAATTGCGAACAAAGGTCAGTTTGTTGTTGTTGCAGTTAACTATCAGAAAGCTCCAGAATTACCATTCCCGATTCCTTTTGATGATTGCTATGCGACTTTATTATGGGTAGCCCAGAACGCCGAAAAATTAGGTATTGATGCAACTCAAATTGGGGTTGGTGGTGACAGCGCCGGAGCAAACTTGGCCGCAGGCGTTTCGATTAAGGCCCGTGATGCTGGTGATGTAAACCTGGCATTTCAATTACTAATCTATCCATGCAGCGATAGCGAAATGAAATATGGTTCCGCATATAGCAACGCTGTTGGGTATGGTCTTAGTACACAGGCAATGGAATGGTTCTGGGCACAATATCTATCCAGGAAATCCGATGCGAAAAACCCTTATGCAGTCCCCGCATCAGCAAAAAATTTCCGTGGGCTAGCGCCAGCAATTATCACTACCGCAGAATTCGATCCATTATTAGATGATGGATATAACTACGCCGATCTATTGCGAAAATCTGGCGTACCAACTGTTTATCGGGAATATGAAGGAGTAATACATGGATATTTCACTCTTGCCGGAATCACCCCTGAAGCAGAAGTGCTACAGCAATTTGTGAGTGATGAAATTAATGCAATACTTCGCTAATGTCGCGACGCAATTGGTCTCTCTTTTTATTTGTCGGACTCATCTGGGGAATTCCATATCTTCTAATTAAAGTTGCCGTGGAAGAACTTTCACCTCCAGTGATTGTTTTCTCTCGCGTTGCTATTGGCGCAGCAATTTTGATTCCGATTGCGATGAAGCGTGGCTCCATGATGCCAGCGATTAAAGCTTGGAGATATGTAATTCCTTACGCCATTGGAGAAATGGTTGGGCCGTGGATTTTAATTACCGCTGCGGAACAGAAAATGACTTCAGGGCTTGCAGGTTTACTTGTTGCTACAGTTCCGATTTGGTCAACAATTTTGGCCTCAATTAATGGCGATAAAACCGTCTGGCATCACAAACGGCTATTAGGTCTTTTAATTGGCTTTATTGGAATTGTTCTAGTTGTCGGAATCGAAAGTTTTTCAGGTCGCCATTCGATCGTTTCAATTTTTATGATCCTAATTTCCGCAATGGGATATGCCTGGGCGGTCACGATGGTTAGCGCGAAGATTCCACACATTGAGCCAATCTCTATAAATGGCCTAGCGATGTTATTTACTGCGCTCGTTTACCTGCCTCTTGTAATCATTACCGCTCCAGATCATGCGCCTTCAACTAAAGTTCTTGGCGCAGTTCTTGCACTTGGTTTATTTCCAACCGCACTCGCCTTTATTCTCTTCTTCCAACTAATCAAAGATATTGGTACTGCGCGCGGTTCACTCGTCACTTATTTGAATACCGCTTTTGCAGTTCTCTTAGGTGTGATCATTTTGAATGAGCCATTTACTCTGGGAATCGCTCTTGGCCTACCGCTTGTTCTGCTTGGTTCTTACTTTGCTGGGCGCAAAGGCGCTACTTCCCTTCAATAAATCCTAATTTTGTAAGTGCTTTAGCATCACGTTGCCATTCCTTACTTACCTTTACGTGTAACCCTAAATAAACTTTTGCACCCAAAAATGTTTCAACTGAGCCTCTGGCACGAATTCCAATATCTTTTAACCTTGAACCTTGTGGTCCGATAACGATTGATTTTTGGCTATCGCGTTCCACATGCAAAGTGGCATGAATATCAAAGAATTCCTTACCTTCGCGCTTCGCCATCTCATCAATCGTAACAACGATGGAATGTGGGACCTCTTCATAAAGATTTTCGATAGCGGCTTCTCGAATAAGTTCGGTAATTGTCATCTCTGATGCTTGATCAGTTGTTACATCTTCTGGATAAAGTGATGGCGATTGCGGAAGTTTCTCAGCTAAAAGGCTTAGTAATAGATCTGTCTGATCCGCATTCTTCGCTGAAATTGGAACTATCTCGGCTACGGATAGGCCAACTCTCGCCGCAAATTCCCCAACTTCAACTAACTTCGCCAAGAGAGTTTCCTGCTTAACCCTGTCGGTCTTGGTAACTGCAATTAAAACTCGACGTTGATTTATAACTTGGCGAGCAATGTATTCATCGCCCTGCCCAATCTCTTCATCAGCCGGCAGACAGATTAAGACTGCATCCACCGATTGCAGATTTTCAGAGACCATCGCATTTAATCGTGAGCCAAGCAGGGTCTTAGGTTTATGAATACCTGGGGTATCAACCACAATCATTTGAAAATCTGGTTTGGAGATAATTCCGCGAATTGGATTTCTAGTGGTATTTGGATGCTTTGACGTAATAACAATTTTGCGACCAACTAGCGCATTAACAAGAGTGGATTTCCCAACATTTGGTCGGCCAATAATGGCGACAAAGCCGGCTCTATGTTCAACACTCATGTCGCAATTCTCTCACTTAATGCTTATTGGTTTCACCAATTCCATTACTTCAGATACCGATGAAACTAATTCCGCTACCCGCTCTGCAATCAAACGATGGCAACCCTCGCTTGTTGGTGAATTAATCGGACCGGGTACTGCCATAACTGGGCGAAATATTTCAGCAGCATCGCGCGCAGTCCGAAGCGAACCACTTCTAAAAGCAGCTTCCACCACAACTGTTGCCTTTGAGAGCGCAGCAATCAAACGATTGCGCGTCAAGAAGCGATGTGGAATTGCCGGAACATCAGGCATAACTTCGGAAATAAGTAGACCACTCTCACTAATTTCGGAGAATAACTTCTCATGCACTGATGGGTAATTCTTATTAAATCCCCCACCAAGAACCGCAACGGTAACTCCTTCGCCAACTAAACAACCCTTATGTGCCGCGCCATCGATCCCAATAGCTCCACCACTTACAACGGTCCATTCGTGATCAGCGACTCCAACTCCAAAATCCCCAGCAATACGAAGCCCATATTGTGTTGGATTTCTTGTTCCTACTATGGAAATTGAATTAACGAGGTTTGGTAAATACTCCCGCTGCCCTTTAATTAGAAGTGCAATCGGTGGCGCCGCTAAATCATTTAGCGAAATCGGCCAATCGATATCTTCCGGAGTGAGAATGAACGCACCAGCTTTTGTTATTTCGGCAAGAACTTCCTCCCCAGAACTTTGCATTAATCGCTCTCTTATTTTCCCAGCAGCGTTGTACTCCCCCGCGATTAATCGATCCCGTACTTCGATAGCACCCAATTTTGAAATCTCTTCATACCAAGGAATCGAGCCACCTTCTATTGCTGCAAATAATTGGGCTCGTGCCAACGTATTAATCATGTGAGAAGTTCCATCCCCTCTCTTAAACGAAAGGCGGATTCAACATCACCACGATTTGGGATGGTGTGGCCATTTGAATCAGCGATACTCCAAGAGATTCTTAACACTTTATGAAAACCACGGGCGCTAAGGCGTTCATTATCTAATTCGGTATGCAAGAAATTCATCCCCAATTTCTCCGCTCTAAATCGCTTTCTAAGTTGACTTGGCGGAATCTGTGAATTCAATTTCCAAGCGCAGTCCGTGAATCTTGCATCCGCCATAGCTCGTGCCTCGATTACTCGACTCCGCACAACTTCACTAGATTCACCGAGTTGATCACTAGCCATTTCAATCCGGCTTGGTGAATCCACAAAAACTCTAATATCAATTCGATCTAAGAGCGGACCCGATAGTCGTTGCAGATATCTACGAATTGCTACCTGGGTACATGTACAACTTCTTCCGCGGCCGCTAAATCGACCACAAGGGCAAGGGTTGGCCGCTAGCACCAACATAAATCTTGCCGGATATGTAACAGAACCAACTGCTCTTGAGATTGTTACGCTTCCAGATTCAAGTGGTTGGCGAAGTGAATCCAATACTCCTCGTGCGCATTCTGGCGCCTCATCAATAAAGAGAACGCCTTCATGTGCGAGAGATGTTGCACCAGGACGAATCGCATGTGCGCCACCACCAATCATCGCTGGCGCAGTTGTTGTGTGATGGGGCGCGACAAATGGTGGCAACTTCGAAAGTAATTCCCGATCTAAAAGCGTTCCTGCAATTGAATGAATTGCGGTGACTTCCAATATTGATTCTTCGGTAAGTGGTGGAAGTATCGAGGGAATTCGCTCAGCCAACATCGTCTTTCCAGTTCCTGGTGGACCTATAAAAAGAAGATGGTGGCCACCGATAGCCGCTATCTCTAACGCTCGACGTGCCCCAACTTGTCCTGCAACATCACATAAATCCAAGAAGTAATCGGAATCAGTCGCGGTTATAGCTTCTGGAGATTCTGGCACTTCGCCACTTCGCAAGTAATTAAGGGCGTCAGTCAACGATGAAATGGCGATTACTTCTATCCCGGAAACACATTTAGCTTCGGCAAAATTTTTGAATGGAACTAGCGCTCTTTTAAAGCCTCGTTTCTTTGCTGCTAGGACTGCCGGTAAAACTCCTCGAACTTCGCGAACTTGGCCATCTAATGAGAGTTCACCCAAATAGATACATACTCCTGGTTCATCTTTTGGCACCTGCCCCACGGCCATCAACAAAGTGATTGCAATTGGTAAATCAAATGCTGAACCACTCTTGGGTAACCATGCTGGAGATAGGGACACTGTTACTTTCTTATTCGGCCAAACTTCCCCACTATTTACTAGCGCGGCACGAACCCGATCTTTTGATTCATTCAGCGCCGCATCTGGCAAGCCAAGGAGAATGTATCCAGGTAATCCCTCGGAGATATCAACTTCTACATCGATTAGATTTCCAATTAATCCGGTAAGTGAAACGCTG
>QYQH01000037.1 GCA_007280395.1 Actinomycetales bacterium | reverse complement strand
TATTTCATTTAGTTCGGCAAATTTTCTTGTGACAACTGTCGATAGCTTAACCTCAGCAGATTCGTGCATAACAAGAATGACACTCTTTTCACTTTCGATCTCCAAGAGTTGGGATAAAGATAGTTGATCAATAATTTCTGGAACCCTAAATCTGCGAGATTGCTTTGTTGCTGCGGTGGCAGCGCCCTGCCATTTGGAGAGTGAATCTTTCTGCCATTTGGAAATACTACGTTCAGATTGCCAAGGAATGATTAAATCAACGCCAGATTCCACAAGAATTTCAATCGCTTCTTTGACTCGATCAGATTTTGGAAGTGCTTGAACAACTACTAATTTAGGATCTCTGGTCGCTTGAAATCCGCGCTCTAGAACTCTTGCAGCGAAAGATTTTTTGACAACATCTTCAACTTTAGCTCTGACCCAATTACCAGCACCATCCGAAATTAATACTTCTTCACCCAGATTGATTCGCAGAACTTTGATTGCGTGGTGTGCTTCATCGCCCTCTACTTCGATCACTTCACTCTCTGAAATCTCTTTAACTAAAAATAAGGTCAACATTTAGCGATTAAACGCATCTCTAAAGCGGCCAAAGAAACCTGAGGCGTGGGCTGCGCTTCGACGATGGATTTCAATGTCTTCACTACTCTCACCCCGAGATTTAGCAAGCGACTTCAAAAGCTCTTCCTGCTCCTTAGTTAATTTACTTGGCGTTGTAACCTCAATATGAATTATTAATTCACCACGACCATGGCCACGCAATTTGTTCATTCCTAAATCTTTAAGGAGAACGGTATTACCGCTTATAAAGCCAGGTTTAATTACAACTTCGCGCGGGCCATCAAGGGTTTCAAGCATGACTTTTGAGCCAAGGGCAGCCGAAGTCATTGGGATGACTATGGATATATGCAAATTATTTCCATCACGAACTAAGAAATCATGCTGGGTTTCAACTATTTCAACATATAAATCACCGGCCGGCCCGCCACCAGGTCCAACTTCACCAGCCCCAGTCATTTGAATTCGGTTTCCGGTTTCAACGCCTGCGGGAATCTTTACCGGAATAACTTTTCGGGAACGAACTCGACCATCTCCAGAGCATTCCAAGCAAGGATCTGAGATAACTGAACCATATCCTTGACACGCTGCGCATGGCCGGCTTGTCATAACTTGGCCAATGATTGAGCGAGTTACCTGTTGCGTTTCACCTCGACCCTTGCAGATTCCGCAGACACTTGGCTTTGAACCACTTGCACATCCCGAACCAGAACATTTTTCACAAGTGACTGCAGTTTCTAAATTCAATTCTCGATCGGTACCAAAACAAGCCTCCGCGAGATCAAGTTCAACCCGAATTAGTGCATCCTGACCAGCGCGCATGCGAGCACGCGGTCCACGATTTGATGCTCCGCCACCGAAGAAGGCATCCATAATGTCGCCAAATCCAAAGTTTTGACCGCCACCGAATTGCGAGAATGGATCGCCACCCATGTCATAGCGTTGACGTTTTTCAGGATCACTCAAAATTTCATAAGCAGTTGTTATCTCTTTGAATTTTTCAGATGCTTGTGGGTCTGGATTTATATCAGGGTGATATTCCCGGGCCAGTTTGCGATAAACCTTTTTAATTTCATCTGAAGATGAATCGCGAGCTACGCCAAGGATTCCGTAATAATCAGCCATCTATGCCTTATCCCCTAAGAAATGCCCGATATATCTTGCGACAGTATTAACAGCAGCCATAGAACTCGCGTAATCCATTCTCGTTGGTCCTAAAATTCCAAGCGCACCATGACCAGTGTTTCCACTTCCATAACTCATGGAAACAAAACTTGTCGTGCGCAATGAACTCTCAACTTGTTCTTCGCCAATTCTTACTTGAAGTGAAGTCCCCGCATCCGAAAGCAGACGCAATAACACAACTTGTTCTTCAAGGGCTTCGAGAATTGGGTGGATCGCAATTGAAACTTCCTGAGTAGATCGAGCCAAGTTCGCTGTTCCGGCTAGAACAACTCTACCCTCATCTGGATATTGAATTACCGCTACCTGCTTAGTGATTTGTGCCAATAACTTCGCGGTTCGAGTTAGTACATCATCCATATCATCTGCGCCATCTAAGAAATTCTCAATTGCTCTACGCTCACCAGTAGAGAGAGGCTTTAGCTCCGAAATTTTATCCACGAATAACCGGTAGCCACTATTAGTTGGAATCCGTCCAGCACTTGTATGTGGTTGCTTAATCAATCCAGCATCTTCAAGGATAGCCATGTCATTTCTAATTGTCGCCGGTGATACGCCAAGTCCATGGCGCTCCGCAATTACCTTCGAGCCAACTGGCTCTTCAGTTGCAACATATTCATCGACGATTGCTCGCAGAATTTCTAGTTGGCGATTTTGCATATCCATTTCCATATTGATTGCCGAATTATGGGATAACAAGTACTGCAGATAGCAGAATTAAGAGAATTATTGCGGGAGCGGCGCTCTTCATCTTGTTGGCCCTTGAATGCGCGTAAACCGCGACACCCATGGCGACCCAAAGAGTCAAAATCGCAAGCCAGCCAATTAGCTCTTCTGGGTATCTGATTGCATAAATCAAACCAACTGCAGCTATCGCTTCAACTAATCCGATAAGTCGAGCGATGCGATCTCCAATATTTACATCACGCGTACCCTGTAACCCCTTGGGATTTCCACTCAATTTCATGGTGCCAGAGATAAGAAAAACAATGGCCAATAAGCCGAGCAGGATGTTGTGGGCTAAATGCATAGTCAAACGCTACTACAACAAGATTTCGCGCACGATTCGATCTGCCATAAGCCGACCCGAAATAGTTAGTGAGATTCGCCCTTGATCCCACTGTTCCTGTGAAATCTGGCCGCCGGTCAGATAACTCTCTAATCTGGCAAGGCTCGGGCTTGATAATGAACTCTTTTCTAACCCTCTTGGTAAGCGAATTTCCAGCATAACTCGCTCACTTTCGATCTCTGCCAAAGTTAATTTCTCACTATCCATTACTGGTGATTGCTCTGCTTCAAGGCTTTCACGATAAGCAGTTGGATGTTTCACATTCCAAAATCTTTTTCCATTTAGATGTGAGTGCGCACCAGGACCAAGGCCCCACCAATCTGCGCCTTCCCAATATGCGATGTTATGGCGACATTCACCCTTAGGTTTTGCCCAATTAGAAAGTTCATACCAATTGAATCCAGCTTTTTTAAATTTTTCATCAGCCATTAAATATTTATCCGCAGTCTGATCATCTTCCGGAATAATTACTTCTCCACGTTTTACTTGTGCTGCAAGTTTTGTTCCACTCTCGACAATTAACGCATATGCCGAGATATGAGTTATCGGAAGTGTCAAAGCGGCGTCGATCGTGTCCTCCCAATCTTCAAGGCTCTCACCCGGTGCGCCATAAATAAGATCAACACTGACTTGCTCAAATCCAACTTCGCGGGCCCAAGTAGTCGCTTTGATTACATTCTCCGGATTATGAGTTCTATCCAATACAGCTAAGACATGTGGAACAGCCGATTGCATGCCAAATGAGATTCGATTAATTCCAATCTCCCGAAGCGCCGCAAGCTTCGCACTTGATACGGTATCTGGATTAGCTTCAATCGTAATTTCAATATCAGAAGCAAAACCAAAGTCAGTTTCTAGTGAATTTAGTACCCGACCAAGATCGACTGGTTCCATGAGAGTTGGAGTTCCACCACCGAAGAATATTGTTGGAATAGGCTTATCTGTCTTAACATCGCTACGCGCAATTTTTCCCTCTTGAATTAGCAAATCTATATAGCCATTTGATACTTGCGCAATATCGCTGCCGGGCTTCAATTCGCCGGGAGTGTAAGTATTGAAATCACAGTAACCACAGCGTTTAACGCAGTAGGGAATATGGATGTAAAACGAGAGTGGCCGAGTCATGGGTTTTAACCCTTGGCCTTCGCCTTTGCCTTATCAACATCAGCATCGGTAGTGAGCGCGGCAATAAATGCCTCTTGCGGAACTTCAACGCGGCCGACCATCTTCATGCGCTTCTTTCCCTCTTTCTGCTTCTCAAGAAGTTTGCGCTTACGAGAAATATCTCCGCCATAACATTTTGCAAGAACATCTTTACGGATTGCGCGAATACTCTCGCGAGCAATAATTCGAGAGCCAATAGCAGCCTGAATTGGGACTTCAAATTGTTGTCTCGGAATTAATTTACGAAGTTTTCCGGTCATCATCACGCCATAGGCATATGCCTTATCTTTGTGAACAATTGCGCTAAATGCATCGACGCCCTCGCTCTGTAGCAAGATATCAACTTTCACGAGATCGCCTTCGGCTTCACCGATTGGTTCGTAATCAAGTGAGGCATAACCACGAGTTTTAGATTTAAGTTGATCGAAGAAATCAAAGACGATTTCGGCTAATGGCAAGGTGTAGCGAATTTCTACGCGATCTTCAGATAGATAATCCATACCGAGCAAGGCACCACGTCGCTCTTGGCAGAGTTCCATGATTGCGCCGATAAATTCAGCGGGAGCAAGAACAGTTGCCCGCACGATTGGTTCGAATACCGCTTCAATTTTATCGTTCGGGAATTCAGATGGATTAGTAACAATTAACTCTTTGCCATCGCCACGTACAACGCGATAAACAACGCTTGGTGCAGTTGAGATAAGTGATAAACCAGCTTCACGTTCTAAACGCTCGCGAACAATCTCCATATGCAACAGACCTAAAAAGCCACAACGGAATCCGAAACCAAGAGCTGCTGAAGTTTCTGGTTCATAAACAAGTGCCGCATCATTTAACTGCAACTTATCTAAAGCTTCACGGAGCATTGGGTATTCAGCGCCATCCAGCGGGAATAAACCAGAGAAAACCATTGGCATTGGATCTTTATAGCCAGCCAGGGCTTTCTTAGTTGGATTGTGATAAGTCGTGATGGTGTCACCGACTCTAGATTGGCGAACATCTTTAACACCAGTAATTACATAACCTACTTCACCAACACCAAGTCCTTTACTGACAACAGGTTCAGGTGAGATAACGCCGACTTCAAGCATCTCGTGGCGCACGCCGGTCGAGAACATTTGAATTTGATCACGGGTAGATAAATGGCCATCAACAACGCGAACGTATGTAACAACGCCACGATAGGTGTCATATACCGAGTCAAAGATAAGGGCGCGTGCTGGTGCATTTGCATCGCCAACAGGCGCTGGAATTTGCTTAACAATCTGGTCAAGTAATTCAGTAACACCTGCGCCAGTCTTTCCGGAAACTCGCAGACAATCTTCTGGTTGGCAACCAATTAACTTTGCTAGCTCTTCGGCAAATTTCTCTGGTTGGGCTGCTGGTAAATCAATTTTATTTAGCACTGGAATAATTGTTAAATTATTCTCCATCGCAAGATAAAGGTTCGCCAAAGTTTGGGCTTCGATTCCTTGTGCACAATCAACCAGCAGAACTGCGCCTTCACAGGCGGCAAGTGACCGGGAAACTTCGTAGGTAAAGTCAACGTGCCCAGGTGTATCAATCATGTTGAGGATGTATTCCTGGCCATCGATACCAGAGCGCCAAGGCAGACGAACTGCTTGGCTCTTAATAGTAATTCCGCGTTCGCGTTCGATATCCATGCGATCTAGATATTGGGCGCGCATATTGCGCAGTTCAACAACTTCAGTTATTCCAAGCATGCGGTCGGCGAGAGTTGATTTACCGTGATCGATATGCGCGATGATACAAAAATTACGAATTTGCGCGGGATCAGTTGAACCTGGTTGTGGCGCTTTGGCTAAATCAATGGCAGGCATTTATCCCCCGAGATTACTAGCCGATACCTAATTGAGATTTGCTTTGGGTAAAACAAAAATTAACGGGTGCCAGCTTTATTAGCTTGCTTAGCCATCGCTGACTTTCTGTTTGCTGCTGCGTTTGCATGTAGCACGCCGCTGCTTACTGCAACATCAAGTGTCTTTGATGCTAGACGAAGTTCTTCAGCAATAACCTTGCTGTCGCCTGAAGTGACTGCATCGCGGAAGCGACGGATCGCGGTCTTAATCGAAGAACGAGCAGACTTGTTACGAATCTGTGCCTTCTCGTTGGTACGAATTCTCTTGATCTGCGACTTGATATTTGCCACTTCGAACTACCTTCTAATCTCTTGAAATCTAAGCCTTGGCTTCTGCCAGGCAGACGCGCAGATTACCAGCGAAGGGGCCTTCTACTCAAACCCGAGATGTGATGGCAATAATCGCACGCTCTAACGAGTGAATCGGATCGACTGCCGCGCCCTTGATATCGGCATCTGCTTGGGCGACCGCTACTACTGCCCCAGCCAAGGTTGCAGGTGTCCACTTTGAAAGTTGGCGACGGGCCTTATCAATCTGCCATGGCGCAAGACCAAGTGGGCCAGCTAAATCAAATGATTTAACGCCTCGAGGCGCGCCAGAAACTTTTGCTAGCGTTCTAAGTGAACCAGCAAGTGCACTTGTGATTAAAACTGGATCAGTTCCGGTGGCAAGTGCGTTACGAAGGGCAATTAAGGCAATATCGCGCGCACCATCGAGAGCGGCATCTGCAACATCAAAACCAGTCGTTTCGATTCGGCCATTCTGAAATTTCAGAACGTCAGTTTCATCAATCATCTTGCCCGCAACAACATCAGCGGCGAGTTGGGAGCAGGCGCCACCTAATTCACGAATATCACTTCCGAGCGCATCGATTAAGGCTTGAACTGCCTCGGTAGAAATTGTGCGGCCAAGACGCTTAAATTCAGCGCGAATGAAATCTGACTTCTCGCCATCTTTCTTAAGAACATCACATGGAATTATCGTTGGTTTAATTTTCTTAATCTTCTCAAGAAGCGCTTTTCCTTTAACGCCCCCTTTATGCCATAAAACTAATTCAACGCTCTCATCTTGCGCTTCCAAATAGGAGGTAACCTCTTCACCAAGTTCAGCAGCCAAATCCTGGATCTCTTTAATAACAATTATCCGAAGATCACCGAAGAGCGATGGTGCAAGGGCATCTGTGATTGCGCCTAGTTCTAATTCGCTTGCTTCAAGTTGGGTAACAGTTGCGCCCTTAAATTTTGAAATAATTTGGGAGATTGCGCGGTCAGCGAGAAGCGCTTCACCGCCTTGTAGCAACGTTATCCCCACGAAATATTCCACCAATCAGCTCTCTTAGTCCTGATCTTAAGGGTCGAATCAAGTGCAATGGCGCCATCCTGATCGGTTCGCATAACTTTTGTCCCCATCGACTCAAGCGCGCTTATGGTAGTTGCGGCCGGGTGACCGTAGTTATTTCCAGCCCCAACGCTTATTAGCGCAACCTTAGGTTTTAGCGCCGACATCAGTGGTTGAAATTGGAAGGCCGAACCGTGGTGTGAAACTTTATAGATATCGACTGCGCCAATCTTGGAACTAGCCATTAGCGCTTCCTGTACCGGTGGCTCTATATCCCCAGCGCTAAATATTCGAAGGCCATCAACTGTAATTATTAAGGCAATGCTTGAATTATTTATACTCGATCCATCGCCGGGCAGCGCTGCAAATTCTTGGAGAGATTTTCCAGGCCAGAGAACGCTAATTGTTATCGGACCTTTGGCACTGGGAAATTCAATGTGCTCACCTGCAACTGCTTGGTGGTTTGGAATATCACCAAATAATAGAAAGGCAGTATCGCGCTCACTCTTGGGTTCGCCATAATTTGTGGTCCAAATATTTGAAACTTTTCGACCAGACATCGCCCCACTAAGGCCATGAACATGATCCGCATGAAAATGTGAAAGCACAAGCAAGGCAATCTTGGCTATTCCTAAATCTTTCAGACAATTATCAATAAGCGTCGTATCCGGGCCAACGTCTATGACTATTGCTTCGTTATTGCCAAGATTGATAACAAGTCCATCGCCCTGCCCAACGTTGCAATTAGCAACTTCCCAATTCTTACCTGGCCATTGCCCTGGAAGAAGAATAATAATTATCGTAGCCAGACCAGAAAACGCTAGCGCTGCCCACTTTCGCAATTTGATTAGTGCAATAACTCCAAGAGCGATAACAGCACCAAGATAACTCTTGGGTAATAACAGAACCGGAAGATCAGAAGCGAAATTAGAAATCCACACAATTATCTGGGCAAGAGGCTTAATAAGTTCGAGAAGCAGATGGGATATGGCTGGTGTAAGCGGTGCGAGGATTGCCGCAATAAATCCAATGATTGTTATCGGAGCAACAACTGGTCCGGCCAAAATATTTGCTGGAATAGATACCAGTGAAAAGATCCCGGAAATCGCAAGTATCACCGGTGTACACATAATTGTGGCCGAAAGTGGAATTGCCAATACTTCGGCAAACTTCTCGTGCCCAAATTTCTCGGTTAAATAACTTTGAATTTTAGGCGCTAATAATAAAATTCCAGCGGTCGCCGCAACCGATAACGCAAAGCCTGGATCAATTGCCTGAAATGGATCCATCAATATCAAGAAAGCGATTGCTAACCCAAGTGATGGCACTGAATCTGCTTTAACTCCCCTGGATTTTGCTATCAAAATTACCGCGCTCATAACACTTGCACGCAAGACTGAGGGCGAGGGCCTTACCAAAAAGATAAATCCAACTAAAACGACGCTGGTCAAAATTAATCTAGATCTCACTCTCTTGAAAATCCACTGCGAGAGCCAGAGTAAGAATGCAGCGATGATTGCAAAATTGGCACCGCTGACTGCTGTTAAGTGCGAGAGTCCTACTCGCCTCATATTTGTTACAAAACTCTGCTCTTCAAGTGAGGTATCTCCGATAACAAGTCCCGGTATTAACGCACCGCTTGCCCCACCAGTAGATTTTGCACTCTTGCGGAATGAATCTCGGATCTTAGCCGATAATCTTTGTAGGAAATTGGCATCAGCTAATTTAAGAAAACTTCCCTGGGTTGCTATAAGTGCGGCGACCCGTTTCTCCTTAGTTTTAAATGCAACTCCTGACACTCGAAATTTCTCACCTGGAATCAACTCCACAAATTTCGATGAAGTAATTCGGATCGGCAATCTGATTGCTCTAGTTTGCCCGTTAATTGTTACGCTCGAAATTGAAGCTAACATCGTCATTGATTTGCTTCGAAATCTTGAGCCGATGACTTTCGGCTTGCTCCAAGTTGGGTCTGTCTTTAAAACTCCAACAATCTCAACCGTAGGTCTATCAACAAGAACTCTTGCCACAAAATTGTGAGTAAGGCCGATCTGGCGAATCGCACTTCCAGCACTTCCGGTAAGAACAGCTGCTATCAATATCAGAGCGAGGGAGCGTTTAATCTGGGCTAGCGCAATTGCGATAAGAATTGCGATAAAACTCCAAGGTGCTTCAAGAATTCCTGCGATTGCTGCACCAAGCCAGATAGCTAGGCCGAGTGCCAACAATCGATAGTCATAAATTCTTAAATTCGAACCAACTTCGATATCTCTGCGAATGTGACATCACCAATTCCAGAAACCTTCTTCAAATCTTCAATGGCTGCGAAGGGGCCATTTAACTTTCGGTAGGCAAAGATTCGATTCGCCATTACTGGCCCGATTCCAGGCAAGGTATCTAATTGCGCCAGAGTCGCTGAGTTCAAATTAAGTGGTGATGAGGCTGTCGGCACCTTCGCCTTTGGTGCACTTCTAGAACTTGAGGAGTAACTAACTTTCGGTGCCCCGACAATTATTTGTTCACCATCAAATAAAATGTGCGCCAGATTTATATCACTCAAGCTAACGCCAGGAAGCGCACCACCAGCGAGATTAAGCGCATCAATTGCACGTGAACCCTTATCAAGTGAGTAAACCCCTGGCTTTCGAACTCGACCTGAAACATCAACGATTATAAGTTCGGTAATTTCGGGAATCGTTGGCGTAATTACTGTCGGAACTAGATTGATCGAGGGTTCGCTGGCACCGCCTTGAGAGAGTGCAAAGAAGATACCGCCAACTGCGAGGAAGCCTGCGAAGAGAATAAGCACCGCTTTGCGTTGGTCATCAGTAAAGCCAAAATCTAAATATTTATCTCGAATTGCATCTTTAATCTCATTTAACATGAGGCGAAACTTAACCAGCCCTATGGCAATTTACTTCTGTTAGATCAGTCCCTGTGAATTAAAGAACGATGTTAACTAATTTTGGTGCACGCGTAATAACTTTGCTGATTGTCTGACCAGCTATTGCCGCGGCAATCTCTGGGTTTGCCATTGCGAGTTTCTCCAGATCACCATCAGAAATATTAGGTGAGACTTCGATACGGTCTTTGATCTTGCCATTTATCTGCAAGATTGCAGTAACCGCATCAGCTTCCAATAATTTTGAATCAACTTCTGGCCAACCAGCCAGTGCAACACCAGGTTTATGGCCAAGAATCTCCCACATCTCCTCCGAGGTAAACGGGGCGACCAGCGAGAGCGAAATTGCGATCGCTTCTGCGGCTTCGCGAACTGCAGGATCTGCAGGGCCACAACCAGAATCAATTGCTTTGCGAGTTGCGTTTACAAGTTCCATTACCCGAGCGACTGCAACATTGAATCTAAATGATTCAACCGCGAATCCAATATCGTGAAGGGCTTTGTGAGTTAT
>QYQH01000065.1 GCA_007280395.1 Actinomycetales bacterium | reverse complement strand
ATGAAAGTTTCCAAGAACTCTACGAATATGTAGAAGATCCAAGGCAGGCGCGGAAGAAGAATAAACCTGGGAAGAAGCGCCCTCAGAAAAGTAGCGATGAAGATTTAGATGAGGATTTAGTTCGCCAGATGGATGGCGAGTTGATTGATCTAGACGGTCCGATTCGCGATGCAATTATTTTGAATCTTCCGATAAATCCGCTCTGCTCGCCAGATTGCCCTGGACTCTGCCCGGATTGCGGGTTGAAGTGGATTGAGCTCCCAGAAGACCATGCTCATGCGCCTGCCGATATTCGCTGGGCTGGGTTGGAAAATTGGGGCGAGGCTCAACCTCCAAAGGGGTAATAAACCACGTTTTTGAATATCTGCCGGTTTGAGGGATACTTACGCCTTCAGTAATTCAACTTTAAGTTATGAATTAATTAGTAAAAAGGGGTGCCTAAAGTGCCAGTACCAAAGCGAAAGATGTCTCGCTCACGCACTCGTCATCGTCGTAGCTCATGGAAGACAACACCTGCGGCAATTGCAAATTGCGCACAGTGCCAACAACCAAAGTTGCAACATACAGCTTGCCCAACTTGTGGCACTTATAACTCACGTCAAGTGGTCGAGGTTTAATCTGTACGATCGTTTGATTGCATCACTTGGAACTACGGTCTCAAGTGAGTTGCTAGAACTTGCACTAACCCACCGCTCTTATGCATATGAATTTGGTGGCCTTCCAACTAATGAGCGTCTCGAATTTCTTGGAGATAGCGTTCTTGGTTTAGTGGTAACTGAAGAGCTTTATACAAAATTTCCTGATTTAGATGAGTCCAGACTTTCACCACTTCGTTCTGGCGTGGTCAATATGAGAGCACTTGCCCAGATTGCCCGCGAATTAGATCTCGGTCAGTATCTGCGCATTGGCAAAGGTGAAGAAACTACCGGTGGCCGCGATAAGAATTCCATTCTCGCAGATTCCTTGGAAGCGCTAGTTGGAGCAATCTATTTAGATAAAGGTTTTGCTGAAACCCAGAATATTATTCTTAACTGGTTTAGGCCAACTATTGAATCTGCGAGCGCCCAGGGCCTTGGACTCGATAGCAAAACTGCGCTACAAGAATTATGTGCGGCTCGAAGTTTAAGTACTCCGGAATATGAAATAACAGAATCTGGTCCAGATCATGATAAAAGTTTTACTGCTATAGCAGTAATATCAAATGAAAAATTTGAAGTTGGCGAGGGTAAATCAAAGCGCGAGGCCGAACAGGCAGCAGCAAAATTGGCTTACGACAAATTAAATGCCAGAACTTCCTGAAGTTGAAACAGTCAGGCGCGGTTTAGCCGAGCACATTATTGGCAAAAAGTTTAAGGACATTGAAGTACGCCATCATCGAGCAACCTCACCAAAATCAATTGCAGCTTTAACCTCGCTAAAAGGTGCGCGGGTAGTGGAAGTTTCTCGTCGCGGTAAGTTTCTCTGGTTAAATTTAGATCGGCCAGAAGTTTTAGTTGGTCACTTGGGAATGAGCGGGCAACTCTTAATTCAGCCTAAAAGCGCGGCAGATGAGCGTCATTTACGGGTAAGAATAGATCTTGGAAAGCACGAATTACGTTTTATAGATCAGCGCACTTTTGGCTGGCTAAGTGTTGAGGAATCTAAAGGCGGTTTTCCTACTTGCGTTCAACGAATTGCCCCCGATCCATTTGATGCGGAATTTAATTTAGCTGAAACTATTTCTAGGTTTGCAAAGAAGAAAACCGAAATTAAACGAGCGCTCTTAGATCAAAGCGTCATGAGTGGAGTCGGGAATATTTATGCTGATGAAGCGCTGTGGCGTAGCAAAATTCATCCGGAAACTAGAACTGAAAATATGAGAAGTACAAAAATTCAGAATCTAATCGAGAGTGCAACCGAGGTAATGTCGCAGGCGCTTAAAGTTGGTGGTACTTCCTTTGATGATCTATATGTAAATGTGAATGGCGAGAGTGGCTATTTCGAAAGGTTTCTTGCGGTCTATGGCCAGGAGGGCGAGGGCTGTCTGCGATGTGGTGGCCAAATCCGAAGGATCACTTTTGCCAATAGATCTTCACATTTTTGCCCAAAATGTCAGCCCACGCCGCGTGCGAAGAGAAATCACTAACCCCTTTTCCGATAGGTTGCGCTTGTGTATTTAAAGAGTATGACCCTTAAAGGATTCAAGTCCTTTGCATCCTCGACCTCGCTCAATTTCGAGCCCGGTATCACCTGCGTGGTGGGTCCAAATGGCTCTGGAAAATCAAATGTAGTTGACGCTCTTTCCTGGGTAATGGGAGAGCAGGGCGCTAAATCCTTGCGTGGCGGAAAGATGGAAGACGTTATCTTCGCCGGAACTTCTGGTCGTGCACCGCTTGGGCGGGCCGAGGTTTCTGTGACTATTGATAACACCGATGGTGTGCTTCCTATTGATTTCGCTGAAGTAACTATTTCCAGAATTCTCTTTCGAAATGGCGCAAGTGAATATCAATTAAATGGTGACACAACAAGACTTTTAGATATTCAAGAATTACTAAGCGATTCTGGTATTGGGCGCGAGATGCATGTGGTTGTCGGGCAAGGCCAACTTGATTCAATTTTGCTCGCCAATCCAGAAGAGCGCCGCGCTTTCATTGAAGAAGCGGCAGGAGTTCTAAAGCATCGTAAACGTAAAGAGAAGGCGCTGCGCAAATTAGATTCAATGACGGCGAACTTGGCTCGAATCCAAGATTTAACTGTTGAACTTCGCAGACAATTAAAACCACTTGGTAAGCAAGCTGAAGTTGCGCGTAAGGCTTCAACAATTCAATCCGATGTTAGAGACTCAAGGTTGCGATTACTTGCCGATGATTTACTTAAGTTGCGTTCAACTGTAGATGCTGAAGTTGCAGATGAGTCCGCTCTTCGCGCACGCAGAGATGGCGTGGAAGCAGAGTTAAATAGATCCCGAGCACGTGAAGAAGAGATTGACGCAACGGCGCTAATTGAAAATCCACTCTTGGTTAAAGCGCAAGAGAATTATTATCAATTGACTGCGCAACGTGAAAAATTCCGTGGAATCCAGAATTTAGCATCTGAACGTGCCCGTTTCTTATCGGAAGAGGCAGATGAAGCGCGAACAAGTGGCCGTGATCCAGAGAGCATGGATCTTGAAGCTGTTGGTCTTCGCGGCGAAGAACAAACTCTTAAGAATGAAGTAACTGCTGCAACATCGGGACTCGAAAAACTTTCAAGTGAAGTTAGAACGCTAGAAGCCAATTTAATTTCCGAAGAAAATAGCGTCTCTGCTGCGCTTCGTGCAATTGCCGATCAACGCGAAGGAACTGCTCGACAAGAGGGGCATATCAACGGTCTGAAATCTCGCATAGATGCTACTAACGCTGAAATTACTCGCCTAACAAAGAGTAAAGATCAAGCTGCTGGACGTCTGCAAAATTCCCAAGAAGAGTTTGCACTACTTGAAACTCAAATTGCTTCTGTAGATGCAAATGAACCTGGATTGGATGCAGAGTTTGAATCAGCAAAGAGTTCACTAGCAATTGCACAAACTGAATTATCTGAACTCGAATTAAAAGAGAGTGAAGCGCAACGAACTCGTTCTGGTTTAGATGGTCGTCTGCGCGCATTGCAGGAGAGTTTGGTACATCGCGATGGCTCTGGTGTCGTGTTAACAAGTGGAACTCGCACTCGCGGTCGTCTCTCCTCTCTTATAAATATTGCTCCTGGTTGGGAAGTTGCAGTTTCAGCAGCCCTCGGACCACTGGCCGACTCAGTAGTTGTTTCAGATATTTCTTCAGCGGTTTCAGCGCTGACGATGTTAAAGCGCGAAGGTGCCGGTCAATCTGAGCTCTTGGTAATTGATGGCGACAGCGGTTTTACTTCTTCAAATCGCTCTGTCCCAAGCGGTTTTACTTCGCTATCAAGTCTGGTTTCATCAAGTGAAGTTTCAAGTGCAATCGCTGCACTCCTCTCTGGCTTTGTAGCAGTTGAAGATTTAGCTGAAGCCGAGAGCGCGCTGCGTGCTGATCCTTCAGTGATTGCGATTACGCGAGACGGCGATGTTCTTAGTCGAATCCGAGTTCGCGGTGGTTCTAGTTCTCAGAGTTCTGCGATTGAAATTTCGGCCTTGATTGAGAAGACTGAGAGTCAATTACAAGAAGTCACAAATACCTGCGATCGAATCAAATTTGAAGTGGTTCGCTCGACAGAAACGTTAGCTTCCTGTAAAAGTATCTTCGATTTAGCTCTCTCAAAGATGAATGAGTCAGATGCAAAAATTTCTGGACTGGCAGAACAGATGGCTGTTGCAGGACAGAATGTAAAGAGCGCTCAAGGTGAAGTAGAACGCGTGCTGGTCTCTTTGGCTGAAGCTAATATCCAAAGGGAATCTGATGAAGCAGATTTGAACGCCGCTATAACTCAATTTGAATCTCACCAAACTCCAGTTGATCCAGATTTAACACATCTAGAAGATTTGCGGTCTAGAGTTTCAGCATCTAGATCTGCAGAAGTTGAAGCGCGACTAAATTTAAGAACGTTAGAAGAGCGAGTCACTGCACTTATCGCTCGCGCTAGCGCACTTGAAACTGCCGCCCAAAATGAACGGGACTCTGCGGTTCGGGCCGTAAGTCGCCGAGAACAACGAGGGGTAGCCGCGCTAACTGCTCAAGGTGTTGCAGATGCAGCATATGAAGCGCTAATCCAAATTGAATCCTCAATTGCTAAAGCTTCTACTGAACGCGAACGTTTAGAAATTTCTCGATCCGAACGTGAAAGTGAAATTCTAGCCCTGCGCGTTAGAAGTCGTGAGTTAACAACAGAACTTGATGCTCTGACCTCCAGCGTTCATCGTGATGAGATTGCCCGAGCTGAACAGCGGCTACGTATTGAAGCCCTAGAACAGAAGGCGATTGAAGAGCTTGGCGTCGATGTTTCTACTCTAGTAAATGAATATGGTCCAGAAAATGGCGTTCCTACATTTGTTGAAGATGAAGAAGGTAACTTCGTTCCTGGAGATTTGATTCCTTATCGCCGTGATCAACAAGAGAAGCGTCTGGCACAAGCCGAACGTTCACTTGTGCTACTTGGGAAAATTAACCCGCTAGCCCTCGAAGAATATTCATCTCTAGAAGAGCGCCTGCGTTACTTGGCCGAGCAACTCGAAGATTTGAAGAAGACTAAGCGCGACCTACTCGACATTATCAAAGAGGTAGATGACAAAGTGCAACAAATTTTCAAGGAGGCATTTGATGACACTGCTCGAGAATTTGAGTTAATCTTTGAAAGACTCTTCCCTGGTGGTGATGGTCGATTAATTCTTACAAATCTAGAAGATATGACGACTGCGGGGGTAGATGTTGAAGCAAGACCTCCAGGAAAGCGAATCAAGCGACTCTCGCTCCTATCTGGTGGCGAACGCTCACTGGTTGCAGTTGCCTTGCTTATCGCGATTTTCAAAGCACGGCCAAGCCCCTTTTATGTAATGGATGAAGTTGAAGCTGCACTGGATGATACAAACTTAGGACGATTGCTTGGCGTTTTCGAGGAGCTTCGTGAAAAATCACAACTAATTATTATTACCCACCAGAAGCGCACAATGGAGATTGCTGATTCACTTTATGGCGTAACAATGCGCGGTGATGGGGTTTCTGAGGTAATTTCACAACGCATCCGGGAATCTGAAAGCGCAAACTAGTTTTAACTAGTTATTAAGATGGCAATTTTTAGCAAGCTCTTCTCCAAGATTCGCGCCGGCTCTTCTTCGACCAGTGACTGGAAAGAAATTGAGGAGGCGCTTATAGCCTCTGATTTAGGGGCCAAGAGCGCAGCCGAAATAATTGAAATTGCAAAGAAATCTAAAGTTGATCAGATCGATGAATCAGTTATGACATCGCTTCAGAGTTGGTTAAGCAAGAACGACCGAGAAATTGCATTCAATGCAGATCGGCCAACCACAGTAATGATTGTCGGTGTAAATGGAACTGGGAAGACAACATCTACCGCAAAGTTAGTTTCATATTTAAAGCGCGAGAATAAATCAGTTTTACTTGCAGCAGCAGATACCTTTCGTGCGGCCGCTGTTGATCAGTTGCAAACCTGGGGAGAACGCTTAGCGGTGCAAGTTATAACAGGTCCTGCAAATGGCGATCCTGCTTCAGTCGCATTCGATGCCGTAACAAGAACAAAAATTGAGGCAATAGATTATTTAATTATTGACACAGCAGGGCGCCTGCATACGAAATCGGATCTCATGGATGAACTCGGCAAAATTCGTCGAGTAGTAGAGAAAGTATTGCCAGTTGATGAAGTTCTTTTAGTTGTTGATGCAACAACGGGACAGAATGGAATTATTCAAGCGAAAATCTTTATGGAGAGCGTTGCTATTACTGGCTTAATCCTGACGAAAATGGATGGCTCGGCAAAGGGTGGAATTGCCCTTGCGATAGAGCGGGAGACGGGAGTTCCCATAAAATTTATCGGAACCGGGGAAGGCGCAGAAGATTTAGAAGTTTTCAGCGCTGAAGGCTATTTGAACGGACTTTTCCGCTAAAACTGGTGAGATGTAACGAGTTCGTAACAAAAGGGCCCAAGCTTTCACCATTTTGTAATCTGCCAGGTCGTTGCGCGTAACTCAGTACTAGCAATCTACCCCCATCTCAACGACGAGGCCTTTTTCATAAAATCGTGAAAGTGGTTAAAAATGGATGTAGTTCTTAACTCGGGCGATACGGCGTGGATGTTAGCGAGTACAGCACTTGTACTTCTGATGACTCCAGGTCTTGCCTTTTTTTATGGCGGAATGGTTAGAAGCAAAAGCGTTTTGAATATGATGATGATGTCCATGGTGACAATCGGAATCGTAAGCATACTTTGGGTCTTCTACGGCTATGAATTAGCATTTGGTTACACCTCTGATTCACCTTGGTATGGTGGATTTTCATTGTCTGGTCTTGGTTCTCAAGTAAATGATTTCACCAACAATGGTGGCATTTACCCAATTCCATTACTTGTATTCGCGGCATTCCAATTGATGTTTGCAATCATTACCCCTGCACTAATTTCAGGTGCAATTGCTGATCGTACGAAATTCTCGGCATGGGCAGTATTCGTTGCAATCTGGTCAACGGTTGTTTATTTCCCAGTCGCACACTGGGTCTTCGCATTTGGTCACAAAGTTGGCGACAATGTAACTGGTGTTGGTTATCTTGCTGGAAAGGGTCTTGAAGACTTTGCTGGCGGTACCGCAGTGCACATAAACGCCGGCGCTGCTGGTCTTGCACTTGCGATACTTCTAGGAAAGCGCATTGGCTGGCGCAAAGAAGCAATGCGTCCGCACTCTCTTCCTCTTGTAATGCTCGGTTCAGGTCTGCTCTGGTTCGGTTGGTTCGGATTTAATGCTGGTTCAGCTCTTGCAGCAAACGGCATTGCCGGACTTGCATTTATGAATACCCAAGTTGCAACAGCTGGTGCGCTAATCGGTTGGATCCTTGTAGAAAAAATTCGAAACGGACATCCAACTTCACTTGGCGCTGCATCTGGTGCAGTTTCAGGACTTGTAGCAATTACGCCAGCGTGTGCTTTCGTTGCACCATGGGCGGCAGTTGTGATTGGCTTTGTCGCCGGAATCCTCTGCTCACTAGCAGTTGGGCTTAAGTACAAGTTTGGTTTCGATGATTCACTAGATGTTGTCGGCGTGCACTTAGTCGGTGGAATCTGGGGATCTCTCTCAATCGGATTCTTCGGTGCCAGCGCTGTTAACAGTGTTGGACTTGATGGTTTGCTCTATGGTGGTGGCGCCGCGCTACTTGGGAAACAAGCGCTTGGTGTTGGCCTTATAGCGGCATATTCATTTATCGCAACCTTAATAATCGGTTTCGTAATTGAAAAAACTATCGGCTTCCGAGTTAAGAAAGATGCAGAAGTTGAAGGCATCGATTTAAACGAACATGCAGAATCAGCATATGAAATGTATAGCTCATCACGAGGAGGTTCATCAATATGAAACTAATTACCGCAATCATCAAGCCATTTAAATTGGAAGATGTTAAGGAAGCGCTGACCGCTTTCGGGATTACCGGAATGACCGTTTCCGAAGCGAGTGGATTTGGACGTCAAGGTGGACATACTGAGGTCTATCGTGGCGCTGAATACACAGTTGATCTAATTCCTAAGATTCGACTAGAAGTTCTAGTCGATGGCAAGGAAGCAGAGAAAGTTATTGATGTAATCGTAAAAGCGGCATCAACCGGCGCTATTGGTGATGGAAAGGTTTGGTCTTCACCAGTAGATAACATCGTTCGAGTCCGTACTGGCGAACGTGGAACGGATGCAATTTAGTAACTTGTAAGTAAACTTAACTCCGTGGGAACCCGTGAGCGTCGTGATCGATCTAACAAGATTGATAACGAGCTCCGGGTTTCGTTTTTAACTTGTGCGGAGGAAAAATTAGTAAAACCCGATGCGGTTTCGCTTACCGCTGTTGGTGGGTATGGACGAGGTGAACTATCTCCAGGTTCTGATCTTGATTTATTAATCTTGCATGATGGAAGTGAAAACTCAAAAAGGCTCGCTGCATTTGTTAACTCATTTCTCTATCCGCTTTGGAATCAGAAAATCGCCCTTGATCATTCAGTACGAACACGCAGTGAAACCCGCGAAATGGCTCAGGAAGATATTCGAGTCGCTCTTGGATTATTAGATATTCGACACATCGCTGGTAATACCGAGTTAACAGCCGCCGTCGCATCTGATGCCATTGAAGATTGGCGCAGAAACAAGAGTAAACACCTTCCTAAATTGAGAGAAACAGTTCAGGAGCGCGAAGCTCGATCGGGAGAGCTAGCATTTTTATTAGAACCAGATCTCAAGGAAGCTCGCGGTGGATTACGTGATATTAATGCGCTCCGTGCAATTGAGATTTCAGGCGCAGTTACGGTCTCACTTGTTCGCGTTGCGGAGTCGGAAGCGCTGCTCTCAAATGTTCGTGATGTCTTACATGGTGATAATTCAAAATCTCGTGATCAACTATTGCTCACTGAACAAGATCGCGTGGCAGATGTGATGGGATTTAGTGATGCAGATGCACTGATGCTTGAAGTTGCTAAAGCGGCGCGAGCGGTCGACTATCTAATGGATTTATCGTGGCATCGTATCGATTCGCTTGAGAGCCAAGGTTGGTTTCGTAAGCGGAAAGTTCAAAGTGTAGATAAAGGGTTAGTAATTCTAAATTCTGAAGTCACTATTGAAGAAAATTATGAAATCGAAAAAGATGTTGGTATTGGATTGCGCGCAGCCGCAACCGCTGCGCAGCGCGGCCTTCCACTCTCAATAGATTCATGCCTACTCCTGGCGCAAAAATTTTCGGCAATCCCCACGCCATGGCCAAAAGGAGTGATGGATGATTTAGTCTCACTTCTCGGCGCTGGAGCGCCCATGATTAGAGTTTTTGAAGCCCTTGACCAAGAGGGGATTATTGAAAAATGGATTCCAGAATGGTCGCATATGCGATTCTTGCCGCAGCGAAATGTTCTGCACCGACATACAGTTGATCGACACATGTTAGAAACAGCAGTACATGCTGCGGCGTTAACTCGCACCGTTAAACGCCCGGACATTCTCCTTGTTTCAGCGCTATTCCACGATATTGGTAAAGGTTTTCCTGGAAAAGATCACTCTGAATATGGTGAGGAGCTAATTAAACCTTTAGCAAAACGTTTGGGGTTCGATGCGAAAGATTGCAAAGAAATTGCACTTCTAGTTCGTGAACATCTACTTCTCTCGGCAGTCGCCACACGTCGTGACTTAGACGATCCAGCAACAATTGCATTTGTTATTGAAAAGATAAAGGATCCAGAAACACTTCAACTCCTGCACGCACTGAGCATTTCAGATGGCGAAGCAACAGGAAAGAGTGGATGGAGTGATTGGAAGGCTGGTTTGGTCTCAAATCTAGTTTCAAAATGTCTAGCTTCAATGGCTGGAGTGAAACCAGTTTCCCAACCAGATTTGATTCCGAGTGCACCGATTACTGAGGACTTGGCTATCAGATTGATTAGTGATCAATCGAGCACAGAACATATTGAAATTGAGATTATTGCCAAAGATCAAACTGGACTTCTTTCAGCAGTTGCAGGTCTCATGACAATCTCTAGATTCAATGTTCGTTCGGCAAAAACCCGCACAACCGATGGCGTGGCTGTTATGCGCTGGATTGTTGAATTAGATTCGAATGCACCGATGCCAACTGCTGAAAAATTAACCGATCAATTGAAGAAAGCGCTCTCGGGTGAGTTAGATCTAGGACGTAAAATTGAAGAGCGCATCGATAGTTATCGAAAGTACCCTGGAATTCCTACGCCACCTCCAGTTGTATTTGCAGCGAATGATTTAGCAACGAATGCAACAATCATCGAAGTACGAATGCATGATCGACCTGGCATCTTATTTAACGTGGCTCGTGCAATTTCGAGATTTGGCGTTGATATCAATTCTGCAATCGTCTCGACCCTTGGAGCCGAAGCATTCGACACCCTTTATGTGACTGATCTTGCAGGGCAGCCACTTTCTGGGGAGCGCGCCCAATTGCTCGCCACAAAAGTAGAAAATATTTTAGCCACGCACCTTTAACTAGTAATCTCCTGCCATGTTTGAATCCTTATCGGCGAAGCTTCAAGGCGCTTTCTCCTCGCTTCGCAGTAAAGGCAGACTTAAATCTGGAGATATCGATGAAATTGCCACTGAAATTCGCAGTGCGCTCCTAGATTCTGATGTTTCGCTTTCAGTAGTTGAATTATTTATTGAGCAACTTAAGAGCCGCACAAATGAAGTCCTAGAAGATCTGAATAAATCTACTAACCCGGCAAACGCTGTTTTCGAAATCGTTAATTCACTTCTGATCGAAATCCTTGGGGGAAGTGCCAGGCGAATTAGATTCGCGAAAAAACCGCCAACGGTTATTTTGCTTACGGGTCTACAAGGCGCTGGAAAGACTTCACTCGCAGGAAAGCTTGCAAAATATTTAAAGGATCAAGGAAACACTCCGTTATTGGTTGCCTCAGATTTACAGCGACCTAATGCAGTCACTCAACTTCAAGTTGTGGGTGAAAGTATTGGGGTTCCGGTGTTCGCACCTGAACCAGGTAACGGCGTTGGAGATCCAGTTAAGGTCGCAAAGAACGGTTTAACTTTTGCTCAAGATAAATTACATAACATCGTAATCGTTGATACTGCAGGCCGACTTGGTATCGATGCAGAATTGATGACACAGGCAAAACGGATTCGGGATGCAATCTCGCCAGACGAAGTTCTTTACGTAGTAGATGCGATGGTTGGACAAGATGCAGTACGAACCGCTCAAGCATTTCAAGAGGGCGTTGGCTTTGATGCAATAGTACTAACTAAATTAGATGGTGATGCCAGAGGCGGCGCGGCGCTTTCGATAACGCAAGTTACTGGTAAGCCAATCATGTTTGCTGCGACCGGTGAAAAGGTTACAGATTTTGATCTCTTCTATCCAGATCGTATGGCTTCTCGAATACTTGGACTTGGTGATATTCAAACTCTTGCAGAACAGACCAAGGGAGCCTTCGATAGTGAAACTGCAGCAAAGTTAGAAACCAAATTTGCTAGCGGTGAAGATTTCACGCTAGATGATTTCCTTGCTCAGTTAGAAGCAATGAAGAAGATGGGTTCTATGACCAAATTACTTGGCATGCTTCCTGGAATGAACTCTGGTGCAAATTCTGGAGCCATGAAGAAGCAGTTGGAACAATTCGACGAAGGTGAACTTGTTAAGACGCAATCAATTGTTCAGTCAATGACTCCTTTGGAACGTCATGATCCGAAAGTGCTAAATGGGTCAAGGCGATCTCGAATAGCTAACGGAAGTGGTCGCCAAGTTTCAGATGTGAATTCATTGGTAGAAAGATTTAGCCAAGCCCAAAAAGTTATGAAGCAGATGCGAACCGGGAAGGGTGGGATGCAGATGCCACGAGGCATGACAGGGATGCCCACTATGCCAAATATGCCTAAAGTTTCAGCGCCGCAAAATAAGAAGAAATCACGCTCTGGGAACCCAGCGAAGCGAGCGCTCGAGAGCTGATATCCAGAGCAAAATCGCAATTTGGGTTATGCGCTTGTGGCTGGCAAGATTGGCCTCCTGTAAGGGGCCCTCTACCCCCAAGCGATCTTCGCCAAGAGGTGAAAGATATTTTCAAATAGGTTTTATTTTTGAGTGACGCTCCCACTGTCACAACAGAATTAATACCGCTTAAAACAAGGAGAAAGCCTTCGTGGCCGTAAAAATTAGATTAATGCGTATGGGAAAAATCCGCACCCCACATTTTCGTATCGTAGTTTCAGATTCACGTGCGGCTCGTAACTCACGTGCAATTGAAGAGATCGGTCGTTACTCACCAGGTTCAGAGCCATCACTGATTGAAGTTACATCAGACCGTGCTCAGTACTGGTTATCTGTTGGTGCACAACCAACT
>QYQH01000048.1 GCA_007280395.1 Actinomycetales bacterium | reverse complement strand
TACATGGGTTTTAGGGAAAGGGGGCTTAAAACCGCCTTTTAAGGCGAATAATCGCCATTTCTGGCCTACCAAATACGAACGCGCTCGCTTTCGGGCAGATATAGCGCATCTTTTTCGCTAACACTGAATGCTTCATAGAACTCAATGAGATTTCTAACCACTTGGTTACAGCGAAATTCATCTGGCGAATGTGGATCTGTAGCAACTCGGCGACGAACTTCTTCGGCCCGCATTTTCTGGCGCCAACATTGCGCCCATCCCATAAAGAGCCTCTGATACCCGGTCAGACCTTCGATGACTGGTGGGGTTTTGCCACCTTGTGAAAGTTGATAGGCCTTGTAGGCGATTGTCAGGCCACCAAGATCGCCGATATTTTCGCCAATTGTGAGTGCGCCATTTACATGAACATCTGGTGCCTCAAGAGGTGAGAGCTCTTCGTATTGGGCGATCAACTTATTTGCGCGCTTCTCAAATTCTTCGCGATCAGAATCGGTCCACCAATTATTTAGATTGCCATCACCATCATATTTCGAACCTTGGTCATCAAAGCCGTGGCCAATTTCGTGGCCGATGACAGCGCCGATGCCACCATAATTTGCGGCGTCATCAGCGCCGAGATCAAAGAATGGGGGTTGCAGGATTGCCGCCGGGAAAACAATCTCATTCATACCTGGCAGGTAATAAGCATTAACAGTCTGTGGTGTCATCAACCATTCGCTTCGATCAACCGGGGCACCGATCTTTGCAAATTCATAGTCCTGATTAAATTTTGTGATTCGGGCCAAGTTGCCAATCAGATCGCCTCGCGTAATTTCTAACTTTGAATAATCGCGCCACTTATCGGGATAGCCAATTTTTGGCGTGAACTTATCTAACTTCTCAAAAGCCTTGCTCTTGGTTTCTGCTGTCATCCAAGACAGGGCAGCAATATCAATTCGATAGGCCTCAATTAGATTTGAAACTAATTCGACCATGCGAGTTTTCGCGGCAGGTGGGAAGTGCTTATCGACGTAGATCTGGCCAACGGCTTCACCAAGTGAGCCTTCAACTAATCCCACACCGCGCTTCCATCGCGCTTTAAGTTCTGGAGTTCCCGAAAGCTTTGTGCCGTAGAAAGCAAAGTTCTCATTTACAAATTCACTACTTAGATATGAGGCAGTACCTGAAAGTAAATGCCAGGCAAGCCATGCCGACCAGGCCACCGAATCAAAGCTCTTTAAGATTTCACCGATACCGGTAAAGAAGGAGGGTTGGCGAACAATTATAGTTTCCATAACTTTTCCTGGTGTTTTAGAAGCCGCGATCCAAGTCTGCCAATCAAAGCCGGGGGAGGCGGACTGCAATTCGGCAAAGGTAGATTTGTTATAAGTGAGAAGAGCATCGCGATCTTTAACTTGATCCCAATGTTTGCTGGCGATCTCGGTTTCTAACTTTAGAATCGCCTCCGCCTTCTCTTGAGGCTTCTCGATCTTTGCAAGAGTGAACATCTTCGTGATGTGTTGGACAAATGCGGTTCTGATTTCAGCGAATTCTTCTTCGCGATAGTAGGCCTCATCCGGAAGAGATAAACCTGATTGTCCGAGGTAGGCGATATTGGTATTTGAATCCATATTGTCAGTTGTTATGTATTGGTAAAAAATTCCGCCGAGTCCGCGGCTCTCAAAATCTCCAAGAACTTTATGGAACTCATCAACGCTTGAAACGTTCAGCGCGCTTTTTAAATCTTGCGTTATTGGTGAGATTCCAAGGCTTTCCGCCTTGGTCTCATCCATGAATGAGCCATACAAGTCGCCAATTTTCTGAGCAACACTTCCTTGCTCGCCACCACTTGCACCAAGGTCTTCAATAATTTCACGAACCTGGCGTTCCGCATTTTGGTAGAGCTCATAGAACGCGCCGTCGGATGAACGGTCGGCAGGGATTTCGGCCTTATCAATCCAGGTGCCATTTACGTGGCGATACAAATCATCTTGCGGGCGCACGGCTGGCTTAACATGTTTTAAATCGATTCCACTTTTCATGAGCAGGAGCCTATTGCACCAAAATTCTTAAAGAACTTTTAAAAAATAAGAAAATGAAAAAGCCCCGCAGTTTTCACTGCGGGGCTTTTTCGAGAAAAACTACTTTGCAGCAGCCTTCTTACGACGACGACGCTTTGGAGCAGCTTTCGCTGCTGCCTTCTTACGACGCTTTGGAGCAGCCTTCTTAGCAGCTGCCTTCTTACGGCGCTTCTTTGGAGCAGCCTTCTTAGCTGCTGCCTTCTTGCGACGCTTTGGAGCAGCCTTCTTAGCTGCTGCCTTCTTGCGACGCTTTGGAGCAGCCTTCTTAGCTGCTGCCTTCTTGCGACGCTTCTTTGGTGCTGCTGCCTTTACGGCTGCCTTCTTACGACGCTTCTTTGGTGCTGCTGTTTTAGCAGCTGCCTTCTTGCGACGCTTTGGTGCAGATTTCTTAGCTGCGGCCATGTACATCTCCTAATCAGAATAGTTCGATCCGTCACCGAACCTGTTCATGGATAAGCGTGTCATTAAATACAATAACTTGCCACTATTTTGCGTGATTTTTTACCTGCGTGTCGCAACATTATTTTTTAATATTTTTATGTACTTCGCGAAATATTTTTCGCAAAATTAGCGATTTTTTTTAATTATTACTGATTTGAATCCGCTTTTTTCACCCCTTTTGCGCCTTCTGCCCGAATTTTTCGCTGTTCAACCGCGAATTCGTTGGTTCTGGCGTCATATTTTCTAAATTTTGGCAGTGCAGTGGCCGCAATTGATACAAATCCGATGCAAAGTAGGCCGCCACTTATTACCGAAGTTCGCAAGTTAGTAACAGCTGCGAAAGTTCCAGCTCTCATCTGCCCACCAAGTGGACCTACTGAGTAGGAAAGTAATTCGATTCCTGCCAATCTTCCACGAAGTTCATCGGGTATCGATTGGTTCCAGATGGCTCCTCTGAAAAGCGCACTGACCATGTCGGATGCACCAGCAATTGCCAGAAAGAGCAGAATTAAAAAGAGCGAGTTGGTGGTACCGGCCAAGGCGATAGCCGCGCCCCAGCCAAGGGCAGCCAAAAATACTGCACGACCATGGTGATGATAATTTTTTATCCAACCACTAGTCAAAGTAACGATGATTGAACCAATTGTTCCGGCGGCATAGAAGAGGCCAAGGGCCCAAGTGGCATTTAATTGATCTGCCCAGAATGGAAAGAGCGCATTGGGCATCGCAAAGAACATCGCCGCCAAATCCACCAAGTAAGTGCCCAGTAGGTCTTTGCGAGAGGTTGCATATTTAATTCCTTCAACCATTGCACCAAATGTTGGTGCCGGATTTTTAGTTAGTGGTTTTACTGACTTGACCCTAAGAATAAAAATAATTGAAATTACAAATGTAATAACATCGACCAAATACGCAGTCCCGGTTCCGGCCGTCGCTAACAAAATGCCAGCAAGTGCTGGTCCAGTGATGACTCCGGTCTGCCAGCGAAGAGACATCAGTGCACTTGCAGATGGCAGGTCTTCGTGGCCGACTAGTCTCGGTAAAATTGCATCGGCGCTAGGTCGTTGTAACCCATCGAGGGCAGCGAAAGATCCGGCCACAACATAAATCCAAATTAAACTCGGCTTGGCTAGCTGGCTATTTATGAATAACGAGAAGGTCATGATCATCAGGGCGAACTCGGTCACCAGAATCATTTTGCGGCGATCTACCCGATCGGCCAAGACTCCGCCGTAGAGACCAAAAACAATCAATGGAATCAATTCAACGGCGCCCATAAGGCCGACTGCAATGTAAGAGTTAGTTAGCTCCTTGATTTGGAAGGGAAGAGCCACGTAAGTGATCATGGAACCGAAATAACTGATCAACCCAGAGCTCCAGAGCCGACGGAAATCGGGATATTTGCGCAGCGGGGTGATATCGATTGCAAGCTTCTTGAGCACGGGGATAATCTATTTAATTAATTAGTGAAAAGTTTGTTCTGGGCCAGGGAATTGCCCACCAGAAACATCCACTGCAAATTCTTTAGCGGCCTCTAGCATCTCAAGCCGCAAGTTCCGGTAGGCCTTAGCCAATTTTGGAGCGCTCTTGGTGATTCCCATCAAATCAGTCCAGACCAAGACTTGGGCATCGCATTTGGCACCAGCGCCAATTCCAATTATTGGAATAGAAAGTGATTTGGTTATTTCTTCCGCCAACTCTTCAGGGACAAGTTCTAAAACAATTGCAAATACGCCAGCAGCTTCTAGCGCTTTCGCATCAGCCATGATTCGAGCGCCATCATCACCACGACCTTGAACTTTAAAACCACCAAGGGCATGGACTGATTGCGGAGTTAGACCAAGATGTCCCATAACCGGAATTCCGGCTTCAATTAATCGCTTAATTTGGGGAACTACTTTCGCTCCGCCTTCTAATTTAACGGCGTGGACTTTAGCCTCTTTGAAAAATCTGATACCTGTTGCAAGTGCGGCGTCGGGACCAGATTCATATGACCCAAATGGAAAGTCTGCAACAACCATGGCGCGCGATGACGAATTAACAACAGCTCTTGCCAACGGAATTAGCTCATCGACAGTTACTGGGATTGTGTTCGCTTCACCTAAGAAATTGTTACCGGCAGAATCGCCCACTAACAACACTGGAATCTGGGCTTCATCAAAAATCTCGGCGGTCATCTGTTCATAGCATGTTAGCATCGCCCATTTTTCACCGCACTTTTTATAGGCAGCCAGATCTGAAATAGAGATTCGATTATTTTGAACCATGTGGAGCTCCTAGATTCAACTGCACGAACTCAAGGCCGACTTTCGGTCCCTGGTTGGTGCTTGAACTAAGTGAAAGTGTAGCCAAATTTTAAGCAGGTAGGCTAGCCACATGGGAAATACGGGCGGACTTGCCATCGGTCAATTGCGGATTGCACTTGCCCAGATCAACCCAACGCTCGGTGATTTAACTGGCAACAGCGATTTAATCTGCGAATATGCCGTTAAGGCAAAGGGTGCCGGAGCCCATGTAGTTCTATTTCCCGAGATGGTAATTACGGGATATCCAGTTGAAGATTTAGCGCTTCGCCAAACATTTAGAACGGCGAGCAGAGCAGCAGTAATTGAAGTCGCAGAGCGGCTTGAAGTTCAAGGCCTCGGTGAAATTCTTGCAGTCATTGGCTATTTAGATGGCAGCGCAGAACAGAAACCGCAGAATGCCGTCGCCTTGGCTTATCGTGGTGAAATTGTTGCGACTTATGTAAAGCACCATCTTCCCAACTATGGCGTATTTGATGAATTCCGAAATTTTGTTGCGGGAGATCGCTCACTTGTAGTGCGGTTCCATGGCGTAGATATTGGTATCGCAATTTGTGAAGATATCTGGGTTGATGATGGACCTGTTGCGGAATTGAAAGCGCGAACTCCAGGTCTTGTTCTGGTTCCAAATGGCAGCCCTTACGAGCGCGCAAAAGAAGATATCCGCCAACTGTTAGTTAGAAAACGGGCAAAAGATATTGGCGCGCCATTGGCATATGTAAATATGACTGGCGCTCAAGATGATTTAGTTTTTGATGGCGACAGTATCGTTGCCACTGCAAATGGCGACATTATTGCCAGGGCGCCACAATTCTTTGATGGCTTAATGGTTGTCGATTTAGATTTGCGCCTTGGTACTTCAACACCAGATGTTGTTATCTCTGATCTGCCTTTGGCCGCATACAAAAAGATAACTCATGGCATTGCGCACCCAATGAGTGATTTGTCCCAGACTTGGCAGGCTTTAGTTGTTGGACTTCGGGATTATGTTGAGAAGAATAATTTTAAGAGCGTAATCCTTGGACTCTCTGGCGGCATCGATTCTGCACTCGTAGCAGCGATTGCTGCAGATGCAATTGGTGCGAGCCGAGTATTTGGTGTCGGGCTTCCAAGTCGGTATTCATCAGATCACTCACTAAGTGATGCCGCAGAACTGGCGAAAAATGTCGGCTTAAATTATCGCATCATCGAAATCGAAGCGATGGTTTCTACATTCTTATCTCAACTTGGGTTAACCGGTGTTGCTGAAGAGAATGTTCAAGCCCGGGTTCGCGGAACAACCTTGATGGGGCTCTCAAATCAAGAGGGCCACTTAGTTCTTGCAACTGGTAATAAGTCTGAACTCGCGGTTGGTTATTCAACTTTGTATGGCGATGCGGTCGGAGGATATGCACCGATCAAGGATCTATTTAAATCTGAAGTGTGGGCGCTTTCCAAGTGGCGAAATGCGCAAGCAATTAAGAATGGCCAGACTCCACCAATTCCAGTTAACTCAATTTCTAAAGAGCCAAGCGCCGAACTTCGCCCTGATCAGAAAGATTCAGATTCACTTCCCGATTATTTACAGCTCGATCAGATACTTCATATCTATATCGACCAAGATCTTGGTCTAGCTGGCGTTCTTGCTGCTGGTTTTGATTTGGAGCTCGCGACAAAAATCATTCGGATGGTTGATGCCGCGGAATATAAGCGTCGTCAATATCCACCAGGAACCAAGATTTCAAAGCGCGCCTTCGGTAAAGATCGCAGATTGCCCATTACTTCAGCCTGGCGCGAGCACAATTAAGTAACTGCAACTCCTTAGCAAGTGGACATTGGATAGCCTGCCTCTTTAGAATTTCCGAATTCGGGGAATCCCAATGTTCATTAATCGTGGAAGTGGAAGGCTCATCATGAAAAAACTTAAATTATTTGCACCCTTGGCGATCGCAGCTTTATTGCTGACAAGCTGTGGTTCATCAGGCGATTCCAAGTCGGCAACTGCATCGGGCGAATGCAAGGCTGGCGCACTTTCAACTGTTACTCCAAAAGTTCTAACTATTGCTACTGGCGAACCTGCATATTCACCATGGGTTTTGAATGATAAGCCAGAATCTGGCGAAGGTTTTGAAGCCGCTGTTGCTTACGCAGTCGCAACTGAACTTGGTTACAAGAGCGAAAATGTAAAATGGATTCGCACCACATTTGATGGCGCAATCGCTCCAGGACCAAAGACTTTCGACTTCAACATTCAGCAATACTCAATCACTGCTGAACGCGCAAAGGTTGTTGACTTCTCATCCTCTTATTACAAGTCAAATCAATCAATCGTCTCCTTCAAGGGAAGCAAGATTGCTGGCGCAAAATCAATCGCTGACGTTAAGGCAGCAAATCCAAAGATTGGTGCTGCCGTCGGAACGACTTCACTTGATGCAGTTGAAAATGTACTTGGCCTAAAGGCTCAAGTTTTCAACGACAACGCTGCTGGTGTTGCCGCTCTAAAGAATGGTCAGATTGATGGCTTCGTAGTTGATCTTCCAACTGCTTTTTATCTATCTGCTGCAGAAATCAAGAATGGAATCATTGTTGGTCAACTTGAGAATTCAAGTTCAGCCGACGAAGGTGCCGGACTTCTGCTTTCCAAGGACAACCCAATTACAAGCTGCGTGACTAACGCTCTTGAAGCGGTCCGTAAGAGCGGGGAGTTAGAAAAGATCACAAATAAGTGGCTAACTTCTGCTGCAGGAGCACCCCTCTTAAAGTAATCTCCAACCTAATATGAGTAATGAACTAGGGCGTCAATCTGAATCTGATTCAGGTGCGGCGCCCTATAACTTTGGCGGTGAATGGAAGCCGAGCCAATTAGAGATAGATCGCAGGGCTGCACGTAAGGCTCGCAATCGTAGAAATGCCGCGATTGCCATTCTTTCTAGCATTGTTGTAATCGGTGGATTGGCACTAGTTGCCGTTACCTCGCCCGGTTGGAAATCGCTATCAGATACATTTTTTGCCTGGGCTTATGGCGTCGAAGTATTACCAAAGATAATTCTCGGCTTTGGCACAAACGTTTCGCTAACTTTAATTGCATCAACTTGTGTTGGAATTTTTGGATTGAGCATCGCCTTAATTAGGACTTCAAGGTCGCCAGCGTTAGCGCCATTTCGAATTCTGGCCACAGTTTATGTAGATGTCTTTCGTGGGATTCCGATGTTGCTCGTCTTGTTGCTAGTTGGTTTTGGAATTCCGGCGCTTAGAATTAAGGGCCTAACAAATAACGTTTTAATTTTAGGAACACTTGCGGTTGTAATTACTTACACTGCTTATGTCGCCGAAGTTATCCGAAGTGGAATTTTGACGATTCATCCAAGCCAGAGAGCGGCCGCCAGATCTCTGGGGCTAAGCCATTTCCAGAGCCTGCGCTATGTAGTTCTTCCACAAGCCTTTCGCCGAGTAACACCACCGCTATTAAATGATCTAGTTGCTCTAATTAAAGATACGGGGTTGGTTTCGATTCTCGGTGTGACGGATGCAGTTCGTGCGGCACAAATTGCAAGCAGCCGTAGCTTTAACTACACGCCATATGTAATGGCCGCAATTATCTTTTTACTTGTAACAATTCCGCTTACCAGATTTACGGATCGAACTTTGCGCCGCTCAATCGAGCGCCAGAATGCAACAGGTGTTGCATGACCCAACCAGTATTGAAAGTTAACCAGGTACGTAAGTCCTATGGCTCTGAAGTTGTCCTTGAAGATATTTCCTTTAGCGTTCCAGTCCACACCGCTACCGTTTTTATTGGTTCCTCGGGTTCTGGAAAATCAACGCTCCTTCGTTGCATAAACCTCTTAGATCAAATCGATGACGGTTCAATTGAACTAGACGGTGAAGATATAACTGCAGTCGATGCCGATGTAGATAAAGTGCGCCGCAAATTGGGTATCGTCTTTCAATCTTTCAATCTATTTCCACATATGAGAGTCATCGATAACATCACTTTGGCTCCGATGAAAGTCCAGGGGATTTCTAAAGAGGACGCCCGCGAGAACGCTAATAAGTTATTGGATCGCTTTGGTTTGCACGATAAGGCCGAAGATTATCCAGATCGCCTTAGTGGGGGACAGCAACAACGCGTAGCGATAATCCGCTCTATCGCAGTTGCTCCTCGTTTGCTTCTGCTCGATGAAATTACCTCGGCGCTAGATCCAGTTCTAGTAAATGAAGTTTTATCAACGGTAAGAGATTTGAAAATTGAGGGAATGACCATGGTTTTAGCAACTCATGAAATGGGCTTTGCGAAACAGGTTGCAGATGAGGTTTGCTTCTTGCACCGTGGCAAGATTTTGGAATGGGGAACACCAACCCAGATTCTAGAAGCGCCACAACAGCCTGAAACTAAGGAATTTCTTAAACGAGTTCACGAAGCAGGTCGCCTTTAGTGGCAAGTAATTTTGAAATAATTCCTGGTGAACCAAATTCACATTTAATTATCCACGTTCCACATTCATCACGTTTTATACCGCCGGAGATCCGAAGCGAAATTCTGCTTTCAGATGCGCAACTTGAAGCTGAATTAGATTCGATGACCGATTCACTTACTGCTGAATTAGTTCTACATGCGACAGCTAATATTGCAAACCCACCAACCCTATTTATAAATAAATTTTCCAGGTTTGTTATTGATCCTGAACGCTTTCGTGATGAGCGCGAGGTAATGAATAAAGTCGGAATGGGTGCGGTTTATTTAAAGAGTTCTACTGGAGCCCAACTACGGAGAGCAGATTTCGATGGCTCCCAATTAATCGCAGCTTATTTTGATCCTTACGCCAAAGCTTTCACTGATCTAGTTGAGTCTAAATTGCGTGAATTTGGAGAATTTGGTCAGGTTACGATTATTGATTTCCATTCTTACCGAGTTGAACAACATATAAATGCCGTCAATCATGGACAGCAGCGCCCACCAGTTTGTATCGGTACCGATGAATTCCATACGCCACCAGAACTCTCCCAATTAGCCAGTGCTCACTTCTCTGCCTTTGGTCCTGTGGTTTTCAATCAGCCTTATGCAGGAACCTACGTACCGCTCAAGTTCTATGGCACCGAACCAAGGGTGCGTTCAATCATGCTCGAAAATCGGGCCGACCTTTTGGTTGATGAGCAGTTGAGCCCTGGCCCAAAGTTCGATCAATATTCGGGCGTGCTGGCCAGCTTCATCGAGGCTCTTGCAAATAATTAGCAATTAGACCAATTAGACCAATTAGACATTGCAACTTAAGTTATTTACAATTTCGCCAAGGTCACGAGTTCCAGGTTTTAGCCCCGGCTTACTGGACGGCAACCCTCCACCACGGTGGGGTGCTCCGGGTGAAGACCAGGTCAGTTGCAAATTGCAATTGGCAAGCGTGGGTAACGAATAAAAAACGCTACCCCCTTAATTTCTGGGAGGTCTGTAATGTCATTTTCATTAGATAAAGCATCATTTGAAACCCGCCAAGTTCATGCCGGTCAGGTTCCTGATCCAACAACTGGCGCACGCGCACTTCCGATTTATCAAACAACGGCATACCAATTCCGTGACACCAAGCATGCAGCAGATCTATTTGGTCTAGCAGAACTTGGAAATATCTATACCCGAATCATGAACCCAACTCAAGATGCAGTTGAACAACGTATCGCTTCACTCGAAGGTGGAGTCGCAGCGCTTCTTGTTTCATCTGGTTCGGCAGCAACTTCATTTGCAGTCTTGAATGTTGCCGAAGCTGGCGATCACATAGTTTCTTCACCAAGTCTTTACGGTGGAACTTATAACTTGTTCCACTACACACTTCCAAAGTTCGGTATCGAAGTAACTTTCGTCGATAACCCTGATGATCCAGAATCTTGGCAAGCAGCAGTAAAGCCAAATACCAAGGCGTTCTTCGGTGAAACTATTGCCAATCCAAAGAATGACATTCTAGATATCGAAGCTATTGCGAAGGTTGCACATAAGAATGGTGTTCCACTAATCGTTGATAACACTGTTGCAACTCCATACACAATTCGCCCAATCGAATATGGCGCAGATGTTGTAGTTCACTCTGCAACTAAATTCTTATCAGGCCACGGAACTTCTATTGTTGGCGCAATTGTTGATGCCGGCAAGTTTGATTATGCGCAACACAAGGATCGCTTCCCAGGCTTCAATCAACCAGACCCTAGCTACCATGGTTTGGTTTATGCAGATGCTCTTGGCGTCGGTTCCGCATTTGGTGCAAACCTTTCCTACATCTTCAAGATTCGCCTAACTCTGCTTCGCGATATTGGCGCCGCAGTAAGCCCATTTAATGCTTGGCTGTTGGCTCAAGGACTCGAAACCCTATCGCTTCGTATCGAGCGCCACTTATCAAATGCAAAAGCGCTAGCGGCTTGGCTAGAGAAGCAACCACAAGTTGAGAAGGTTAACTACGCATCACTTCCATCTTCACCTTGGCACAAGTTGGCAACAAAGTATGCGCCAACTGGTTCTGGCTCGGTTTTATCCTTTGAAATCAAGGGTGGAATTGAATCGGGTAAGAAGTTTGTGGAGGCGCTTAAGTTGCACTCACACGTTGCCAATATTGGTGATGTTCGTTCGCTGGTTATTCATCCAGCATCAACAACGCACTCACAACTCAGCCCAGCAGAGCAGTTAACTGCAGGTGTTACACCTGGTTTGATTCGCCTCTCTGTTGGTATCGAAAACATCGAAGATATTAAGGCTGATATCACCGATGGTTTCGCCGCAGCACAATAATTAATCTGCGAAACTAATCCCATGGAGAGCGGTTGTAATTGCCATATCACTGGGGCGTGGCTTGATTCCCACGACCCTGGTGATCGCCAATTTCTAAAAATAGGTGATTTAGAACTTGAATCTGGCGAGAGACTTCTTGACACAACAATCGCGTATCAAACATGGGGCAAGTTAAATTCAGCTGGCGATAATGCAGTTTTAGTTAATCATGCAATGACTGGCTGGTCTGATGTTCCTGGTTGGTGGCCTTCTATGGTTGGCCCAGGACTGCCACTTGATTCAGATAAATATTTCATCATCTGCCCAAATGTTATTGGCGGATGCCAGGGGAGTACGGGACCGTCTTGGATTGCACCTGATGGAAAACGTTGGGGCTCTAGATTTCCAACCGTAAGTGTTCGTGACATGGTTGCTGGAGAACTTGCGTTAACAGATTCCCTGGGAATTTCACATTACATTCTGGCTGTCGGTCCATCACTTGGTGGAATGCGCGCACTTGAATGGGCGATTGCCCACCCGAACCGCGTTAATGCAATTTGCACGATTGGATCATCTGCTGTTGCCACTGGCGATCAAATTGGAGCAGCTTCAATTCAAATTCGAGCGATTAAATCGGATCCGCATTTCAACGGCGGAGATTATTACGACCAAGAACAAGGTCCAACAGAGGGCATGGGTATCGCACGTCGAATTGCCCATCTGACATATCGCACCGAAACTGAGATGGATGTGCGCTTTGGCCGCGAACTTCAGGGCGATGACACTGGACGTTATGCCGTCGAGTCATATTTGGATCATCAAGCAGCCAAGTTGGCAAAGCGATTTGATGCCAACACCTACATCGCTCTTACCGAGGCCATGAACTCCCATGATGTTGGCCGCGACCGCGGGGGTGTGGCAGAAGCCCTTGGCACAATCAAGATCCCAGTAGTTGTCATATCTATTGACTCAGATCGCCTCTTCTGGCCCAGACTTCAGGAAGAGATTGTCGAATTAACCCCGACCGCGCTGCCGCTAGTCACGATTTCATCGCCTTTTGGCCATGACGGCTTCCTAATTGAGGTTGAAACCGTCGGAAGCGTCCTTCGAGATGCGCTCGCAATCGGGGTAACGGGAAACTCGAACCGCTAATTTTTGGCGCGTTTAGCCTTCTCGGATGTGCATAAATGCCTGTGGACAATTTATAATATGGCCAAGCAAGTTTCGCTGGTCCGATCAGAGGCCCAGCAAAAAAATGCAAACCAAAGGATGAATTGTGGCTGGAATTCGTGCGCAAAAAAATGGCGCCAATAGTAAGAAGACAGTGAAAAAAACAGCGACTAAAAAAGTTATTGCAAAGAAAACTGCTGGTAAGAAAAGTATAAAGAAAGCTGCAGTAAAAAAGATTGCAAAGAAGTCCGTCGGTTCTCGCCGCTTTCCAACTAAAGCAGAGCTAGAGGCACAAAAACTAGGCGCAGCAACTAAATCTGCATCTAAATCTGGAGAGAAGGCCGCACCTAAAGCCTCTGGCAAGATGCTATTTCCAACGAAGGCTGAACTTGAAGCCAAGCGCCTTGCGGCACTTGGTGTTAAAGCCCCTGTTGTTGGCAAGTCAGGTAAGCCAATCATCACAAAGATTGATGGCGAAGAAGTTGAATTAGAAGAAGTTGAACTGGAGGATCTTGAAACTCTTGTTGAAGAAGTTAAAGAGATTATTGAAGATGAGAAAGAGAATGAGATTCGCGTCGTTAACGTCGCTGAAGAATCTCAGAACGAAGCAAATGCTTTCACCATCAAAGACTCTGAAGAAGATGATGCCCCAGTTCAAACAGTTCTAACTGCAGGTGCAACAGCCGACCCAGTTAAGGATTATTTAAAGCTGATTGGACGTGTTCCACTTCTTAACGCCGAAATGGAGGTAGATCTTTCACTTCGCGTGGAAGCAGGGCTATTTGCTGAAGAAATCATTAAGCACGAGAAGAAGATTGATAAGAAGTACAAGCGCGAGCTTGAGCAATTAGTTCTCGATGGCAAGCGCGCTAAGAATCACTTACTTGAGGCGAACCTTCGACTTGTGGTCTCCCTTGCAAAGCGTTACACCGGCCGCGGTATGTTGTTCTTGGATCTAATTCAAGAGGGAAACCTCGGTTTGATTCGCGCAGTTGAAAAGTTCGACTACACAAAGGGTTACAAGTTTTCGACATATGCAACCTGGTGGATTCGCCAAGCAATTACTCGTGCGATGGCTGACCAGGCTCGTACAATTCGTATTCCGGTTCACATGGTTGAAGTCATTAACAAACTTGCGCGTGTTCAACGCCAGATGCTTCAAGACCTTGGTCGCGAACCGACACCAGAAGAGCTTGCTAAAGAACTTGATATGACGCCAGAGAAAGTTGTTGAAGTCCAGAAGTATGGCCGCGAGCCAATTTCACTTCACACTCCACTTGGCGAAGAGGGCGACTCGGAATTCGGAGATTTGATTGAAGACTCTGAAGCGATCGTTCCTGCCGATGCAGTTTCATTCACGCTACTTCAAGAGCAACTGCATTCAGTACTTGGTACTTTGTCCGAACGTGAAGCCGGCGTAGTGAAAATGCGCTTTGGCTTAACCGATGGCCAACCAAAAACTTTGGATGAAATTGGTAAGGTTTACAGCGTTACACGCGAGCGGATCCGCCAAATTGAATCAAAGACGATGTCAAAACTTCGTCACCCATCGCGTTCACAAGTACTTCGCGATTATCTAGATTAAGAGCTAAATATTTAATTAGTTAGCGTTAGATGAGACCGCAGTTAGCTTGTCGGTTTCATCTTGAATTACTCTAACTACAGGCTTTAGCTTTTCAGCGTATTCCTTCGCATGATGTCCGCAGAACAAGAGCTCGCCACCACTTAGCATTACTGCACGTACGTATGCCTGGGCACCGCAGCGATCGCAACGATCGACAGCGTTGAGCGGTGTGGTTTCGAAAATCATCTGCTCGGTCATCTCGCTCCTTTGATTGCTAGTACTTGCTCTTCTGTAGGGGAACATCAAACCACGAAAGGTTTATTCCCCGCTCGTTAAAATAGGTAAATTCACGCTCGGGCGTGTCATAAATCCCAGATAATTTCCGGTAAATGCCCTGAATTAATATTTTTCTGCAAAGAGGTTGCAATCAACCACGATTCTTGCCCTTCACAAGATAACCTTCATCTCCGTGGCTACCGATGATCTTGCATCAACAACAGAAAATGGCTATAACGCTAAAGATCTCGCCGTATTAGATGGCCTCGATGCAGTTCGCAAACGCCCCGGAATGTATATCGGAACAACTGATACTCGCGGACTCATGCATTGTCTCTGGGAAATTATTGATAACTCAGTAGATGAAGCACTTGCCGGACATTGCAAAAATATTGAAATTAATTTGGAATCAGATGGTTCAGTTGAAGTTCATGATGATGGTCGTGGGATTCCAGTAGATAAAGAGCCGAAGACCGGTCTTACTGGTGTTGAAGTTGTTATGACTAAGTTGCATGCCGGCGGAAAATTTGGTGGCGGATCGTATGCCGCATCCGGTGGACTGCACGGCGTTGGTGCATCGGTTGTAAATGCTCTCGCCGCTCGCCTCGATGTCGAAGTTGACCGTAACGGAAAAATTTATTGGATGTCATTCCAACGCGGTAATGCTGGAATCTTTGATGGTGATGGACCGAAGGCTTCCTTTAGTGAAAGTTCTGGACTTCGCGTTATTGGAAAAGTAAATGTAAAAGTAACGGGCACAAGAATTAAATGGTGGGCTGATCGTCAGATTTTCTTAAAAGAGGCCGAGCTCGCAATTGCAGATATTCACGCTCGCGCACGTCAAACTTCTTACCTTGTTCCTGGCTTAACACTTATCGTTAATGACAATCGGGGTAAGACAAAGAGTTCTGAAACTTTCTTCCATAAAGGTGGAATTTCAGAGTTCTGTTCATTCCTTCGCCCTGATGAACCAATCGGTGAAGTTATTCGATTAACTGGATCTGGAGAGTACACCGAAACAGTTCCTGTCCTAGATGAAAAAGGACACATGATGCCTACTGAAGTTAATCGCGAGATGGGCGTCGATATTGCTCTGCAATGGGGCAATGAGTACGACAACACTATGTCGAGCTTTGTAAATATTATTTCAACTCCAAAGGGTGGAACCCATGTACTAGGTTTCGAGCGCGCAATTACCAAAGCTTTTAATGATGCCCTTCGCGCTACAAAGACGATAAAGAACAATGAAGCAGATGTAATTAAAGATGATGTTCTTGAAGGCCTTACCTCTGTAGTAACCGTGCGAATGTCAGAACCACAATTTGAAGGTCAGACCAAAGAAGTATTAGGAACTGCCGCGGCGACCAAGATTGTTACTGCAGTAGTCGCAGAAGAGATGAAGAAGTTCTTCGCCACGACTAAGCGAATTGATAAAGCTACTGGCAAAATGGCCCTTGAAAAGGTTGCCAGTGCAGCTCGTACTCGCATCTCTGCACGAGCCCACAAAGATATTCAACGTCGTAAGAATGCTCTTGAAAGTTCTTCACTTCCAACAAAGCTTTCAGATTGTCGATCAGATGACACCGATCGTACAGAGCTCTATATCGTCGAAGGCGATTCTGCACTTGGCACCGCAAAGGCGGCTCGTAACTCAGAATTTCAAGCAATTCTGCCGATTCGTGGAAAGATTTTGAACGTTCAGAAAGCCTCACTTTCCCAGATGCTTGAGAACAACGAATGCGCCTCAATCATTCAAGTAATTGGCGCCGGTTCCGGTCGTTCCTTCACTCTTGATGACACCAGATATGGCCGCATAATTTTGATGTCAGATGCTGATGTCGATGGCGCACATATTCGTTGTCTGCTTCTGACTCTGCTTTCGCGTTATATGCGTCCACTTATCGAAGATGGTCGAGTATTTGCCGCAATGCCACCATTACACCGCATTGAAGTAGTTGGCGGAAAACGCGGAGAAGTTCATTACACATATTCCGATGATGAGATGAAGAAGTTGACTGCAAGTTTGACTAAAGCGGGCAAGCGTTGGAAAGAACCAATCCAACGTTATAAGGGTTTGGGCGAGATGGATGCAGATCAACTTCGCGAGACCACAATGGATCCTGCGCACCGCACCCTACGTCGAATCACAATGAAAGATGCCAGCGCCGCAGAATCAATGTTCGAACTGCTTATGGGCAACGAGGTCGCACCTCGTAAAGAATTTATTTCAACTGCTGATATTGCTCGCGATCGGATTGACGCTTAATTCTCAATGATATTTAGTAAGGTAATTAAGATTTTCTAGTAACTTCAATGAGCGCCTTTTCAAATTCTTTACTAGCAACGCTCTTCTGAGCGCCTTCATACTTCTCTGCGCCCCAACTCCAAAAATCAAAATCTAAGTTGGAAATCGAACTTTGAATTGAGGCCCAAAGTGTCCACCCATATTTAGCTAGGAGTGCAAACAGCCACGCCCTAGCAATTTTCTCTGGCCTGATTCCGCCGTAGTAAGCGCTCACTAAATCATCTAGAGCCTGCCTTGGTAATTTTGCTTCACTCCAAATGTTACCTAACTCAAAACAGGCATCATTATTTCCAGAATACTCATAATCAATTAGCCGAATTCGCTCGCCATCATCAATAAAATTTGCTGGTAGTAAATCATTGTTACATGGGACTTTGCTCTCATCTAGCACCGCAAAAGCACGTTTCATTTGCATAATATGATCTGCGTAATTGTGATAATTCTTGGGGAATCTAAATCCACTACTTTTCACTAAATTTTGATACCTCTGTTGTATTACAAACATATCAAAATTGCTAACAAATGGCGCTGAAGAATGTAGAGTTTTACAACTTTCAGCAATTGATTTCAAATTCTTTCCGACATCATCAGCGCCAAAAGTCTTTCCTTCGATATACCCAATTACCAATAATCCAAACTCGGGCAGGAAATCGTAAACTTCTGCACCGATGCCAGCGCTAGCTGCAATCTTGGAATTTTCATATTCAGATTGTCGGTCAATTGATAGCAGAGCGGATTTATTGCTGGAGATTCGAGCAACATAATTCCCGGTAGGAGTTGTAATCTTGAGATTTCTATTTGTCAGTCCACCCGATAATTCAGTGACGGAAATCCGCGTTTGCAACCTCGGTACTAAATTAAGAATTTCATCAAAGTCATTAGTGGAACTGCTCATCGAGAAAGGATACAGTTGCTGGGTGTCGGCACAAGAACTTCCGCAGCGTGCAAAGATTGTAATTATTGGCGGTGGCGTTGGTGGCGCATCAGTTGCTTATCATCTTGCTCAACTCGGAGAGCGCGACGTACTTCTTTTAGATCGTTCAGATTTGACCAGTGGATCAACCTTTCACTCCGCAGGACTAGTCGGGCAGTTGCGAGCCGATCCAACTCTGACAAAAATGAATATGCATTCTGTTGATCTCTATAGAAAGTTAGAGATGACTGAAACTCCCGCAAGTTGGCGAGAATGCGGAAGCATAAAGATTGCTTCAACAAAAGAGCGCATGGCGGAGATCCGCCGCCAAATTGGGTGGTCAAAAACTTTTGGGTTAGACCTAAGAGAGATTGGCGTTAAAGAGATTGCAGATCTTTTTCCACTAATTAACACTGAAGGAATTATTGGTGGATGCTATATGGCAACTGATGGCCAAGTCGATCCCTCACAATTAACGCATGCCCTTGCAAGCGGAGCTCGAAGGGGTGGAGTCAAGATCTTGACCAACACTCGAGTTTTGCAGATAAAGGCTAAGAACAATCAGATTAATTCAATTTTGACCGATAAGGGCGAGATTGAATGTGAAATTGTTGTCAACTGCGGTGGCATGTTTGCCGCAGAAATTGGTCGAATGCTTGGTGTTCGAATCCCAATTATTCCAATGAGCCATCAATATTTAATAACTGAGAACTTTCTACCAGATAATTCACCGATGCTTCCATCACTTCGAGATCCAGATAATTTAATTTATTTCCGACAAGAAGTTAAAGGTCTCTTAATGGGCGGATATGAACGTAATTCTAAGGCTTGGCAGACAAGTCACGATTCTTTCGACGACATACCTGCTGATTTCAATGCAAAGCTACTTAATCCAGATTGGGATCGCTTTGAAAATATTGCAATTAACGCTGCGAATCGCGTACCGATTATGGGGGAGATTGGCGTTAAAAATTTCATTAATGGCCCAGAAGGGTTCACCCCAGATAATGAATTTTGTTTAGGTGAAACATCAGTAGGTGGCTTCTATGTCGCTGCTGGATTTTGTGCTCACGGAATCGCGGGAGCAGGCGGAATTGGCAAAGTTGTAGCCGAGTGGATTGTTGCGGGCGAACCAACAATGGATTTATGGCATATGGATATCAAACGTTTTGCTTCGGCATACGAATCACCAAAATTTACTCTTGAACGGGTAACGGAAAATTATGAGGCCTACTACGACATTCATTATCCGGGTGAGGAACGTGAAAGTGCTAGAGGTGAAAATATGTCTCCAATTTATAATTGGCATAAAGCGAATCACGCAGTATTCGGCGAGAAAGCTGCATGGGAACGAGTCAATTATTATCATGATCAAGCGACATCCAATCTTGATGAAAGTAATCGCCCAAATGGTTGGGTCGGAAAGAATTGGCATCCAGCAGTTGCCTTAGAACATTTTGCAGCGCGAAATACAGCTGGGCTGTTTGATGAATCAAGTTTCGCCAAAATTGAAGTTAGCGGTTTAAATTCTGCACAGTTCTTAAACTCAATTTGCGCAAATAACGTAGTTCGGGGTATTGGCCGGACTATTTATACTCAGGCTCTAAATTCGCGCGGTGGAATTGAATCTGATTACACAGTCACTCAAGTAGCAGATGATAAATTCTTTATCGTAACTGGAACTGCTTTCCTAAATCACGATATAGGCTGGCTTGAAAAGATGTGTAGACAATTGGGATATAACAAGATCAAAATAAGAGATTTGAGCGTAGATTTGGCCTGTTTTGGAATCTGGGGACCAAATGCAAGGAAGATTTTAAGTAAATTAACTGATTCAGATCTCTCAAATGAAGCATTTACATTCATGAGTTCTAAAATATTGAAAATTGCGGGCATCGAAGTTCGTGCGACACGTATCACTTATGTAGGTGAACTAGGTTGGGAGTTGTACATATCGAGAGCGGATGCTCTACAAGTCTGGTCCGAACTGATTAGCGCTGGGGAAGAGTTTGGGTTGCGTCCGTGCGGGTATCGGGCGATTGAATCTTTAAGACTGGAAAAGGGATATCGCGCTTGGGCTGGTGAGATAAACAGCGAGACCAATCCTTATGAGGCAGGATTGGGTTTTGCCGTCTCCTTGAAGAAAGAGAATTTCGTTGGGAGAGCCGCTCTATTAAATGCAAATGAGAACTTAACCCGAAAATTAACTGCCTTAACCTTAGAGAATATAAAGGATGTTCCAATGGGTAATGAACCTATTCTCATAAATAACAGAGTTATCGGCCGAGTAAAGTCTGCCGGCCAGGGTTACTCCATAAATAAGGCAATTGCTTATGCCTATTTACCTGTTGAAAATACGAAAATTGGTACCAAAGTTGATATTGAAATGTTCGGGATAATTAAATCAGCAACCGTACAACAAGAGCCGCTATACGATCCTGAGGCAATTAAGATAAAGAGTTAATCGAAGAAAAAATATCAATACTGTGTTGAT
>QYQH01000003.1 GCA_007280395.1 Actinomycetales bacterium | reverse complement strand
TCCAGATATGAAAGAGCTCATCAGAAAGGGTGGCGCAATCTGCACTGGTGAGATTTTTGAGTTTCTCATCTAAATCGACACGCAAAAGTGCGAGCGATTGCCTGCTGCTACCACCGAGAATAATCATTACTTACTCTTCTCCATATCGGATAAGAAGCGATCAACAATTCTTGATTGGCGAACTTGATCGTCTAGCGCTTCGCCAACGATTTTTGATGCTAAATCTGTTGCAAGCGTGCCAACCTCATTGCGAAGTGAATTCAAAGCCTGTTGACGTTCGGCTTCAATTTCGGCTACTGCAGCTGCAGTAATACGCGCTGACTCTTCTTGAGCTTTAGTGCGAAGTTCTTCAATTATTGCCGCACCTTGGGCTCTGGCATCTTCCCGAATCTTTGCTGCCTCACCACGTGCATCACTTAACTGTTCGCTATATTTTTTGAGTGCAATTTCAGCTTCACGTTGTGCAACTTCAGCGCGTTCTAGCCCGCCTTGAATTGCATCTGTCCGGTCGGTGTAAGCCTTCTCAAACTTTGGGACAGCCTTGGTCCGCAACAAGATAAATAGAATTGAAAATGCAATTAATCCAATAATTATCTCAGCAACATTTGGGATTACCGGGCTCGGTGATCCTTCGGCTGCTGCTCTGATTAAAAGTAATTTACTCATTGGTTATTTTGCCCCGTAACTTATTGGAGTTATTCCTACTTGAGAACGAAAGCTAGAACTAAACCAAAGATTGCCAAAGCTTCAGCAAGAGCGAATCCAAGGAAAGCAATTGGTTGCAAGATGCTGCGAGCTTCTGGTTGGCGAGCTACACCACTGATGTATGCCGCGAAAATTAAACCAGTTGCAGTACCTGGACCGATGGTCGAAAGACCAAAGCCCACGATGCTAAGTGTGCCTGTCATAATCTATTCCCTTTCAACTATTGACCAGACCGGTGTCAGGTCAAATCTATTTTTAGTGCTCATCCGCCAGCGCGCCAGCGATATACAGCGCTACAAGAAGCGTAAAGATATACGCCTGTAGACACTGAATTCCCATTTCAAAGAAACTTAAACCAATTGCCAAACTAAAAGATATTGCACTAAAAATCTTAATGACCCAAGCGCTTCCCAACAAATATTCGCCGCCCAAAGTAAAGAGCATTAAGAGAAGGTGGCCAGCGAACATATTTCCAAATAACCGCATAGCTAGGGTCAGTGGTCGAATCGCAAAATAAGTTAGGAACTCAAGCGGAGCCAATAAGACATACATTGGCTTAGGAATACCTGGCATGAAGCACATATCTTTCAAATATTTCCCGAGCCCATGCTTCTTAATAGCAACATAGTGGTAAACCAAGTAGACAAAGATTGTGATTGAAACTGGGAAACCAATGTGAGACATCGTTGGGAATTGCATAAATGGAATGATTCCGAAAAGGTTATTGGTAAGAATAAAGGTAAAGATTGTAAATAGAAATGGCACAAAACGTTGAAATTCATGGCCAATTACATCTCTCCCGATGCCATCTCTAACAAAGCTATAGATTGATTCGCCAGCAAACTGTAACTTCGATGGCACTACGGCAGCTTTTCTAGATGAAACTATAAAGAAAGCTGAAATTAGGATTACTGAGAAAAATAGTAGAAGTACGGGCTTAGTAGCCAGAATGCTATTTCCGAAGATTGGAGTGAAAATAAAGTCCCCACTACCCGGTGGTTCAAACCCCGGTTGTGCCATTTGTAGCAATGTGGACAAAATCTAACTCCTCGTAGGATCTCAAATTATTAGCGGCACGGGGAAATGCGCTCCGCTTACCCTATGGGATGGGCTAGAAAACGCCAAATCCAAAGTCGGCTCCTTATTTATTGGAATCTATGCGAATAAATCGCACCCAGATCAAGTAGAGGCTTGAGGCAAGCCCGATAGCCATGCCGATAAGAACGAAGAAATTAGTTTTTAGAAAGTGATCTACTAGCAACCCAATACCGCACCACAAAAGTAAGCCAGCAATTAAATAAGAGAGAATTGTCCAAAATGCACTCTCTTCGCTGGTCGACATTTAGCTTCTCTATTCCTTAAATTCTTTTAATTTTTTTTCTTTGGCAGCGGCATATGCAATTTCAATTTAAGAAATGCTCGGACTTCTCCCCCTAGCCAAGCCACGGTCACGGCAATCGCAATAGCGCCAAAACTTGGTCGATCTAAATTTTCAATCGAGATTTTATTTACAATTACTAATAGAAATACTCCTAATATTAATACCTTGGAAAAATAGGAGAATAAGGCGAGGCCCATTACGGCAATTGGATCCAAATTATTTGAAATTTTCGAAATTATTAGATGAATAATGAAGAAAATAAAAACGATCAGAAGTGCAAATCCCCCAGCTATTAACCCAGATTTTCCCTTTATTAGAAGAGCAATCACAGAGCCGATAACGCCAACAACAAGAGCTGGATACACAGCGCCTTTACCTAAATTAATTTCGACTGAATCGGCCACTTATTTCCTACTTACGCCCAAATCGTAACCAAGCTAGATAGAGCGAGGATCCAATACCTAAAACAACACCACCTATTAAGAAATAATTATTGTGCCCAAGCCAGTTATCAATACCCCAACCAATTGCACCCCAAATTAAAACTCCAGCTAATAAAAAGCCCAACATATAGAAAAGGGTGGTTATTTTTCCATCTTTATTCAAAATATCTACCTTTCTATCCTCCGAGCGAGCAGGCATTTATCCTACTTTTATTAGCTGCTTATTCCTATTCGGCCAATTTGTAAGGAGAACGAGTGAGAAAATCAATATTAACAAGCCTATAAGTAAAGCCAGCCACAACGGTGCAAAGGCTGCGATTGTGGTTGGAAAGGCGAACATTGCAGTCCAGGAATAAAGAATTGCAGAAGTCCTTCGATGTGAATTTCCCATAGAAAGCAACTTGTGATGTAAATGCTCTTTATCTGCTGCAAATGGCGAACGACCAGCTCGTAACCGCCGAATAACTGCCATTCCCAAATCAATTAATGGAATAGCTAGGATACTAAACGGCAGTAGTAAAGGGAGAAATGGCGAACTAGAACCTTGGTTTGTAATTGCATTTAAATCTATCTGACCAGTCAGAGTGATAGCAGCCGCCGATAGTAAGAGCCCCAAAAACATAGCACCGGAATCGCCCATAAAGATCCGAGCAGGATGATAGTTATGTGGCAAGAAACCGATACAAATACCGATGATCACCGCAGTAATTAGCGATGGCGCACCGGCGCGATTTAAACCGTTTACAACTGCTAGCAAGTAAGAGAATCCGAAGAATGCCATTGCGCAGATTGCAACTATTCCAGTAGCAAGTCCATCTAGGCCATCGACAAAATTGACAGCATTAATCACAACCATCACGAAAAAGATTGTTAGCAATTGTCCAATACTTGGCGGCAAAATAAAGATTCCATTTATTGGCAGCCAGAGTATTTGGACTCCATGAAGTAATAAAATTCCGCCGGCCACGGCTTGGCCTGCAAACTTTGTAATCGAATCTAAGTCATACATATCATCTAGTGCGCCCAAGATCATGATAAAAGTTCCAGCCAGAAAGATTCCAGTTGCTTCGCGTCCAAAAGACTTTGCGACAAGTGGCAGATGACTTACAACTAGGAGCGTTAGAGACATGGAAATCCACATCCCGATTCCACCCCACCGCGGTGTAATAACTAGGTGGGTATCACGCGAGCGAAGATTTATAAAAGCACCAGCACGCATCGCTAAAATCTTTATGAAAGGCGTTACCAAATAACAGAGCGCCGCGGCTAGCGCGATTGTTAAGAGATATTCCCGCACAGCTTTACCTAATTCTTATCTCGCGTAAATAGGAAATTTTGCAGTCAGAGCGCTTACTTCGCTGCGAATAGCAGCGGCTTTACCTGCATCCCCGCCATCTTTAATTGCGCGGGCAATTAGCGTGGCGATTTGTGCCATTTCTGCAGTGCCCATTCCCTGAGTTGTTGTTGCCGCAGTACCAACTCGAATTCCACTTGTTACCGCAGGGGTTTCTGGATCATAAGGAATCGCATTCTTATTAAGAACAATGCCAGATTCTCCGCAACGCTCGTCGGCGATCTTGCCATTGATACCGGTTGAGCGAATATCAATTAGCGCTAAATGAGTTTGCGTACCGCCAGATACTGCGCGCATTCCCTCTTTTTCAAGTCCTGCGGCAAGCGCTTTGGCATTAATAATTACGCTCTTTGCATACTCTTGATAAGCAGGAGTTGCACATTCCTTTAACGCCACAGCTTTGCCCGCTACCGCGCTCATGATTGGACCACCTTGCATACCTGGAAATATTGCTTTATCAATTGCCGCGGCATGCTCTGCTTTAGAAAGAATCATTCCACCGCGGGGACCACGCAGAACTTTATGCGTTGTAAAAGAGACTACATCAGCAAATGGAACTGGTGATGGAATCGCCTTACCGGCAACTAAGCCGATGAAGTGTGCGGCATCAACCCACATGATGGCTCCAACTTCGTCACAAATTTTTCGAACTGTCGCAAAATCAATCAAACTTGGATATGCAGTTGCCCCAACACAAATCATCTTTGGCTTATTTGCAATTGCTGTATCACGAAGTTCGTTGTAATCGATTAACTCATCTTCTTTGCGAACTCCGTAAGAAACTGCGTTGAACCATTTTCCAGAGAAGTTAACTTTAGAACCGTGAGTTAAATGGCCACCATGTGGAAGTGACATCGCAAGAACGGTATCTCCTGGTTTAGTAAATGCTTGATAGACCGCAACGTTTGCACTTGCACCTGAGTGTGGTTGGAGGTTTGCGTGTTCGGCGCCAAATAAAGATTTAGCGCGTTCGATACCGATCAATTCAACTTTATCTACCTCTTCACAACCACCGTAATAACGTTTGCCTGGATACCCTTCGGCATATTTATTTGAAAGCGTTGAACCCATCGTGGCAAGAACTGCTGGTGAAGTGAAGTTCTCACTCGCAATCAATTGCAGGCTCTTCTGTTGGCGCACTAATTCACTTATTAGCACCGCAGCAATATCTGGATCTTGCGCCTGAAGTGCATTGAAATCTGGGCCGTAAAACGCTTCGCTATTCTTTTCAGTCATGGGCGAATCTTATTCGCTCGCAAGTTCAATTGCAGAAGCGACTTTCTTTAACTCCTCAAATGTGACCGCCCCAACACGAACAATCGTCAGATTCTCCCCATCAGCGGCCACCACCGTTGAAAGTGGCCCGGCCTCGAGTTCTCCAATATCAATCGACTCCATCTCGGATGAAATTGGCGCCAGGGTGACCGGATTCCCACCAGCAAAAGTTGCTGATGCAATTGCGAGTGGGCCAGTTTCATTTAATACTTCGAGAGTTTCACTCCGGTTTGGCACCCGTACGGCAAATTCATTTAGCGCGCCACCGTCACCAAGATCCCAATTTAACGATTGATTTTGCGGAAGTTTTAAGGTCAACATCCCAGGCCAAAATTCTCGTGCTAAATCTTTAACTGCTGGCGTTAAACCCTGGGCTAATCCAGCGAGGGTTTCTACCTTTCCGATTATCACTTGTGCGGCAACGCCTTCAGGGTCGTTGCGCAACTGATGTAATCGATTTACGGCAGCAAGGCTAAATGCATCACATGCATACACATAGCTGTGTTCGAGCGGAAGAATTACTACTTCGCCACGTTTAATGGATGCAATAACTCTTTCTTTCATCATAAATCCTCAATTATTTTTGCAAGTGATCCATCCACTAGCGCATGTATCGAAGTTCCTTCTGGCAGATAATCTTCAGAGAAGATTTCGCCCCGTTCATGAATTGCCGAAACTAAATCCCCACGGCTGAAAGGTATTACCGCAGTTATTTCGACCTTGGGGCGCGGAAGTGACGATTCAATCGCTGCAACTAAAGTTTCTATTCCAAATCCGGTACGAGCCGAGAAAGCAAAACTATTTGGTTCTTGGCGTAACAATTGCATGATCTTTTCAGGTGGCGCAATATCTGCTTTATTTATTGCAATAATTTCAAGAATATCTCCCCCACCGATTTCATTGATAACACCGCGGACAGCACGAATCTGTTCTTGTGGATCTGGGTGGGAACCATCTACAACGTGCACAATTAAGTCTGACTCTGATACTTCTTCCAGCGTTGACTTAAAGGCTTCAATTAATTGGTGCGGCAAGTGTCTAACAAAACCTACGGTGTCCGACAAGGTGTAGATACGACCATCGGATGAAGTTGTTTTGCGAACTGTTGGATCTAGCGTTGCAAAGAGCGCATTCTCTACTAATACACCTGCATCAGTTAACCGATTCATAAGTGAAGATTTACCGGCATTTGTGTAACCCGCAATTGCTACAGATGGAATGTTGTTGCGACGGCGATCTTGGCGCTTTGTGTCACGCGAAACCTTCATCTCTTTGATATCGCGACGTAACTTTGCCATCTTGTCATTGATGCGGCGGCGATCAGTTTCAATCTTTGTTTCACCAGGACCACGGCCGCCAATTCCACTTGCACCACCGGATTGCCGAGAAAGTGAATCACCCCAACCACGAAGTCTTGGAAGTAAATATGTCATCTGGGCTAATTCAACTTGCGCCTTACCCTCACGACTCTTTGCGTGTTGGGCAAAAATATCCAAGATCAAAGCAGTGCGATCTACAACTTTAACTTTCACTTTTCCCTCTAGGTTGCGAAGTTGCGCCGGTGAAAGTTCGCCATCACATACGACTGTGTCCGCGCCAGAATTCACAACTGCTTCTCGAAGTTCTACAACTTTTCCAGAACCGATAAATGTAGCTGGATCCGCTTTATCTCGCCGTTGAATCAAGCCGGCTAAAACTTCAGAACCTGCAGTCTCGGCTAGCGCAGCTAACTCCTTTAAGGAATTCTCGGCATCTTGCGAAGTTCCTTCCGTCCAAACTCCGACAAGGACAACTTTCTCTAATCGAAGTTGGCGATATTCCGCGTCAGAAATATCTTCGAGTTCGGTCGAAAGACCAGAAACTCTTCGAAGCGCTTGGCGATCTTGGAGATCTGCTTGATTGCTCTCCCAATCTTCGACGCGGCTCTCTTCGGCATCAAATTCTGCTGCAACCCGCGCTGATTCTGCCAATAAGGCATCTAAATCTATTTTTTCATTACTCACAAATATTTACTCAAATCAAAATCTTCTTTCAATTCTGCAGGACCAGTAAGGATTGCATTGCTGTGGGCATCGATCTCCACGCTTAATCGACCACCAGGTGGATTGATAATCCAGCTTGCAGGAAATTTTTTTGATTTAAATAGGGCAGCGGCTAGCGCAACTGCGCAGGTTCCAGTTCCGCATGATTTGGTTTCACCAACACCTCTCTCGTGAACTCTCATCTTTAGCTCGCCATTTTCGAGAAATTGAACAAATTCAACATTTACGCCATCTGGATATTCATCTGCTGGTTCAACAATTGGGCTCGTTAATAGGTCACCGACTTCAGCAAGATCTTCCACAAATACAACTGCATGTGGATTTCCCATATCGATGTTGTAACCAGTCCAGGTATGGCCATTTGTTGTCGCAGTAATTTCGCCAAAGACCTCGCGAATCTGCCCCATATTTACTGTGATGTCACCGCTCTCAGGAACTGATAAATATTTCATACCATCACGAGTATTTATTGGAAATATTCCTGGAAGTTGATGGCCCCGTTCAATTAAGTACTTCGCCATAACGCGAATTCCATTTCCACACATTTCCGCAATAGAGCCATCGCTGTTGCGGTAATCCATAAACCATTTACCATCCGCCTTGGCTATTCGAATAAAGCCATCAGAGCCAATGCCAGTTTTACGATCGCAAATTGCTTGAACTTGAGCGGCGTTTATTTCAAACTTATTCTCGAGATCGAAAAGTAAAACGAAATCATTTTCAGTGCCATGGCCGTAAGTACCAATCATGATTTGAGAATAGTCTCTAAGACTGAGGCTTTGCGCTCCGAAAGCTTTGATGTCGCGCTAAGCCAGGTAATTCGCAGGTCGCGACTAAACCAGGTTTCTTGGCGGCGGGCATATTGCCTAGTAGCACGAGCGGTATCTTCGATCGCCTCGGCTTCACTCATAGCTCCGTGCTTCACTCGAATTATCTGGGCATATCCAATAGCGGCTTGAGCAGTCTTACCCTCGAGAATTCCTTCATTAATAAGTGTCTCAACTTCATCTACGAAACCTAGATCCCACATCTTTTTAACTCTTGAATCTATTCGAATATCCAAACTCTCACGATCCATGGCAAGGCCAAATTGCATTGCATCTGGATATTTTGTTGAATCTTCGCGCGGCAAAATCGCGGTAAAAGGTTTGCCGGTAATCTCAATAACTTCCAAGGCTCGAACTACGCGGCGCACATTCTCTTTTGAAATTGCCAGGCTTGCTGCGGGATCTAACTGGGCTAACTTCTGATGCATTGCATCTCCGCCAATTTCTTCAGCTTCCTGATTTAACTTTTCTCTTACGTTCGGATTAGTCTCGGGAAAATTCAAATCATCCAAGATTGCTTTAATATAAAAACCAGTACCTCCGACAATGACAACGCTCTTGCCTGAGCTGCGAAGTTCATCAATCTTGGCTCGAGCAATATCTTGATACCAAGAGACCGTCACATCT
>QYQH01000083.1 GCA_007280395.1 Actinomycetales bacterium | reverse complement strand
TCAACTGAAATTGCGCCATTGAACTTGAAGAAATTTATTTACGAATTAGATGTTCCGGTAATTGTTGGTGGTTGTGCAACTGGTACTGGCGCTCTTCACTTAATGCGCGCTGGTGCTGCTGGTGTACTTGTTGGGTTTGGTGGTGGTGCCGCACACACAACTCGTTCGGTACTCGGAATCGCTGTACCAATGGCATCCGCAGTTGCGGAAGTCGCATCTGCTCGTCGTGATTACATGGATGAATCTGGTGGCCGTTTCGTTCACGTTATCGCCGACGGCTCAGTTGGAAAATCTGGCGACATTGCAAAAGCAATTGCTTGTGGCGCCGATGCTGTGATGATGGGCTCGCCACTTGCGAAAGCAGTTGAATCACCGGGCAAAGGTTGGCACTGGGGTTCTGAAGCACACCACACAGAATTACCTCGTGGTGACAGAGTTCAAGTTGGCACTGTCGGAACTCTAGAAGAGATACTCGTCGGCCCATCTCACCTTGCTGATGGAAGTATGAATTTGTTTGGTGCACTACGACGTGCGATGGCTACATCTGGTTACTCAGATTTAAAAGAGTTCCAGCGCGTTGAAGTTGTTATCGATCGTGTCTAATACCAAAACTCAAGAGCTGGTATTAGTCGTTGATTTTGGGGCGCAATATGCCCAGTTGATTGCTCGCCGGGTTCGCCAAGCCCAAGTTTATTCCGAGATTGTTCCATCATCGATGACTATTGAAAAAATGTTAGAAAAAAATCCGAGTGCCATAATTTTATCTGGGGGCCCGGCAAGCGTTTATGAAGCTGGCGCACCAACGCTAGATGCAAAGATTTTTGAGGCAGGAATTCCAATCTTTGGAATTTGTTATGGATTTCAAGTTATGGCATCAGCACTTGGGGGAGTTGTAACCCAAACTGGCAGATCAGAATTTGGTCGAACCACACTTTCGCATAGTTCAAATTCAAAATTACTTGAAGGCCTGCCTAAAGAATTTAGCGTTTGGATGAGCCATGGTGACAGCGTTACAACAGCGCCAATTGGATTTACCTCAACAGCCCAAACTGTCGATACGCCAATAGTTGCTTTCGAAAGTGGTGATGCAAAATTTGCTGGCGTGCAATTCCATCCCGAAGTTCTGCACTCGGAAAATGGTCAAGAAGTATTACGTCGTTGGTTGATAGATATCGTCGGCTGTAAACCAACTTGGAATTCTGAGAATATTGTCGCAACCGAAATTGAAAAAGTTAAGGCTCTTGTCGGTAGCGGCCGAGTGCTTTGTGGCTTATCTGGTGGCGTTGACTCTGCGGTTGCTGCAGCAATTGTGCAGAAAGCGGTTGGTTCACAACTCACCTGTGTCTTTGTTGATCACGGGTTACTTCGCGAAGGCGAAGCAGAACAAGTAGAACGCGACTTTGTTGCATCTACTGGCATCACTCTTAAAGTTGTCGATGCTAAAGAGCGCTTCTTAAAAGCACTTGCAGGAGTTACTGATCCAGAAACAAAGCGAAAGATAATCGGCAGCGAATTTATCCGAGTTTTTGAAGCTGCTGCTCGGGAAATATCAGCAACCGAAGCAATTGATTTCTTAGTACAAGGAACTTTGTATCCTGATGTTGTTGAATCTGGTGGTGGCGAAGGCGCAGCAAATATTAAATCGCACCATAACGTTGGTGGCCTGCCAGATGATTTACAATTTAAATTAATCGAACCACTTCGTACACTTTTCAAAGATGAAGTTCGATATGCCGGATTATCAATGGGACTTCCAGAGGAAATTATTTGGCGTCAACCATTCCCAGGTCCGGGCCTTGCAATTCGAATAGTTGGCGAAGTGACTGAGAATAACCTTAGAATATTACGAAAAGCTGATGCAATTGCCCGAATTGAATTGCGTAATGCAGATTTAGATCGGATAATTTGGCAATGTCCAGTTGTTTTATTGGCTGATGTTAGAAGTGTTGGAGTGCAAGGAGATGGCCGAACTTATGGTCATCCAATTGTTCTTCGGCCAGTTTCATCAGAAGATGCGATGACTGCAGATTGGAGTCGGATCCCATACGAAGTATTGGAGAAGATTTCAACACGAATTACAAATGAAGTTCGAGAGGTAAATCGAGTGGTCTTAGATGTAACATCGAAACCGCCAGGAACTATTGAGTGGGAGTAATTTAAAGTGAATCGTTCAACTAGTGTTGTGATTCTTACAGCGCTGATTGCTACTTTTCTGTCTACTTCTCCCGTAACCGCCGCAGAAAAAAATAAGAAGATTAAGAAAGATAGTCAGACCTCATCAGTTCTCGCTCAATGCAAAGATACTAATGCTGTTGGGCACTCTCCGATGCGGTTGCCAGTTCCTTCAATTAAGAGACCACATGTAAATAAAACAATCACTTTTAAGACTAATTGCGGTGAAATCCAGATTGCTGCAGATGGTGTTAACGCACCGCTTACTGTTATCTCCATGAGCTACTTGGCGAACAAGGGTTACTTTGATAATTCACCTTGTCATCGCATAACAACTTCAGGAATCTTTGTTCTCCAATGTGGCGATCCAACTGCATCTGGTTCAGGTGGACCGGCATGGCAAGTTCCAGATGAGAATCTTCCTACGGGAACCGGAAATATTTATCCAGCAGGATCTGTTGCAATGGCAAACTCTGGGGCCAATACGAATGGCAGCCAATTCTTTATTGTTTATGATGACAATTCACAGCTCGGCCCAAATTACACACTGTGGGGCAGAGTAATTAAAGGCTTAGATATTGTGAAAGCGGTAGCCGCACTTGGATCTGATAATTCAAATCCAGCAGGTGGTGGCGTTCCAAACCAAGCAATTACTATTGAACGTGCAAGTGCTCGCTAATTAATCGCTAGAAACTACTCTAAATATTTCAGCAACTCTGCCATCGGCTAACCCATTTAATTTTGCATTTCGCTCGCCCCACTCGCGAATCATTTTCTCTAAATCAGGATTATGCGCCGTCTGACTTACATGGGCTTGCAGTGCAGCAATTTTCTTATTGAAAGTTTCTGTTACATCCACAAAGTGATCTGGAGTGTGATGAGACATTACCCAGACCTCGCGTACGCGCCAAGGTTCTAGACCTTCTTCTTTCAAGAGCTCTTCAAAAGCGAATGGGTTTCTAGCATCTGGATAGATGGCTTGAATAGCTGCTTCACCTGCAGCCATATGATCTGGATGGCTTGAAAACAAGCGATCCCAATTTCGTTCCGGGCTCTGGATAAGTATTCGCTGTGGTTTAGTCTTTCGAATTTCACGAACTATCTGTTTACGTAATTCGATAGTTGGTACGAGCCAGCCATCGCGATGGTTTAAGAATTCAATATTTGTTACACCAAGAACTTTTCCGGCTTCACGCTGCTCCCGCTGGCGAATCTTTGGCATCTCCTCCCGCGGTACATCCGGATCTTCGCCGCCTTGGTCGCCATTAGTACAAATGCAATATGAAACTTCGATCCCCTTCGCTGTCCATTGCGCAATCGTTCCAGCGGCCCCGAAATCTAGGTCATCAGGGTGAGCAGTAACTACTAAGACGCGTTCAATTTCGGAATCTTCTAAAGGAGGCATTGGGCAATCTTAGGAGAACTTCAAGGATTATGTGAGTCGTTAGACTCCGTCTTATGTCAGCTATGTCAGCAGAGTCGTTAACCGATGGATTAAACCCACAACAGCAAGCTGCTGTAATTCATGAGGGTTCTCCACTATTAGTAGTGGCTGGTGCTGGTTCCGGAAAGACGCGAGTTTTAACGAGACGAATCGCATATTTATTGGGCCAACGCGGCGTAAATCCCTATGAGGTTCTAGCAATTACATTTACAAATAAAGCGGCTGCGGAAATGAAAGAGCGCGTTGCAGACCTAGTTGGCGATCGTGCAAAATCAATGTGGGTTTCCACATTTCACTCCGCATGTGTCCGAATCTTGCGACAAGAAGCGCCAAAAATTGGTTACTCGAACTCTTTCACAATTTATGATTCATCAGATAGTTTGCGACTTATAACGCTGGTAATGAAAGATATGAATCTAGATATAAAACGTTATGCACCAAGAGCGGTAGCCGGTCTGATTTCACAGGCCAAGAATGAGCTTCAAGGCCCGGCAGATTTCGTGCAATCGGCTGATAATCAATTTAATGAAATAGTTGCTGAAGTATTTGCGCATTATCAAAAGCGGCTAGGCAAATCGAATGCGATGGATTTTGATGATTTGATTGGCAGAACTGTTGAAATCTTGCAACGCTATCCCGAAAGCCGTCAACGTTACCGATCGCGTTTTCGCCAGGTCTTGGTCGATGAGTATCAAGATACAAATCACGCGCAATATATGTTGATTAAAGAGCTAGTTGGTACTGAAGGGGAGGGAATCCCGCTTGCCGAACTCTGCGTAGTTGGCGATGCAGATCAATCTATCTATGCCTTTCGTGGCGCAAATATTAGAAACATTCTGCAATTCGAAGCAGATTATCCAAGTGCTAAAACTATTCTCCTTGAACAGAATTATCGCTCAACCCAAAATATTTTGACAGCAGCCAATGCCGTTATTTCAAATAACGAAGGACGTAAAGCAAAAAGCCTCTGGTCCGAATCTGGCTCTGGTTCAAAAATTAGCGGTTACGTTGCTGAAAGCGAACACGATGAAGCCGACCATATAGTTTCGGAGATTGGCCGCCTGCGAGAAGAGAGCCTTTCACAACCTGGCGATACCGCGATTTTCTATCGAACAAATGCCCAGTCTCGAGTATTTGAGGAAGTTTTCTTACGTTCAGCTATTCCATACAAAGTTGTTGGTGGAGTGCGCTTCTATGAGCGTAAAGAGGTGAAAGATTTCTTAGCCTACCTTCGAGTCTTAGTTAATTCCGAGGATGAAATTTCACTTCGCAGAATTATTAATACCCCAAAGCGCGGAATAGGTGATCGCGCCTTAGACACCGTCGATCTATTTGCTAAAGATTCTGGAATCTCATTTTGGAGCGCCCTTAATCGTGCCGCCGAAGTTCCAAGTATTCCAACTCGATCTATCGCCGCAATAACCGACTTCGTTCACCTAATCACTTCTCTAACATTCTTGGTCGAAGCCAAAACTCGTCCATCTATTATTGCGCAAGCTGTTCTAGAACAATCAGGGTTGCTTCACGAACTTGAGAAGAGCGATGATCTGCAAGATGAATCACGTGTAGAGAATTTACAAGAGTTGGTCTCTGTAGCAGTTGAATATGAAGAGGGCGAAGTTGAAGAGGGTGAAGAAATTTCACTCCTAGGTTTTCTTGAGAACGTTTCACTCGTCGCAGATTCAGATCAAATTCCTGAAGGCGAAGATCACGGTGGCGTAGTCACGCTGATGACGCTACACACTGCAAAAGGCTTGGAATTTCCGACGGTATTTTTAACAGGAATGGAAGAAGGAATATTTCCGCACTCTAGAACTTTGGGTGATCCAAAAGAGATTGAAGAGGAGCGCCGCCTGGCATACGTCGGATTAACTAGGGCGCGCACTCGGCTATTTATTTCGCGCTCTGAATATCGAAGTTCATGGGGCGCACCAACTTACAATCCCGCATCACGATTTCTTGCGGAAATTCCAGATGATGTAATTGAATGGAACGAACGCGCGCCAACACCATCGCGGGCGAGTATTTTAAAGACATCACATTTCACTCCGGCCCCAAGAGCTACAGGAAGAAAAGCATCTTCGACAATGGTTTTGAACGTTGGAGATCGTGTGTCACATGACACATTTGGATTGGGCAGTGTTACTGCTGTTATCGGCATCGGTGATCGCGCCGAAGCCACAATTAACTTCGGGTCACTGGGAGAAAAGCGGTTATTACTGCGATATGCGCCGGTAGAGAAGCTCTAAATAACCACTAAGATTTCGCTTATTCGCAAGCGCAAAATTTAGTATTAATAACGAATGGAGTAACCAGTGGATCTCTTTGAGTATCAAGCTCGAGATCTTTTCGAATCACATGGCGTTCCAGTTCTAGGTGGCGCAGTTGCGTACACACCTGAGGAAGCCGAAGCTGCTGCAGAATCAATGGGCGGACGTGTGGTTGTTAAAGCACAGGTAAAAGTTGGTGGCCGAGGTAAAGCTGGTGGCGTGAAACTTGCGGAAAGTGCAAGTGATGCAAGAGCTAAAGCAGCAGCAATTCTTGGAATGGATATTAAAGGTCATACAGTTAACAAGGTAATGATTGCGCAAGCCGCACCAATTGAAGCGGAATACTACTTAGCAATTTTGCTCGACCGCGCAAATCGCAATTTCCTAGTTATGGCTTCAGTCGCTGGTGGTATGGAGATTGAAGAAGTTGCCCATAAGACTCCAGAAAAATTAGCAAGAATTGGCATCAATCCAAATACCGGAATTTCAAAAGAGAAGGCCCGCGAAATAGTTCTAGCGGGGCAATTCCCAGCTGATGTTGTGGATCAAGTTGTAGATGTATTGCTCAAGTTATGGGCAGCATTTGTGGCAGAAGATGCAACTCTTATGGAGATTAACCCACTTGTTAAAACAAGTGATGGAAAAGTTGTTGCGCTAGATGGCAAAGTAACTTTGGATGACAGCGCAGACTTTAGACATCCAGACCATGAAGCGCTTATTGATCACGCTTCAGCAAATCCATTAGAGGCAGCAGCCAAAGCGAAGAATTTGAATTATGTAAAGCTCGATGGCCAGGTTGGAATTATTGGCAATGGCGCAGGGCTTGTAATGAGCACGCTCGATGTCGTCGCTTATGCTGGCGAAAGATTTGGCGTAAAACCAGCGAACTTCTTAGATATCGGCGGCGGTGCATCTGCTCAAGTTATGGCTGATGGGCTTGGAATCATCCTTGGCGATGCCGATGTTCGCAGTGTCTTTGTAAATGTATTCGGTGGAATAACGGCTTGCGACGCTGTTGCAAATGGAATTGTTCAAGCCCTAGAAATGCTCGGCAATAAGGCAACTAAGCCAATTGTTGTTCGGCTTGATGGAAACAATGTGCTTGAAGGACGTCGCATCTTGAATGAAGCGGCACATCCCCTTATTCAACAGGTTGACACTATGGATGGCGCAGCAGCGCGCGCCGCAGAATTGGCGGCAAAATAATGGCGATCTTTGTAAACGAAAATACCAAGGTTCTAGTTCAAGGAATGACTGGTTCTGAAGGTACAAAACATACTGCGCGAATGGCTAAGTCTGGAACAAAAATTGTAGGTGGTGTCACACCTGGCAAGGGCGGTCAGAGCGTTGAGATCGAAGGCGTAACGCTTCCAGTATTTAATAACGTTACAGAAGCAGTCGCTGCAACAGGTGCAAACGCATCGGTTGTATTTGTTCCTCCTAAGTTTGCGAAAGCAGCGGTCATCGATGCAATTGATGCAAAGTTGCCACTCGTTGTTGTAATTACTGAAGGAATTCCAGTTCATGATTCTGCAGCGTTCTATGCATATGCTGTTGCAAAAGGAACTACTCGCTTAATTGGGCCAAACTGCCCAGGTTTAATAAGTCCTGGAAAATCTAATCTTGGAATTATTCCAGCAGATATTACTGGTCCAGGGCGAATCGGACTAGTTTCTAAATCCGGAACCCTTACTTATCAAATGATGTATGAGCTTCGTGACTTTGGAATCAGCACAGCAGTAGGAATCGGTGGCGATCCAATAATTGGTACAACACATATCGATTGCTTGCGCGCATTCCAAGATGATCCAGATACTGATGCAATTGTCATGATTGGTGAAATTGGTGGCGATGCTGAAGAACGTGCCGCAGCATTTATTGCAGAGTATGTAACTAAACCAGTTGTTGGTTATGTTGCGGGATTTACTGCTCCTGAAGGAAAGACGATGGGACATGCTGGAGCGATTGTTTCTGGTTCATCCGGAACTGCTGCTGCCAAGCAGAGCGCACTTGAAGCGGTTGGCGTTAGCGTTGGCAAGACACCAAGTGAAGCAGCGCAATTGATGCGCACTATTTTAAATAATAAAAAAGGTTAACTAACTTGGGCCGCATCCTGCTGGTTACTTTTCAACAGGCGCTGCGCAGTGTGGCTTTGACCTTATTCCCACTTAGTTTTATCGCGCTCTTCGCATGGTCTACGGCTGGCAGTACAACCGGTAATACCTCCGATCCAATTCGTGCCGCAATTTGGCTCTGGCTTGGTGGGCATTTAGTTCCATTTAAATTGGCGTTATCTTCAGGCTTCTCAAGTGGCGCTCTTACCTATCTTCCACTTGGTGCAGTTATTTTTCCTTGGCTTGCTATTCGGAGTGGTTTTCGCCGAGCTAGTGAATACTTAAGCAATTCACGTGGCGCTAGATCTTTTATCGTTATTTGGTACACGTCAATCGCAACGATTGCGGCTTTACTTTCGCAGAGCACAAATATCAAACCGAATATTATTCTGACTCCAATTTTTGTTTTAATTATCTCGTTAAGTGCGACTATTGGATACCAAGCGAAATTCTTTGAGAGATTTAAGTTATTAGCTTATTCCTTCCTTGCGCTTTCAGGGCTTGTGATAATTCTTATAGCGATCTCATTGAGCACTCATTTCCAGATAGTGAAGTCTCTTGCAATAGTGATTCAACCAGGAATTATGGGTGGAGCTCTCTTTACCCTCTTGCAACTTCTCTATCTTCCTAATATGGCTCTCGCCGGTATCTCATATCTATTCGGAACTGGATTTTCCTTAGGGCTTGGCACTTTAATTTCACCAACGAATCTCGATATTAACTCGCTGCCCGCAATTCCAATATTAGGTGCGCTACCAACCTCAGAACATCCACTTCTCCTGATTACTCTAATTGCAGCGCTTGCATTAATTCTTATTAATCAGCTTGCAATCTTTCGAAAATTTGGCTCCTTTGAAGTTCGACAAGGCGAAGTCATTAAATCGGTAACTCCGTTATTGGGTGTGCTTATGGTGCTTTCGTATTTTGCTGGTGGAACGCTACTAACCAAGGATATGAATCCAGTAGGTATTAGTTGGTGGAAGTTGTCGACTATTTTTGTACTAATTCAATTACTAACACTTACTCTTGGGTTATACCTACCTAGATTGTTAAAGATTATTAAAGCTCATAAGAGCGAGCTTTAAATGAAGATTGTTTTATTGGCTTCAGGAAGCGGTTCGTTAGCCCAGGCAATCATCGATGCAAAGGGCGCTGGCGATTTGGATTTAGAAATTCTTGCCTTAGTTTCAGATCGGGATTCACAGGTACTGCAACGTGCAACAACTGAAGGAATAATTGCAAAGCTTTTACCAATGACACCAGATCGAGAATCCTGGGATACCCAGTTAGTTAATTACCTATCTGAGCTAAAACCAGACTTAGTCGTGAGCGTTGGCTTCATGCGTATTTTGTCCAGAGGCTTTGTCGAAAAATTCCGAACTATAAATACGCATCCCGCTTTGTTGCCTAATTTCCCTGGCGCGCACGGTGTAAGAGATACGTTGGCCGCGGGAGTTACCAAGACTGGTGCAACGGTGCACTGGGTTGATTCTGGAGTTGATACTGGCGCGATTATTGCCCAGAAGGAAGTTGAGGTTCTGCCAGAAGATGATGTAGTAAGTCTGCATGAACGCATTAAGATTGCGGAACGAGCTCTCATAGTTGAGACCCTTAAAAACTTCATTATTAGTGGAATTCCAGGGCGGATTTAATGGATCGTAAGAAAATATCACGCGCACTTGTGAGCGTTTATGACAAGGTTGGTTTAGTTGAACTTGGTAAGAACCTGGAAAAATTTGGAATCGAAATTCTTTCTACTGGCTCAACTGCTAAAACTTTGCGCGAAGCAGGAGTAAAAGTAATTCCAGTTGAGGATTACACCGGCTTTCCAGAGATGCTTGGTGGCCGCGTAAAAACGCTGCATCCAAGAATTCATGGTGGAATCTTGGCCGATCAAAGCGACCCAGAACATTTGTCACAATTGGCAGCCCAAGATATTGCGCCCTTTGATTTAATTGTCATAAATCTTTATCCCTTCACAGAAACCATCGCAAGTGGTGCAAAATTTGAAGAATGTATAGAACAAATTGATATTGGTGGGCCAAGCGCGTTGCGTGGTGCTGCGAAGAATCACAAATCAGTCGCAGTTATCTCAGATCCATCTCAATACGGATTACTTAATGAAGCCTTAAATAGCGGTGGCTTTACACTGCTAGAACGTCAGAAATTAGCGATGGCTACATTTCGCAAAACTGCCGAGTATGACATTGCTATTTCAGAGTGGTTGGGCAGCGAGTTAGAACAGGACGATTGGCGAGTGAAAGTTTGGCGGAAGATTGCAGATCTTAGATATGGTGAAAATCCACATCAAGATGCCACTGTTTTCTTAGATAGTTCTACGCCAGTTGCAACAACTGGAATAACAAGCGCCAAGCAACACCATGGCAAGGAGATGTCATTTAATAATTACACCGATGCTAACGCCGCGCTTCGGGCTGCTTATGATCACAGCGAACCATGTGTTGCAATAATTAAACATGCAAATCCCTGTGGAATTGCAATTGCCAGTGATATCGCAACCGCCCATGCTGCAGCACATGCTTGCGATTCCGTCTCTGCCTTTGGGGGAGTAGTGGCCGCAAATCGCTCGGTATCAAAGAAGATGGCCCTAGCGCTAAGCGAAATCTTTACTGAGGTTGTAGTAGCACCAGGATATGAAGATGGTGCAATAGAAATTCTTTCCAAGAAGCCATCAATTCGAATTCTAGAAATTTCTGATTACAAAATAGCGAGAGAAGAGCTTCGCCCAATCTCAGGTGGGATGTTAATTCAGGAAACTGATCTTATAAATGTAGATGGTGATAGTTCAGCAAATTGGCAACAGGTGTCAGGCGCAAAAGTAAGTGCAGAAGTAATGCGAGATTTAGAGTTTGCCTGGCGCAGTGTTCGCGCAGTTAAAAGCAACGCAATCCTCTTGGCGAAGAATGGTGCATCAGTTGGTGTTGGTATGGGCCAAGTAAATCGAGTTGATAGTGCAAGGCTTGCAATCGATCGCGCTGGAGATCGTGCCCAAGGTTGCGTCGCTGCAAGTGATGCCTTCTTTCCATTTGCTGATGGACTTCAAATCCTCTTGACTGCAGGAATCTCTGCTGTAGTAGCACCAGGTGGAAGTGTGCGCGATGCTGAAGTAATTGAAGCTGCAAAGAGCGCTGGAGTACCTATGTTCTTCACCGGAGTTCGCCATTTTTCACATGCCTAACTCTTCTCGATAGGATTGCAATATGAGCGCAATAATTCTTGATGGTAAAGCCACTGCGGCAATAATCAAAGAAGAGTTACGCCAAATCGTTTCAACTTTGGCTAAGAAGCCAGGGCTTGGAACTATCTTGGTCGGCGATGATCCAGGTTCACACTCTTACGTTGGCGGTAAACATAAAGATTGTGCCGAAGTTGGAATAAATTCAATTCGGATTGATCTACCTAATACTGCAAGTCAGAGCGATGTTCTTGCAGCAATCAAAGATTTAAATAACAGCAATGAATGCACTGGTTATATTGTTCAACTTCCAGTTCCAAAGGGCATAAGTGCAAATCTCTTATTAGAAAGTATCGATCCAGCCAAAGATGCCGATGGTTTACATCCACTTAATTTAGGAAAATTAGTTATTGGCGAGAAAGCCCCACTGCCCTGTACGCCCCGTGGCATCTTCGAATTATTAAATCGCTATTCACTTTCAACCTCTGGAAAAGAAGTTGTAGTTATGGGACGCGGTTTAACTGTCGGGCGCCCACTTGCTTTGTTGCTATCTCAAAAAGGTAGCGATGCCACCGTAACTATTACCCACACGAAAACTGTTGATGTAATTTCACATACCAAGCGCGCAGACATAATCGTTGCCGCAATTGGAAGCGCACACTTCTTGACTGCAGAGATGATTAAGCCAGGAGCAATCGTTTTAGATGTGGGTATTACTCGCACCGAGGCTGGTTTATTGGGAGATGTTCACCCAGATGTAGC
>QYQH01000053.1 GCA_007280395.1 Actinomycetales bacterium | reverse complement strand
TAAAACTGTGGAGCGGGTGACCGGGATCGAACCGGCATGGCCAGCTTGGAAGGCTGGGGCTCTACCATTGAGCTACACCCGCAGATTTCGTGCGATACGCATGAATTGAGCGTGAACCAGCGGTTATGTTACACCGCTCGGGAGATTGGCCATGCCCACCTTATGAATTCACCCTAAACACGCCTGAATTTTCTTTGGGAAATGGGGTGTGGTTTCTGGGTCTACTAATAGGTAAGCACTAGCCTGAGTTTCATCTTCCTCCGGCTTGTGCGCCGTGAATGCACACGGGGTCGCAAACACCCCCGATACCAAAATCAGAAAGGTTCGCCCATGCTAGATAGTTATTTCAAAATATCTGAACGTGGCTCAACCGTAGGTCGCGAAGTGCGTGGTGGTTTCGTCACGTTCTTCACAATGGCTTACATCGTGGCCCTTAACCCGTTAATCATCGGTCTATCAAAAGATGCTGACGGAAAGTTCCTCGGAGGTGGAGACGCTCCTAATCTTGCGGCAATTGCTGCAACAACTGCGCTAGTCGCAGGTGTAATGACAATTCTGATGGGTGTAGTTGGAAACTTTCCACTAGCGCTCGCAACTGGTCTTGGTCTTAACACATTCGTTGCAGTAGGTATTGCATCGAAGATGTCATGGGCTGATGCAATGGGACTTGTCGTTCTCGAAGGAATCATTATTACCGTTCTCGTTCTAACTGGTTTTAGAACTGCGGTATTTCGTGCTGTACCGGCGCAACTAAAGATTGCAATCTCTGTTGGTATCGGACTATTCATCGCCCTTATCGGTCTTGTTGATGCAGGTTTCGTGCGTCGCACAGGATCTGGTCCAGTACCAGTAACACTTGGTGATGGTGGAACCCTTGTTGGTTGGCCAATCGTTGTATTCGCATTTGGTCTCTTCTTGATGATTGGTTTAATGGTCAAGAAGATTAAGGGCGCAATTCTTATTGCGATTATCGTTGCAACTGCAGTTGCTATAGCAATTGAATCTGCATTTAAAATTGGTCCGAATTTTGATGGTAAAACCTTTAATCCAAAGGGCTGGGGACTAAACGTTCCAAAGCTTCCTTCGGATATCGTTTCAACGCCAGACTTTGGAATCCTTGGACACTTCAGTCTCTTCGGTTCATTTAGCCGAGTATCTCTAGTTGCAGGAATCCTCTTTGTATTCACGCTTCTGCTATCTGACTTCTTTGACACTGTCGGAACAGTTACAGCAATCGGCCATGAATCGGGGTTGATTGATAGCAAGGGCGATGTTCCAAATAACAACAAAATTCTCTTTGTTGACTCAGTGGCTGCAATGGCCGGCGGAGCTGGAAGCATCTCTTCAAATACCAGCTACATCGAATCAGCAGCAGGTGTTGGTGAAGGTGCTCGTACAGGCTTAGCATCAGTTGTAACTGGTGTGCTATTTCTGTTCACGACATTCCTTGCGCCACTTGTTGCAGTAATTCCTTACGAAGCAGCAACACCTGCACTTGTAGTCGTCGGATTCTTGATGATGACACAGATCAAGGGCTTGGATTGGGCTGACTATGGAATTGCAATCCCTGCATTCCTAACAATTATCTTGATGCCATTTACTTACAATATTTCTGTAGGTATCGGCGCAGGATTCGTTTCACATGTTGTGATCCGCGTAATCCAAGGTCGTCGCAGCGAAATACATTCGCTTCTTTTCTTGGTTTCAGGTCTCTTCATGGTCTACTTCTTGAGCTCTCCAATTAATGCTTGGATTGGCTAATTAAGTAATAAGTAAGTAAGAGAAGTAACAGGAAGGGGCTCGGGGGAAACCTTGGGCCCTTTTCTTCTGCTTTAAACTTGGTTTTGAGAGGGGAATTTAGGGCTTAGAATTCGGACTTACGCCGCGGGGCGTAGCGTAGTGGCTAGCGCGCCTGCTTTGGGAGCAGGAGACCGGAGGTTCGAATCCTCTCGCCCCGACCAGAGTTCTTAATTAACTCTTAATTCTAAAATAATAACGCTAGGAGCAAAGTGAAAAGCGCAGTCGAGACTCTCTCCCCAACTCGGGTAAAACTTTCAGTTGAAGTTACATTTGAAGAATTAGCGCCACATATTTCTAACGCCTACAAAGCACTTGGCGAGCGAATCAATATCCCAGGATTCCGTAAAGGCAAAGTTCCACAAGCGATGATCGAACAGCGCGTCGGTCGCCCAGCAATTTTGGATGAGGCGATCAACTCATCGCTCTCACCTTTTTATGCTGCCGCACTTAAAGAGCAGAATGTCTTTGTAATCGGTCGCCCAAATATCGAAGTTACAGAATTGGTTGATCGCGAGAAGTTTTCATTTACCGCTGAAGTAGATGTTCGCCCAGAACTCAAGCTTCCGGATTTCTCAAAGATCACTCTTACCGTTGAAGATGTTGTTGTTTCAGATACCGAAGTTGCAGAACAAGTTGATGTTCTCCGTGCCCGTTTTGGAACTTTAACTACAGTTGAAAAAGCTGTAGAAAGTGGTGATTTCGTCTCTTTAGATCTAAACGCAACAATCAATGGTGAAGCTGTTGATGGCGGAACTGCGAAAGATCTTTCATATGAAGTCGGTACAAACCGTATGGTTGATGGCCTTGATGAAGCGCTAATCGGATTGGAGGCTGGTGAATCAAAGCGTTTTGAAACCACACTTGTTGGTCAGAAGGATGGCGAGAAAGGCGCAGTAGATGCAACTGTAAAAGCAGTTAAGCACCGCGACCTGCCAGAGTTAAATGATGAGTTCGCAAAGTTGGCTTCGGAGTTTGAAACTTTGGCCGAGCTTCGCACCGATATTCAAACCCGCCTAGAGCGAGTTAAGCACCTTGAACAAGGCGCACATGCCCGCGATCTTTTGGTTGAAAAACTGATTGCTGATGTCGAGATTCCGCTTCCTACAAACATTATTGAAGATGAAGTAAATGACCACCTTGAAAAAGAGGGTCGCCTTGAAGATGAGGCTCATCGCAAAGAGGTAACTGAAGAAGTCACTAAGTCACTCACCCAAGAGATTCTCTTTGACAACATTGTTTCCGCTGAGAGCGTTTCGGTAAACGAGAGCGAATTAACGGAATATCTAATTCGCGCATCCCAACGTTATGGAATGTCACCAGATCAATTTATTAAAGAAATTTCAGAAGCTGGCCAAATTACAACGATGGTTGCCGAAGTTTCAAGAGCGAAGGCACTTGCCGGAGTTCTCTCTCGCGTAAAGGTAGTTACAACCTCAGGCAAGGAAGTTAACCTCGAAGAGTTGGCGCCAAAGCAAGCTGCCCCAGCCGCCGAATAATCTCGCTTTCTCTGAGGGCGAACAGCCTACGCAAGGCTTTTGCCTATTTGCGGAAGCATTTAGCGGCAAACATTGTTAGTGTCATTACTAGGTAAAAAAGTTCAAATCAGTTTGAAGATAACCAATTAATCAGGAGGAAGTTGTGGATCTCATTACGCCGCGTCTTGCGGGATCAGCACCAAGTGGTGGATTAGATGACCAGGTTTATAACCGGCTTCTAAAAGAACGCATCATCTTTCTGGGTTCAGTTGTTGAGGATTCAATGGCGAACGCGATCTCTGCGCAATTACTTTTACTTGCAGCCGAAGATCCAGATAAAGATATTTTTCTATATATAAATTCACCAGGCGGATCAATCTCTGCCGGTATGGCGATTTATGACACAATGCAATACATCAATAATGATGTTGCAACTGTTGCGATGGGTCTTGCCGCTTCAATGGGCCAATTCCTCCTTTGCGCAGGGGCTGCTGGAAAGCGTTACGCACTTCCACACGCAAGAATCATGATGCACCAACCTTCAGGTGGCATCGGTGGAACTGCATCAGATATCAAGATTCAGGCCGAACAAATGTCATTTACTAAGAAGAAGATGGCAGAACTTATTTCATTCCACACTGGCCAGAAGCCAGAAACAATCGAAGCCGATTCAGATCGCGACCGTTGGTTTACCGCTGAAGATGCAAAGACATATGGCTTTGTTGATCATGTTGTTCGCTCTGCTGGTCAGGTATCTGGAAGCGGAGGAACTGCAAAATGATAATTGATCCTATTAAGAGCCGTTACGTACTACCGACTATTGAAGAGAAAACTTCATATGGTTACAAGCGCTTAGATCCGTATACAAAACTCTTTGAAGAGCGCATTATTTTCTTGGGTCAAGCAATCGATGACACTGTTGCGAACGATGTTATGGCACAACTATTGACGCTTGAATCAATGGATCCAGATCGCGACATCATGATGTACATCAACTCACCTGGTGGTTCTTTCACCGCGTTGACTGCAATTTATGACACGATGCAATTCGTTCGCCCAGATGTAATGACAATTTGTTTGGGCCAAGCAGCATCAGCAGCAGCAATCCTTCTTGCTGGTGGCGCAAAGGGAAAGCGTTACGCCCTTGAACATGCACGCATCTTGATTCACCAGCCATATAGCGAAGGTGGCGGACAAGGTTCTGATATTGAAATTCAAGCCCGTGAAATTATGCGCATGCGTACTCTGCTTGAAGAGATGTTGGTCAAGCACACCGTTAAAAGCGCGGAAGAAGTTACGAAAGATATCGAACGCGACAAGATCCTTACTGCAGCAGAAGCTGTTGAATATGGACTGATTGACCAAGTAATGGTTAGCCGTAAGGCATCAGCAGCAAAGTAAATTAAAATTCGCCTATAAGCGAACAGAGTTAGGCTGGGATTTGCTCGCAAGAATCGGGGCAAAGTCCTAGCCTTCTCTTATGAATACGCGCATTGGTGAATCTGGCGATCTCTTGAAATGTTCTTTCTGCGGAAAGACGCAGAAGCAAGTCAAAAAGTTAATTGCCGGTCCTGGCGTTTATATTTGCGATGAATGTATAGAACTCTGTAACGAAATAATTATAGAAGAGCTCGAAGAGACAAGTTCACTCGGGTTAGCTGAACTTCCAAAGCCACAAGAGATTTATGAATTTTTAGATCAATATGTAGTTGGCCAAGTTCGTGCAAAGAAGTCGTTATCTGTTGCGGTTTATAACCACTACAAGCGCGTGCAATCCGACGAATCAAAGCGTGAAGAATCAATCGAACTTTCTAAGTCAAATATTTTAATTCTTGGACCAACTGGTTGCGGCAAGACTTTGCTTGCGCAAACGCTAGCCAGAATGCTTAACGTGCCCTTCGCAATTGCTGATGCAACCGCTCTAACTGAAGCCGGTTATGTTGGCGAAGATGTTGAGAATATTTTGCTCAAACTAATCCAGGCTGCTGATTACGATGTTAAGAAGGCAGAAACTGGAATTATTTATATCGATGAAATTGATAAGGTCGCACGTAAGAGCGAGAATCCATCAATCACCCGTGATGTTTCTGGTGAAGGCGTTCAGCAAGCACTTCTCAAGATTCTCGAAGGTACAACTGCTGCTGTTCCACCACAAGGTGGACGTAAGCACCCACATCAAGAATTTCTACAAATTGATACAACCAATATTCTCTTTATAGTTGGTGGCGCATTTGCTGGACTTGAAAAAATTATCGAAGGTCGGAAGGGTAAGGCTGGTGTTGGATTTAATGCAACTCTTCAAAGCGCAGAAGAGAACGCCGCAAAAGATTTCTTTGTTGATGTAATGCCAGAAGACCTTTTGAAATTCGGAATGATTCCAGAATTTATTGGCCGTCTGCCAATTCTTACCAGTGTTGAGAACCTTGATCGTCCAGCTCTTATAGAAATTCTTACTGAGCCAAAGAATGCCCTAGTAAAGCAATATCAGAAGCTATTTGAATTGGACGATGTAGAGCTTGAATTCTCATCTGATTCGCTTGAAGTTGTAGCTGATCTTGCAATCAAGCGTGGCACTGGCGCACGTGGGCTTCGAGCGATCATGGAAGAAACTTTGCTCGGTGTTATGTATGAGATTCCTTCAAAGCCTGATGTTGCAAAGGTGATAATTACGCCACAAGCAGTTCTAAAAGAAGCCGCCCCCACATTGGTTAATCGCCCAGCGGGTGGTCCAAAGCGTCAAAGTAAGGCTGAGAAAGCCGACAAGATAGATAAGAGTTCAGAAGAGAAGAGCGCTTAATCTAGACTCAACTCCTATGAGCGATGGCAATAAATCTAATAAGAAAGAGTTAGCAGCCGCATTCGTGCCTGCTGATATCGAAGCGCCGCTCTATCAAAAATGGTTATTGGCTGGTTACTTTACTGCGGATGCTAAATCTACAAAGCCGCCATTCACAATTGTTATTCCACCACCGAATGTAACTGGAAGTCTTCACATCGGTCACGCCCTTGATCACACACTTCAAGATGTATTAATTCGCATGAAGCGCATGAAGGGTTTTGAAGCCCTTTGGTTACCTGGAATGGACCATGCAGGAATTGCAACCCAGAACGTTGTTGAAAAACAATTAGCAGCGCAAGGTTTATCACGGCATGATCTTGGTCGCGAAGCATTCGTGGCAAAAGTTTGGGAGTGGAAAGCAGAATCAGGTGGCTTAATTCTTGACCAGATGAAACGTCTTGGCGATTCTGTTGATTGGTCACGTGAACGCTTCACAATGGATGCAGGACTTTCCAAGGCAGTACTAGAAATATTTAAGCGGTTATATGATGCCGAATTAATTTATCGGGCAGAACGAATCATCAACTGGTGCCCACGTTGTTTAACAGCGCTATCTGATATCGAAGTTGAACACAGCGATGATTCCGGTGAATTTGTACAGGTTCGCTATGGCGATGATGAAACCTCAATTGTTGTTGCAACCACTCGTGCTGAAACCATGATGGGCGATGGCGCAGTAGCAGTTCATCCTGATGATCCAAGATATAGAGATTTGATCGGTAAGAGCGTTCTTCTGCCACTCGTTAATCGAATGATTCCGATCATCGCAGATGAATTAGTTGATCCTGATTTCGGAACTGGCGCAGTAAAAGTAACTGGTGCCCATGATCCAAATGACTTTGAGATGGCGATGCGCCACGGAATAGAAATGCCAATCATCATGAACGAGCACGGAGTAATGGCTAACTCTGGAACCCGCTTTGATGGAATGGATCGTTTTGAAGCGCGTAAAGCGGTTGTTGAAGAGCTTCGACAGATGGGTCGCATTGTTTCGGAGAAGCGACCATATATTCATGCAGTTGGACATTGCCAACGTTGTGAAACAACAATAGAGCCAAGGCTTTCTAAACAATGGTTTGTGAAAGTTGCACCTCTTGCAAAAGCAGCGGGAGACGCGGTTCGCGATGGCAGAATTAAAATTGAACCGGAAGAACTTGCGCCAAGATATTTTGAGTGGATAGATAACATGCATGACTGGTGTATCTCTCGCCAACTCTGGTGGGGACATCAGATTCCGGTTTATTACGGGCCAAATGGTGAAGTTGTTGTATGTGGGCCAGATGAAACACCACCTACTGGTTATATTCAAGATCCAGATGTTTTAGATACCTGGTTCTCCTCTGGGTTGTGGCCATTTTCAACTTTAGGTTGGCCAGATAAAACAGATGATCTTGCAAAGTTCTTTCCAACAAGCGTTCTTGTTACTGGATATGACATTTTATTCTTCTGGGTTGCACGAATGGTTCTGCTCGGATTATTTGTAACAGATGGTGTCGCACCATTCCATACGATCGCGTTGCACGGACTGGTTCGAGATCGCTTCGGTAAGAAGATGAGTAAATCTCGGGGAAATACCGTTGATCCAATTGAGTTTATGGATAAGTACGGTTCAGACGCCCTTCGCTTCACCCTTGCTCGCGGGGCGAATCCAGGAACTGATCAAGCAATCGCTGAAGAGTGGATTGGTGGATCTCGTAACTTTGCAACCAAGCTCTGGAATGCCTCTCGTTTTGCGATCATGAATGGCGCAAATATCGACGGTGAAGTTCCTGCATTCAGCTCATTAAATGCAATTGATCAATGGGTCTTAACTCGCTTAGACGAAACTGTTGAATCAGTTGACCAACTTCTTGAGAAATTTGAATTCGCTAAGGCCTGTGAAATTATCTATCACTTTGCTTGGGATGACTTATGTGATTGGTATCTTGAACTTTCAAAGTCCACATTTGCTGCTGGCGGCGATGGCGCCGCCAATTCAAAGCGAGTATTAGGACGCGTTCTAGATCAACTATTGCGCTTGATGCACCCAACAATGCCATTTATTACCGAGGAACTTTGGTGCTCATTTACTGGTGGTGAAACTCTCGTCACGGCTAATTGGCCAAAATCCAATCCAGAGAACCGCAGCGAAGAATCAAAAGTAATTGTGGAGCAACTCAAAGATCTAATAACCGAGATTCGTAGATTCAGAAATGATCAAGGTATTAAGACCTCGGCAAAGATTGGCGCGAACCTTCTTGGCCTTGATTCACTATCGAGCTATGAAGCAGCAATTCGCTTTGTCTGTCGGATCGAACCAATTTCGGGAAGTGCAAGCGCGGGAATTGAAGTCGGAAAAGTTAAAGTTGAATTCGATCTTACTGGCGCAATAGATGTTGTTGCTGAACGCGCACGTCTAACAAAAGATTTAGCCACAACTGAAAAAGATCGAGCCACGGCGAAGGTTAAGTTAGAGAATGAAGGATTTATGGCAAAGGCCCCAATCGAAGTTGTTCAAGAAATTAGAGAACGGCTCGCACAAACGAGCGCCGATATTGAAAGTATCACCGCACTTCTTGCAGCTCTGCCAAAATCGTGATTCCAACACCAGAAGATTTAGAAGTTCTTAAAATTATTGAGGCTGCGCTGATGAAGCGCTGGCCGGAGAATAAAATTGAACCTTCACTCGACCGGATATCTGCGCTTGTAGATGCACTTGGTTCACCACAAATTTCATTTCCTACAATTCACATCGGCGGAACAAATGGCAAGACAAGTACATCCCGCATGGTTGATGCCTTATTTACCGAACTTGAATATCGAACTGGACGATTTACAAGTCCACACCTAGAGAGCTTTCTCGAGCGCATTTCGATCAAGGGTGAAGCCATTAGCCCCGCAGAGTTAATCGCAACTTATAACGATATTGCGCTCTATTTAGATTTAATTGACAGTCGCTCAGAGGTTCCGATTTCCTATTTTGAAGCGTTAACTGCACTTGCCTTTGTGGCATTCGCAGAACATCCAGTAGATATCGGAATTATCGAAGTCGGCATGGGCGGAGACTGGGATGCAACGAATGTAATTCAGAGCGCAGTATCAGTATTGATGCCGATTGGCTTGGACCATACTGAATATCTCGGTGAAACAATTGAAGAGATTGCAAGAACGAAAGCTGGAATTATTAAGCCAGAGTCCCATGTTGTATTGGCGGCACAAGAGCCCGAAGTTGCACGAATCCTTCTGGAAAGGGTTGTAGAAAAATCAGCAATTCCATATCGCGAAGGGATTGAATTCGCGTTACTACGTCGAGATATTGCAGTTGGCGGTCAACTAATTGCGATCAGGGGAGTGCACGGCGAATACTCCGATATCTATTTACCACTTCATGGGGCCCATCAAGCAGCCAATGCAGCAATCGCAGTTGCAACTGTTGAAGCATTTGTCGGCGTTAAGTTGAATGAAGATTTGGTGCGTGCTGCATTTGCTGGCGTATCGTCACCGGGCCGCTTGGAAATCTTGCATCGAGATCCAACAGTCATAATCGATGCCGCCCATAATCCGCATGGCGCAAAGGCGTTAGCAGAAACATTACATACAGAATTCGACTTCGAATCTATTTTTTGTGTTCTAGGAGTACTCGGTGATAAAGATGTCAAAGGATTTCTAAAGGCGCTAGAACCTGTTGTGGATCGATTGGTTGTCACAAAATCTGAATCTCCTCGCGCCCTTCCTGTGGCTGAATTATTCGCGCTGGCCGTAGAAGTTTTCGGAAGCGATCGAGTTTTTAAAGAGGATGATTTAGCATCAGCAATTACATATGCCATGGAACAAGTAACTTTAATCAATCAAGTAAGTGATGGAGTCAGCGCAGTGGTAATTACCGGCTCGGTTGTTACTGCGGGTTCAGCTAGAGTTATTCTGAGGAAGATTGGGAGGGCGGAAGAAAAATGAGAGTCCTTAGCGCTGCGGTCTTAACTATGGAAGCCTTCGTAATGGGATTTGCGGTTCTACTCGCAATGGGGGAACACACCGGCAGCGCACTTACAATCGGCGGCGTCATTGCGATTGCTGCGCTATTGAACGCCGGTTTAATGAAGAAGAGGATCGGTTGGATTATTGGCTCAATCTTGCAGATTGCAATGATCGGGTATGGATATGTTGTGACGCCGATGTATTTCATGGGAGCACTTTTTGCTGGACTTTGGGTTGCTGCCTTTCTTGTGGGCCGCAAGGGTGAGGCGATTCGAGCAGAACTCCTCAGACAGAGGCCACTTAAGTAGCTTCATAGGTGGGGCTAAATCACAGATTAAGAACTTTTCGGTCGCCGCATTACACTGACGCCTGTGAATGCCCAGAAACTAGAACGCACCCTAATCTTGGTAAAACCAGATGGCGTCCGTCGCTCATTGGTCGGCGAAGTTATTCGTCGCGTTGAAGCAAAAGGTTATCAAGTTGTTGGTTTGAAAATGTTGACACCAACACGTGAAATTCTTGCAAAGCATTATGCAGAGCATGAAGGAAAACCATTCTATGAACCGTTACTTGAGTTTATGTTGTCTGGACCAATTATTGCGATGATTGCCGAAGGAAATCGCGTAATAGAAGGATTCCGTAAATTGGCTGGAGCAACAGATCCAACCACAGCCGAATCAGGAACTATTCGTGGCGATTTAGCTCGCGATCAAGGTACGAAAGTTGTCCAAAATATTGTTCATGGATCAGATTCACCAGAATCTGCAGCACGTGAAATTGCAATCTTCTTTCCCGAGTTAAATTAAATGAAAGGTCTCAAATGAGCAAAAAAAATCCAAATTGTATGTCATTTATCGGAAGAGATATGGCTGTCGACTTAGGTACCGCAAACACACTTGTTTACGTTCGTGGTCGCGGAATTGTTCTTAATGAGCCAAGCGTTGTTGCAATAAATCAAGACACAGGCGGAATCCTCGCAGTTGGCCTTGAAGCAAAGCGCATGATTGGTCGAACACCCGGAAACATTGTTGCGATTCGTCCACTTAGAGATGGCGTAATTGCTGACTTTGATACAACAGAACGAATGCTCCGTTACTTCATTCAAAAAGTGCACCGTCGTCGTTATTTAGCTAAGCCAAGAATTGTGGTTTGCGTTCCATCAGGCATTACAGGTGTTGAACAACGCGCAGTAAAAGATGCTGGTTATGCAGCAGGCGCACGGAAGGTTTATATTATTGAAGAGCCAATGGCTGCGGCTATCGGCGCCGGACTTCCAATTCACGAACCAACAGGAAATATGGTTGTTGATATTGGTGGCGGAACAACTGAGGTTGCGGTTATTTCACTTGGTGGAATTGTTACTGCGCTTTCAATCCGCGTTGGTGGAGATGAGCTAGACCAATCAATTATTGATTGGGTTAAGCGCGAATACTCACTCCTACTTGGAGAGCGCACTGCTGAAGAAATTAAGATGGCAATTGGGTCTGCATACCAACTACCTGGTGAGCCAGATGCTGAAATTCGCGGTCGTGACCTTGCAACTGGTCTACCAAAAACAATTCGAGTATCTGCCGAAGATATTCGCAAGGCTATGGAAGATCCAGTAAACCAAATTGTTAATGCGGTTAAGAGCACGTTAGATAAGACTCCACCTGAATTAGCTAGTGATCTGATGGATCGCGGCATTGTTCTAACTGGTGGTGGCGCACTTCTTCGCGGGCTAGATGAGCGACTTCGCCATGAAACTGGAATGCCAGTTCATATTTGTGAGCGTCCATTGCAGGCCGTTGCCGAAGGTTCTGGCAAGTGTGTTGAAGAATTCGAAGCTTTAGAGAAGGTTTTGATTTCTGAACCTCGCCGTTAAGGAGAAAATAAATTGGCAGCTGGTGGCAACAATCGCTCTCGCCTTCTGCTTGTAATTCTTCTTGTAACATCGCTATTTCTAATTACCTTAGATCTTCGCGGGGTTAGCATTACCAAAAATTCAAGATCGGCCACTCAATCATTATTGGCACCAATTCAACGAGGGGTGTCAGATTTCTTCTCTCCGGTTGGCAATTTTTTCTCGGATGTAAAGAATTTTGGCAAGACAAAGGCTGAGCTTAAAGATTTAAAGAGCGAGAATGCCAAGCTTCGTGAGAAAGTAATTTTTAATCAGGACACTAACGGACAGCTTAATAAGTTAAAAGGCGTATTGGATCTTGCTGGACGTGGAGGATATAAAGTTGTATCTGCACGGGTAATTGGTAAGGGAAGTTCTTCAACTTTTAGCCAGATAATAACAATTGACGCTGGAACTAATGATGGCGTAAAAAAAGATATGACAGTCATGGGCGAACTTGGCTTAGTTGGAGTAGTTAAGAGCACAACTCCTACATCTGCCATTGTTCTTCTGATGAACGATCCGACATTTCGCATCGGTGTTCGCATCGCAAGGAGCCAGAGCGTCGGGGTTTTAATGGGCGAGGGAGATAACACATATACCTTGCAACTCTTAGATCCTTCAGGAAGTATTGAAGTAAATGATGTTTTACTCTCACTCGGAAGTGATAACAACAGACCTTTTGTTCCCGGTTTGCCAGTCGGCTATGTAAAGTCGGTAAAAAATACGAGTGCAACCTTGACGCAAGAAGCTAGTGTTAGAAGTTACTCAAATCTGGGAAGCCTTGGAGTTGTCTCAGTAATCATAAGAGTTTCAAATGGTGGGCCAAAAGATGCGCTAATACCGCAGCCAATGCCGACGCCAACTACAACAATTTATGTAACGCAATCACCAACGCCAGAGGCCACGAATTGAGTTGGAGCCGCGCTGGATTTAGCGCCCTAATCCTCTTTTTCTTTTTCGTGGTTCAAGAATCTGCAATTTCAAAGATAGATTTTCCTATTTCAGGTTTCTCCCTTTATCTATGTGTGCTCCTTGGGTTAATGGCGCTCGAGGATAGGTTTGGCGCAATCGCTATGGGGTTCATCGGTGGGCTAATTCTTGATCTTTCGCCATCTAGCGATTCTCCTTTCGGCAAGTGGGCGCTAATTCTCACCCTCGTTGGTTATCTATTCTCTAGAAATCGCGAAAGCATCGGCGACTTCACTGAAAGGCCCATTGCATTTGTTTTATTCGTGTCAGCCGGAGCGACTGCAACGTTATTAATATTCTTAATTTTTGGCGTGATACTTGGTGAAAATAATGGTGCTGTTATAACAAATCTGCAGACTGTAGTTGGAAATGGGATATGGACTTTACTATTCTCATCAGTTTTGTTGCCGGGCTTAGTCGCATTGCGTAATTACACCTTAACCACTAGAGAGCGACTATGAGTGTTCGCTCTAGGTTAAATTTAGTTATTGTTCAAGCGCTAATTATTTCGTTAATGCTAGCTTTAACTGGTCGACTCTTTTATCTACAAGTTGCTGCGGGCCTTAAATATCAAGATGCTGCACTTAGTATCCAGAGTCGAGATGTTGTAAATCCAGCAATTCGTGGCGCAATCGTTGATAGTTCTGGAATCCCACTTGCCATGGATCGTCCAGGAATGGTCATATCAGTTGACCGAAGTGTTGTTGATAAGCTGCCCGACAAAGGTAGCGCTGTAATTGCTCGCGTAGCCAAACTTGTTGGCAAGGTTCCAGAGAATATTTTCATTGCAACAAGGCTTTGTGGTGAGGTTAAAGCCCAACAATATGCAGGGTGTTGGAAAGGAACTCGATTCCAACCTATCCCAGTTACGAGAACCGCGACTAAAGAACAAGCTTTGAAAGTCTTAGAAAATTCAGATTTGTTTCCTGGAATAACTGCATTGTCAGTCCCAGTCCGCAGCTATCCGTCAATGGCTGGAGAGAATGCCGCGCACGTGCTTGGATATGTTGGTTCAGTTAATGAAGGCGATTTACTTGACTCAAGTAAGAATTATTATCGTGAAGAAACTATCGGAAAAGATGGACTTGAATTTCAGTATGATGAATATCTGCGTGGTCGTGCTGGAATAAAGACCGTAATAGTAGATCGTAAAGAGTCTGTTATTAAGCAAGCTGTTAGTACCCAACCAGTTTCAGGATTTAACCTAGTGACTAACTTGGATGTAAGGCTGCAAGCTGCAACAGAAAAGGCGCTAGAAACTTCTGTACTGCGCGCCCGATCATTAGGAAATCGAGCTGATGGTGGCGCTGCTATTGTTATGGATGTAAATAGCGGAAAGATTTTAGCTCTCGCCTCATACCCAACATATGATCCAAATATTTGGCAGGTTGGATTGACTGCAAAACAGGCAAAGTATTTATTTAGTGATGCAGCTGGTGTTCCTGTACTAAGTCGCCCGATGCAAGGTATGTACGCCCCAGCCTCAACCTTTAAGGCTATATCTGTTGTGGCTGCAATGAGCGCAAATTACGACATGAAAGCGTCATACAAATGCCCAGCAGCAGTTCAAATTGGAAATCGAGAGTTCAAGAACTTTGAGGCTAAATCTCAAGGAACGATTAATATGAAACGAGCTATTGCTGTCTCTTGCGACACGATTTGGTATCAAATTGCTTATGATCAATGGGTAAAAGATGGTGGGCTATCACCTAAGTCAGGGCTGCACGATTACTTCTTCACTGCGGCACGTGGATTTGGCCTTGGCAAGATAACTGGAATTGATCTTCCAAGTGAGGCATCTGGTCGGCTTCCAGATCGCCAGTGGAAAGAGAGTTTCTACCAACAGAACAAGAATTTTTATTGTAATTTTAAAACACGGGCAAAGAAATCAGATTTAACTCCCTACCTGATTGAGATTGCTCGTGAAAATTGTATTGATGGAAATGTTTTACGTGCCGGTGATGCTGTTAACTTCTCTATCGGACAAGGCGATACCTTGTTAACTCCAATCCAGATGACACAGGTCTATTCAGTAATAGCCAACGGTGGCACAATTTATCAACCACAAGTTGCCCGAGCAGTAGTTAAATCAAATGGTGAGGTTGTGCAGGAATTTTTGCCAAAAGTAATGGCGACTGAAGTTTTGCCAAAGAAATCTGTGACGTTTCTCCACGAAGCCCTAAGAGCAGTGGTCACCGAAGGAACTGCCGCTGGAGTATTTTCAGGATTCCCAGTAAATGTTGCAGGAAAGACAGGAACAGCACAAGATTTGGGTAACAATAAAGATGGTTCTGCAAAAGGAGATACGGCCTGGTTCGCTTCATTTGCTCCAGTTAAAAACCCTAAATATGCAGTAGTAATGGTGGTAAGCCAAGGTGGATTCGGTGCATCTGTTTCAGCAGTTGGAGTGAAAGATATCTATGCTGCGCTCTTCGGAGTTGTTGATGGAAAAGTTGATCCAACACAAGAAATTTTTCCGAATGGCGTTCCGAGCAAATTACCAAAAGTTGATCCAAAGAACGCTAAGTTGGTCAAACCATGAGCATTTATTCTCAGCGTAAAAGACGCGACCGCTTCCGGGAGAACTTCGGTCAATTCGACCGCATGCTTACCTTTTCGGTCGGTGCGCTGCTAATAATTGGAACTCTATTGGTTTATGCAGCAACCAGAAATTGGTTCGCCGCTCAAGACCTTGATCCGCAATATTATTTGAAGCGCCATGTAGTTAATATTTTGATTGGCGGGCTACTTGCCTACTTAACTACCCTTATTGATTATCGATTACTTCGCGCATACACGCCGATCGTTTGGGGCCTTGCAGTCCTTGGCTTAATTATTGTTTTAATCCCTGGACTGGGCAGCAAAATTAATGGTTCTAAGGCTTGGATCTCTTTTCCTGGTGGCTTTCAAATCCAACCCGCGGAATTAGCAAAGATTGCAATTATTGTCGGTATATCAATGATCTTGGCAGAAAAACGGGACAAGGATGCAAATCCAACGGATCAAGATGTTTTAAAAGCACTTGCGATTGCAGCAGTTCCTATTGCGCTGATTTTAGTACAACCCGATCTGGGCACAGTCGTAATTATTAGCGCAGCAATTCTTGCAATCATCGGAACATCTGGTGCTCCAACTAGATGGGTAGTTGGACTTCTAATACTTGCTGTTATCGGCGGCTTCGTTGCAGTGCAAACAGGTGTCGTTGATAAGTATCAAGTTGCACGGCTTCAATCCTTTGTTGATCCAACAGCAGATCCACAAGCAACTGGATATCAACTTCGCCAATCTAGAATCACAATAGGTTCTGGTGGAATTATCGGAAAAGGTTTGTTTAACGGCCCACAAACAAATGGCCGCTTTGTTCCAGAACAACAGACAGACTTTATATTTACCGTTGCTGGCGAGGAGCTAGGGTTTCTCGGAAGTGGCTTCATCTTGCTCTGCTTTACGCTGTTTTTCTTACGAGCTTTTGCGATTGCGCGGCGAACGAATGACTTATTTGGGCGCCTTGTCTGTGTTGGCGTAATCGCCTGGTTTGCCTTCCAAACATTTGAAAATATTGGAATGACTATGGGCTTAGTCCCAATGACGGGCGTTCCGTTGCCATTCATCTCTTATGGTGGATCGAGCATGTTTGCGAATTTAATTGGCCTGGGATTGATTCAAAACGTCCATTTACGTACCAGATAGGTTAAATATTTTCACCCTTAAGCGGGGGCGAAGTTGGTCTTTCGGCGCCTTTTAGGCGATACTTTGACTAGCATTTCGCGCTCCGAGCGGCCTCAATAAAGTTGAAGGCCTTAATTACTCGAGGTAGCAGCAGATGCAGAAGCTTTCAAAAGGAAGTTTTACCAATATTTAGTTTTTAGATGAGGATTTAAGGTTATGGCAATAATGCCAAAGGGTGCGCGTAAGCGCGCAAGCAAAAAATCTGCAGCCAAGGCTGCGGCAAAAAAAGAGCCAGAAGTAGTGGAAGTTGATTCGAGCGAGAACGTCGAGAAGAAAACTTCAAAGAAATCTGCAGCTCAAAGCATTCCGGTTCCAATGTTTCAGGCCGCGCCAGAGGCAGTAGCGCCCAAGAAAGTTAAAGCGCCACCTATTGAAAAGGCCGAAGTTGTAGAGGCGCCAGCAGATAGCGAAGATTCCGATTCCGAAACAGGTGCTCGCCGCCGCCGCCGTGGTGGCAGAGGCCGCCGTCGTGGCGGAAAAGATTCCAATGAGACGGCCGAAGATCGCGATTCAGATTCCGATGAAGTCCTGGATGCGGGAGAAATTTCGGAAGATGGCGAAGATGCAACAACCGCATCACCCCGTCGTCGACGACGTCGTCGCGCAAAGGGTGATGGCGTAACTGCAGGCGAGACTATTGAAGAAGATGGCGTTATAACTGTTGTCAAAGTTAGAGAACCTAGAGAACCTAGAGAACCGAGAGAAGCGCGTCCACCACGGACCCGCGATGATCAATCAACTCGTTCCGACAGAGGCGGTCGCAATCGCAGCCGTAGCGATCGAAATGATCGCGGCGATCGAGGCAACCGCAACAATCGTGAACCAAGAGATTTTGTTCGCCGTCGCGGAATGATTATTACTGAATCAGAATTCTTAGCTCGACGCGAAAATGTAGATCGCCAAATGTTGGTTCGCCAAGCTGGAGATCGCACGCAGATAGCGGTCCTTGAAGACAAAATCATGGTTGAGCATTATGTAAATCGAAATAGCAATATTTCATATGTTGGAAACGTTTACCTTGGAAAAGTTCAGAACGTTCTGCCATCAATGGAAGCTGCCTTCGTAGACATTGGTAAGGGCCGAAATGCAGTTCTCTATGCCGGTGAAGTTAACTGGGATACCGCAGGACTTGCAGATGGCGCCCCTCGCAAGATTGAACATGTATTAAAGACTGGTCAATCGGTATTGGTTCAAGTAACAAAGGATCCAATCGGTCAGAAAGGCGCACGCTTAACTAGCCAGATTTCACTTCCAGGTCGCTACTTAGTTTATGTTCCAAGTGGTGAAATGAGCGGAATTAGTCGCCGCCTGCCAGATCAAGAGAGATCACGACTAAAAACAATTCTTAAGAATTTAATTCCAGAAGATGCCGGCGTAATTGTTCGTACTGCATCTGAAGGTGCCACCGAAGAAGAGCTTGAACGCGATGTAATTCGCCTAAAAGCGCAATGGGAAGATATCGAGAAGAAGTCAGAAGAATCTGGCACAAATGCGCCAGCACTTCTCTACTCTGAACCAGATCTAACGGTGCGCGTAATTCGCGATATTTTCAATGAAGATTTCAACAAGTTAATTGTTCAAGGTGATCAAGCTTGGGATGACATCAATAATTACCTTGGCCATATTGCGCCAGAACTCACTGCAAAGATTGAAAAGTGGACAGGTACTCGTGACCTATTTGTAGAGAATCGAATCGAAGAACAACTGGCTAAAGCCTTTGATCGCAAGGTTTATCTACCTTCAGGTGGCTCACTTGTAATTGATCGAACTGAAGCGATGATTGTTATCGACGTTAACACTGGAAAATTTATCGGTAAGGGTGGAAACCTCGAAGAGACTGTCACCAAGAACAACTTGGAAGCAGCAGAAGAAATCGCCCGCCAACTTCGCCTGCGCGATATGGGTGGAATTGTGGTTATCGACTTTATTGATATGACCCTTGAATCAAACCGTGATCTTGTTCTTCGACGACTAGTTGAAAGTCTTGGTCGCGATCGCACTAAGCATCAAGTTGCAGAAGTTACTTCACTTGGTTTAGTTCAAATGACTCGAAAGCGTGTAGGACAAGGGTTAATCGAAGCATTCTCAACAACTTGTGAAAGTTGTGGCGGCCGCGGAATTCATATTCATTCAGAACCTGTGACGAAGGTTGCACTTGAGAAGGATATGGAACAACGTTACGTGCCACAGGTTCATGAAGATGAGGCTGAAGCAGCAGAATCGCAAGAAGTTGTAGAAGAAGTAGAGGTTGCAGAAGTTAAGGCTCCTGCGCCAAAGCGTCGCCGCCGGGCAGTTAGTACTGGAGTAATTACGCCGGAATAGGGCGCAATTGCTCAGTTCTGGTCAGCTCTGGTCAGTTTGACCTAGAGGCTACGCGCTCCGTATCCTTACCCTCTGCCAGTTTCCTGGCTAATTTAATAAATGCATTTGGAAAGGTGTCACCGTGTACGCGATTGTAAAAGCAGGCGGTCGTCAAGAGAAGGTTGCCGTTGGCGACACAGTAATTGTCGATCGTATCGATGCAAAAGCCGGTGCAGCTGTTTCATTCCCAGCGCTACTTGTAGTTGAAGGTGCGAACATCACATCAGATGCCAAGGCGCTTGCTGGCGTAAAAGTTACCGGCGAAATTGTTGAAGAACTTAAAGGTCCAAAGATCGACATCCTTCGCTACAAGAACAAGACAGGCTATCGCCGTCGTCAAGGTTTCCGTTCCCAACTTACGCGCGTGAAGATCACCGCGATTACGAAATAAGGCAGGCGAATAAAAAATGGCAAGTAAAAAGGGCGTCTCCTCAACTCGTAACGGTCGCGATTCAAATGCGCAGTACCTTGGCATCAAGCGTTACGCAGGACAAATTGTTAAGAGCGGGGAAATCTTGGTTCGCCAACGCGGAACAGTTTTTCACCCAGGACAAAATGTAGGCATCGGTAAGGACGACACACTTTTCGCTCTCTCAGCAGGCGAAGTTGCTTTCGGTCGCGCTCGCGGTCGTAAAGTAGTAAATATCGTTCCCGTAGCTGTAGTCGCATAACCCGCGGTTAATTTTTTTGCGGGCCCGCGACTAGCGGGCCCGCATTTTTATTTTTTGAGTTTAAATATCTAAGAGAAGTTTTAGAAACGAGAGGAGAAGTGAAATGGCAACATTCGTTGACCGTGTAACTCTCCATGCATCTGCCGGTAGTGGTGGCGATGGTTGCGTCTCAATTCACCGCGAAAAATTTAAACCGCTTGGTGGCCCAGATGGCGGCAATGGTGGTCGTGGCGGCGATGTAATTCTTATCGTTGATCAAGACACAACGACACTTTTAGATTTTCACCATTCACCACATCGTCGCGGTACTAATGGCTCACTTGGTTACGGCGATTACTGCAACGGTAAAGAGGGTAAAGATTTAACTCTGCATGTTCCAAATGGAACTGTCGTTAAAGATGCAACAGGAACTGTAATTGCAGACTTAGTCGGTTTTGGAACTCGTTTCATTGCTGCACAGGGCGGCAAAGGTGGTCTTGGAAATGCTGGTCTAGCTTCTTCCAAACGTCGCGCCCCAGGCTTTGCACTTAAAGGTGAACCAGGTGAAGAGCGCACGCTAATTCTTGAACTAAAGAGCGTTGCAGATATTGGTTTAATTGGTTTTCCATCTGCTGGAAAATCTTCGCTGATTGCATCGATCTCATCTGCAAAACCAAAGATTGCTGATTATCCATTCACAACGCTTGCACCAAATCTTGGCGTTGTTCAAGCAGGCGACACTCGTTTCACAGTTGCAGATGTTCCAGGGCTAATTCCTGGTGCCTCTGAAGGTAAGGGCCTTGGCCTCGAATTCTTACGTCACGTTGAAAGATGCGCCGCGCTTGTGCATGTTCTTGACTGCGGAACTTTAGAAACTGATCGTGATCCAGTAAAAGATTTCGACATTATCGAAGAAGAACTTTCACATTATGGTGGCCTTTCAGAACGACCACGTTTGATTGCGCTAAATAAAGTAGATCTTCCAGATGGAAAAGCAATGGCCGATATGGTGCAACCAATTTTGGAGGCCCGCGGTTATCAGGTCTACCAAATTTCGGCGGCATCACATATTGGTTTAACTGAATTAAATTACGCGATGGCTCGAATAATTCAAGAGGCACGTAAGGCTGAAGCACTTGTCGAAAAGGCTCGAATCGTTCTTCGCCCAGTTGCGGTTGGAAATTCTGGATTTACGGTGACTGCAAACAAGGATGGTTCATTTACAGTTGTTGGTGACAAGCCAGTTCGTTGGGTGAAGCAGACAGATTTCGGCAATGCCGAAGCAATTGGTTATTTAGCAGATCGACTTGCAACCTTAGGCGTTGAAAAAGAGTTATTCAAGAAGGGTGCAAAAGCGAAAGATGAAGTTCGAATTGGTGAAGGCGATAACGCCGTTATCTTCGATTGGGAACCATCGATTGAAGCGGGCGCCGAATTACTTGCTGGTCCTCGTGGTGGCGATCTTCGTTTGGAATCACCTTGGGCTGGGCGTTACACCGAAGATTTGGTTGATGATTTACTTAGCGATGATGAAATTGCAATGCAATGGGAGTACAACATCGAGAATCCAAGAGATCCACGCGTAGTTGTGGAAGCAATTTCGGAGGATAACTAATGAGTGCAGAGCGAATTATTATCAAAGTTGGCTCCTCAACGCTCACTGGAGATGCGGGAACATCGTTAAATGGCATAGCCGTTGCAAAGCTAGTTGATGTTGTTGCCGAGTTAAAGAGTTCAGGCAAAGAGGTAATTATTGTTACATCTGCTGCAATTGCTGCAGGCATGGCACCACTTGGATTAACTGAGCGCCCAACAGATCTTGCTACTCAACAAGCCTCGGCTTCTGTCGGCCAAGGTCTTTTAATTGCTAAATACAGCGCAGAATTTACTCGTCATAACATCGTTGCATCCCAAGTGCTTGTTACTGGTGATGATTTATCACGTGAACTTCATAAAGAAAATGCCAAGCGAACCTTGCTTCGATTGCTTGAACTTGGCGTAGTACCAATCATTAACGAGAATGATTCAGTTGGAACCGAGGAAATTCGCCTTGGTGATAATGATCGACTTGCGGCACTTGTCCTTGAACTTATTAGCGCCGATCTTCTGGTTTTAGTCTCCGACATTGATGCCCTTTATGACGCACCTCCTTCACAACCGGGTGCAAATCGAATCGCAAAAGTCACAGACTTCAAAGAGCTCGAAGCCATTGATATTGGTGGCGTTGGGACTTCTGGTGTTGGCAGCGGCGGAATGGCCACCAAAATTCAAGCTGCAGAGATTGCAACAGCAAATGGGGCAAGCATGTTACTTACAGACTTAGCCCATCTCGGAGATGCGCTTTCCGGTAAAGATTTTGGAACGCTTTTTACAGCTAAGTAAGTTTCTTAGTTACCTCTAGCAAGACTTTCGCAGTAGCAACCGTTTCATCTAAACCTGTTGGATTATCTGAAAGCTTAACAATTACCGTTCTGGTTTTCGGATTCATGAAAATATATTGGCCATGCAGCCCTTCGGCCTGACTGATTCCCGGGAATGGATGCCAGACAAATGCACCATAACCCCAATTGTGATCAAGTTTTGTTACTGGAGTTGTCATTCGCTTTAACCAGACTGGATCAATAATTTGCTTTGCGCCCGCTTGGCCACCATTTAAAACCGCAAGACCGACGCGTGCGTAATCTCTTGCGGTTGCATTAAAGCAACAGAATGTTTTCTCAGTTCCACCAACACGATCAACGTTCCAAGTTGCCGGATACTTTGCACCTATCGGCTGCCATACGCTCTTACTGAAATAATCAGCGACCGTTGTTCCGGTGATGGCTTTAATAATCATTCCAATCATCATGGTATCAACGCTGCGATATTCAGATTTTGAACCGGGCTCAAATGCCATCTTGCGGTTGTGCTTCATAAACCAATCAAGGTCAGTCGTCGCATACATCTGTGCGATTGCTACGCCCCACCCTTCAGGTCCTGTTGGGTAATTATCTGAAACACCAACACCGCTCTGCATATCTAGAAGAGATTGCACGGTTACCTTGTCGAATGAAGTTCCATTCTTTAACTCTGGGAAATATTTAACAAAGGTATCGCTCTCTTTCAACTTTCCTTGGGCGATTAATTGGCCGGCAATAATTGCCGTCATTGTTTTTGCAACAGAATAAGAGGGAAGCTGTGATGATTCGCTAAAACCCTTCTTGTAATACTCGTAGGTGATTACGCCATTTCTTACTAATAGAAATGCATTTGTGTTAGTTCGATCTAAGAAATCCTGCCACTTAATTTGCTTGCCCTTCCAGGCAACAGTGTCAGGTGCTGCTTCGCTACTTGTGGGCCAGGCAATTGGATTTGTTGAAGGAGCAATCGTGTGCCATGGCATTAGGGTCGGTGTTTTTGATGCTGGCGCGAATCCGAGTTTAATTGTGGCTATCGGATTTGGATAATGAACAAATCTCAAAAAGCCAGTTAGGGCAACCGCTAGCGCAACTAGAACAATTAAGGTATTTCGCAGCACTCGCAATAAACGTCTCATGAGAGAAGGGTAGAAGGCTCTAGGCTAGGAACATGGAAGCCACTGCGATGATTGCCGAACTTGCTGATAAAGCTAAATTGGCTGCGCGCACCTTAATCGCGGCGAGTGCTGGCGATCGAGTCGAAGCGTTAATTCGAATTTCTGAAGAGATTGTTTCAAGTGAAGTTGAAATTTTGGCGGCAAATGCAACTGATATGGCGAACGCTAAGCGCGATAGCATGGCTGAATCTATGCAGGATCGACTGCTATTAACGGCAACGAGAATTTATGGAATGGCAGATGGCGCCAGACAAGTTTCAAAACTACCCAGCCCGCTTGGAAAAACATTGCGTGAAAGCACCTTAGAAAATGGACTTCACCTAAAACAAATTTCAGTTCCCTTTGGAGTAGTCGGAATGGTTTATGAAGCGCGTCCTAATGTAACGGTGGATGCTGCAGTTATCTTATTAATGTCGGGAAATGCCGCCTTACTACGCGGTTCATCAAGTGCTGCGAATAGCAATGAAGTATTGGTAAATGTAATGCGCCGGGCACTATCCAAAACTAATATTTCACCTGATGTAATTCAACTTGTGCCATCAACAGATCGATCGACTGTCGCGGCGTTATTACATGCTCGAGGCAAAGTTGATTTAGTTATTCCACGGGGGAGCGCTGCGCTTATTCGCACCGTTGTCGATGACTCAACGGTTCCGACAATTGAAACTGGTGCCGGCGTCTGCCATGTATATATTGATTCTGAAGCAGATCTTGCAAAGGCCTTACCAATAGTTTTGAATTCAAAGACCCACCGGCCAAGTGTTTGTAATGCTGCGGAAACGCTCTTGGTTCATGAGAGCGTTGCGGCAAAGTTCTTGCCAGTAGTACTTTCTGCGCTTCGCGATTTGAAAGTTAAATTAAATGTGGATTCTAAAACCGCAAAGGTAGCCGATGATAATAAGATTGCAGTTAATTCAGCGACCGAAGAGAATTGGTCTACTGAATACAACGCGCTAGAGATGAATGTTGCAGTTGTTCCAAGCCTTCTTGCTGCAGCAGACCACATAGCAAAATATGGAACCAAGCACACCGAAGCGATAGTGACGCAATCAGATGCAAACGCAGCAAAGTTCATAGCATTAAGTGATAGCGCTGCAGTAATGGTTAATGCATCAACAAGATTTACTGATGGTGAGCAGATGGGGCTCGGTGCTGAAATCGGGATCTCAAATCAAAAACTGCATGCTCGTGGCCCAATGGGTCTAGAACAAATGACCACCACAACTTGGATTGTTACTGGCACTGGCCAAATCCGCGCATAATTTCAATTTATAACAAGCCACTTCCTCGCGATAAGGTTCGACTATGGCCGCAATTTCTCGTGACGATGTCGCACACCTAGCAAAGCTGGCACGAGTCGAGATGACCCCAGATGAACTTGATCATATGGCGGTCGAACTAGAACAAATTTTGGGCGCAGTAAAAAGAGTTCAAGAAGTGGCAACAGCAGATATTCCACCAACTTCACATCCACTTTCAATGTCGAATATTTTCCGTGATGATGTTGTTAAGCCAAGTCTCACAAATGAAGAGGCGCTTTCTGGCGCTCCAGCGAAGGCTGAAGATCGCTTTAAAGTCCCACAAATTCTTGGTGAAGAATGACAAATATTCACTCCACTGCTGCCGAAATGGCAAGTGCGCTTTCGAAAAAAGAGATCACATCAGTTGAATTAACTAAGGCTCATCTAGATCGTATTGCTGACGTTGATGGAAAATTACATGCGTTTCTTTACGTTGATAGTGAAGGTGCGCTAGTGCAAGCAGCTGAAGTTGATGCAAAGCGTGCAAAGGGCGAAAGCCTGTCACCTCTTGCTGGAGTACCAATTGCAGTAAAAGATATTTTGGCGCAGAAAGGGATTCCAACCACTGCTGGTTCAAAGATACTTGAAGGTTGGCGTCCGCCATATGACTCAACTGTTGTTGCAAAGTTAAAAGCAGCCGGTGTCGTGATTCTTGGTAAGACAAATATGGATGAATTTGCAATGGGTTCATCAACTGAAAATTCCGCATATGGCACAACCCAAAATCCTTGGGACTTGACTAGAACACCAGGTGGTTCTAGCGGAGGATCTGCCGCAGCAGTGGCTGGATTTGAAGCGCCACTTGCAATTGGAACAGATACTGGTGGATCAATTCGTCAACCCGCAGCACTTACTGGAATTGTTGGAGTGAAACCAACTTACGGCGGCGTCTCTCGTTACGGCGTAATTGCATATTCATCAAGCCTTGATCAAGTTGGACCATTTGGTCGCACAGTTTTAGATACTGCACTTCTACATGAAGTAATTGCGGGACATGATGAACGCGATTCAACAAGTATTAATTCACCTGTTCCACAAGTTGTTGCGGCTGCAAAGCGTCTTGATGTTAAGGGTATGAAAATCGGGGTAATTAAAGAACTTAGCGGCTCTGGTTTCCAAGCAGGAGTTAGTGCGCGCATTAACGAATCAATCGAATTATTGGTAGCTGCTGGTGCTGAAATAGTTGAGGTCTCTTGTCCAAACTTTGAATATGCACTTGCTGCTTATTACTTAATCGCACCATCAGAAGCCTCATCAAACTTAGCGCGCTTTGATTCAATGCGTTATGGCTTGCGTGTTGGCGATGATGGCACTAAAGGCGCTGAAGAAGTTATGAGCGCCACTCGTGAAGCCGGTTTTGGCAAGGAAGTTAAGCGCCGAATCATTCTTGGAACATACGCACTTTCATCTGGTTATTACGATGCTTATTACGGGTCGGCACAGAAAGTTCGCACCCTTGTAAAGCGTGACTTCGAAAACGCATTTACTAAGGCTGATGTTTTAATTTCGCCAGTAACTCCGACAACTGCATTCAAAATCGGGGAGAAGAGCAACGATCCAGTCGCAATGTACCTAAGTGATATCGCAACTATCCCAGTAAATATGGCTGGCATTGGTGGCATGAGCCTTCCAGTTGGGCTTGCGGAAGAAGATGGCTTACCTGTCGGATTACAAATCATGGCGCCACTAATGCAAGATGATCGTTTCTATCGCGTAGGTGGAACCTTAGAGGCGGCGCTACTTTCAAAGTGGGGCAAGCCAATTCTTTCTACCGCACCAGATTTAGCGGTAAAAAAATGACACTCGACTATAAAGGTGCGACGCAAAAATATGAGCCAACCCTTGGCTTAGAAGTTCACGTTGAATTAAATACAAATTCTAAAATGTTCTGCTCTTGTGCAACAGAATTTGGCGCTTCGCCAAATACTCAAACTTGTCCAGTCTGTTTAGGTCTTCCAGGAGCGCTTCCAGTTGTAAATGGAAAAGCGATTGAGAGCACAATTTTAATTGGCCTTGCACTTAACTGTTCGATTGCGCCATATAGCCGCTTTGCCCGCAAGAATTACTTCTATCCAGATATGCCGAAGAATTTTCAAACTTCACAATATGACGAACCAATCTGTGTCGATGGCTATCTAGATGTAGAAATCGAAACGGAAGATGGCCCAAAGACATTTAGAGTTGATATCGAACGCGTTCACATGGAAGAAGACACTGGTAAGTCACTTCACGTTGGTGGCGCAACCGGTCGAATTCATGGCGCAGAATATTCATTGCTTGATTACAACCGCGCTGGAATTCCACTTGTTGAAATTGTTACCAGAATTATTCCGGGCACTGGAAAATATGCACCACAAGTTGCCCGCGCTTATGTAACCCAACTTCGTGACATTCTTCGCGCTCTCGGTGTCAGCGATGTAAAGATGGAACAAGGTTCACTTCGTTGTGATGCCAACGTTTCTCTAGCCCCGATTGGTAGTGGATTACTCGGTACTCGAAGTGAAACTAAGAATGTGAATTCGCTGCGTTCTGTGGAACGCGCACTCACCGGTGAAATTGAACGTCAAGCAAATCGTTTAGAAGCGGGGATGCGCATTATTCAAGAGACTCGACATTTCTTAGAAGAGAGCGGCCTAACTCGGCCAGGACGTTCTAAAGAGCAGGCTGAGGATTATCGTTATTTTCCAGAACCAGATTTAGTCCCAGTAACTCCTGATGCTAAATGGATTGAAGAGCTGCGCGCAAAGTTGCCAGAAAATCCGGCTGATCGCCGCAAGCGGTTACAGAAAGAGTGGAACGTTCCCGATTCAGAGATGACATCACTTATAAATGCCGAACTTGTAGATGTTGTCGAAGAGACAATCAAACTTGGCGCAGAACCAACCCGCGCTCGGACTTGGTGGCTTGGTGAGATTTCTCGTCTTGCAAATGAGAAGGAAGTCGCACCTACCTCTCTTATTACAACTACATTTGTTGCCGAAATAATTGCGCTAATTTCTAGTGGCGATCTCACAGATAAGTTGGCTCGCCAAGTTGTTGAAGGCGTTGTAAATGGTGAAGGTTCACCAGCAGAAGTTATTGAAAAACGTGGGCTAAAAGTTGTATCTGATGATTCAGCGTTAATGGTTGCTATTGCGGCTGCAATTGCCGCCCAACCTGACACTGCAGAGCGCATTCGTGGTGGAAATATTCCAGCAGCGGGCGCTTTAATCGGCGCAGTAATGAAAGCCACTGGTGGTCAGGCTGACGCAGCGAAGGTTCGCGAACTATTATTAAGACACCTGGGTCAAGGTTAGGTCAAGGATAGGTCAAGGTTAGGTCAAGGATAGGAAACGTAGATGAGTAATCCAATGAAGCCGCGTTCCGGTTTAGTCACTGATGGAATAGAGCGCGCACCTGCACGTGGAATGTTGCGAGCAGTTGGAATGAAGGACGAAGACTTCGCTAAGCCACAAATTGGAATTGCATCATCTTGGAATGAAATCACTCCTTGCAATCTCTCATTAGATCGTCTGGCAAAAGCGTCAAAAAAAGGGGTCATTGAAGCAGGTGGCTTCCCAATGCAATTCGGAACTATTTCAGTTTCCGATGGAATTTCAATGGGCCACGAAGGTATGCACTTCTCACTTGTATCTCGAGAGGTAATCGCAGATTCTGTTGAAACAGTTATGCAGGCCGAACGTTTAGATGGAATGGTTACTTTTGCTGGTTGCGATAAATCCTTACCCGGAATGATGATGGCTGCTGCACGTATCGATGTTGCATCAGTATTTGTTTACGCCGGAACAACTCTGGCCGGTTCGGTTGACGGTAAAGATGTAACAATCATTGACGCCTTTGAAGCTGTAGGCGCCTGTGCTCGCGGGCTAATTACCGAAGAGCAAGTGGATAAAATTGAACGCGCTATCTGCCCTGGTGAAGGTGCTTGTGGTGGCATGTTTACCGCGAATACTATGGCTGCTATCGGTGAAGCAATTGGCCTCTCACTTCCTGGCTCTGCATCACCTGCCGCAGTAGATCGTCGTCGCGATGATTACGCAGTTAAATCTGGCGCTGCAGTTGTCGAATTAATTCGCAAGGGAATCACAACGCGTCAAATCTTGAGTAAAAAAGCCTTTGAAAATGCAATCACAATACTTATGGCGCTCGGTGGTTCGACAAATGCCGTTCTGCATTTACTTGCAATCGCAAATGAAGCCGAAGTTGAATTAACTCTTGAAGATTTCCATCGCATTGGTTCTAAAGTTCCACTACTTGGAGACTTAAAACCATTTGGTAAATATGTAATGACCGATATAGATCGCGTTGGTGGAATTCCAGTTGTACTTCGGGCGCTGCTCGATGCTGGCCTACTTCATGGTGATTGTTTAACGGTTACGGGCAAGACCATGGCCGAAAATTTGGCGGATATAGCTCCACTTGATCCAGATGGTGAAGTTCTTCACGCAATTAAATCTCCAGTTTCAACAGCGGTAGGAATCACGATTCTTGGCGGTTCACTTGCTCCAGATGGTGCGGTTTGTAAAACTGCGGGAATCGGTGTTGAAAAATTTGAAGGACCAGCTCGAGTATTTGAACGCGAACAGCTTGCAATGGATGCGCTGCAAGATGGAACTATTAAAGCTGGCGATGTTGTTGTAATTCGCTACGAAGGTCCAAAGGGCGGACCAGGTATGCGCGAAATGTTAATGATTACTGGTGCGATAAAAGGTGCTGGTCTTGGTAAATCAACTCTGCTATTAACTGATGGTCGCTTCAGTGGTGGCAGTACTGGATTATGTGTTGGCCACGTCGCACCAGAGGCTGTCGATGGTGGTCCGATTGCATTTATTAAAGATGGCGATTTAATTCGCATTGACACAGTTGCTCGCACCTTAGATCTCTTGGTGGACGAAGCAGAAATGGTTGAACGTCGCAAGAATTTCAATCCAATCCCGCACAAATATAAGCGTGGGGTATTAGCGAAATATTCAAAGGTTGTGGGGTCGGCTTCCAAGGGTGCGGTCTGCGGTTAAATAGTGAGATTTTCTTCCCCGGGGTTGACCAAATCCAAAGGTCAGGAGAGAATTCAGGTATGACTTCAGTCGTGGTAATTGGTGAGCGCACGCTCTAGTGAATAACTAGTCCGTGTGCTACCCCTCAGTGGAAACTGAGGGGTTTCGCATTTCAATTGCGCTTTTAGTTTTGAAGGGAGATGAACATGAGTGAATCAACAAAGATGACGGGGGCGAGTTCGCTCGTCAAAGCGTTAGAAGCAGCTGGCGTAGATGTCATGTTCGGCATCCCAGGCGGTGCAATTCTGCCGGCTTACGATCCAATATTTGATAGCAAGATTCGCCACATCTTAGTTAGACACGAACAAGGCGCTGGACATGCTGCAACTGGATACGCCCAAGCAACTGGTCGCGTTGGTGTTTGCATTGCAACTTCAGGACCCGGAGCAACAAACTTAGTCACACCACTTGCCGATGCTCAGATGGACTCCGTACCAATCGTTGCGATCACTGGTCAAGTTGCATCTGGTGCAATCGGAACTGATGCCTTTCAGGAAGCAGATATTCGCGGCATATCAATGCCGATTACAAAGCATTCATTCCTAGTTACCAATCCAGCAGATATTGCACGCAGCATCGCTGAAGCTTTTTACATTGCAAGTACTGGACGACCTGGCGCGGTTCTGGTTGACATTGCAAAAGATGCACTTCAAATGCAGACTGAATTTAATTATCCAACTTCAATAAATCTTGGTGGCTACAATCCAAAGTTAGATGCAACCCCAGAATCAAT
>QYQH01000007.1 GCA_007280395.1 Actinomycetales bacterium | reverse complement strand
GTAGCAAAGATAGTTGGAGTAGACCAAAAACGACCTGGCCTTGTCGTGCATGGACACCTAGACGTAGTTCCAGCGAGTGCTGACGATTGGTCCGTTGACCCATTTGGTGGAGAGATTAAAGATGGCTATTTATGGGGTCGTGGCGCAGTCGATATGAAAGATATGGACGCGATGATTCTTGCGATAGTTCGCGCCTGGAAGCGCTCTAATTACCAACCACCAAGAAATATTCTCCTCGTTTTCTTTGCTGATGAAGAGGCGGGTAGTGAGTACGGCTCGCGCTATCTTGTAAAGAATCGCCCAGAAATTTTTGCAGGCTACAGTGAAGCTATCTCTGAAGTTGGTGGTTTTTCCGTAACAATAACTGGAGGACACCGACTCTATTTTATTGAAAGTGCACAGAAGGGAATTAACTGGTTCCAGTTGAAAGCTTCAGGAGAGGCGGGACACGGTTCATTCATTAATCCTAAGAATTCAATTAGTAAATTAGCCGCAGCGATCGCTCGAATCGGATCGTATGAGTGGCCTCAAGTTGAAACGAAGACTGGCCGTAAATTTTGGTCAAAAATAGCTGAGCTGACTGGAGAGAAATACGAGCCAGCAAATGTGCGACCTTTGTTGAAACATATAGGTGGTGCAGCTCGCATGATGGGGGCAACAATTCAAAACACTTCCAATCCGACCATGTTAAACGCGGGTTATAAAGCAAATGTCATTCCGCAACACGCAACTGCTGTTGTCGACGGGCGCTTCCTTCCAGGATTTGAAGATAATCTAATTAGTACTGTCAAGAAATTAGCGGGGGATGAGATTGAAGTTGAAGTTCTTGTAAGAGATAAAGCCTTAGAAGTTGATTTCGAAGGAGCACTAGTTGATGCTATGAAAGCTGCGATTGCAAAATATGATCCTGAAGGAATTCCGGTTCCCTATTTAATGAGTGGTGGAACGGATAACAAGGCGCTTTCAGATTTGGGAATTATTGGTTATGGATTTAGCCCAGTAAGACTTCCAGCTGATCTCGATTTCTTTGCGCTTTTTCATGGTGTAGATGAGCGAATACCAATAGATGGCCTGCGTTTCGGGGTTAAAGTCCTAAATGAATTTCTACAGAATAGTTAATTAAGCGTCCGCTGATATTTCATCGAGCGCTGCTCTAACCTGATCAGGAAGCGTTATTTCCTCAACTGTTAATATTCCACGTAATTGTGCAGCGGTCCTTGCTCCAATTATTGCGCTGGTGACGCCATACCCTTCGCGAACCCAGGAGAGTGCAACCTCCAAAGGTGAATAACCGAGCCCTTCACTTGCAACGCATACGGCTTCAACGATTTTACGAGAACGCTCGTCAAGGTATGGCGCGATAAATCCGCTGAAGTGCGGACTAGCTCCTCTTGAATCTGATGGTGAACCGCTTCGGTATTTACCGGTTAATACGCCACGGCCAAGTGGTGACCAAGCGAGAATTCCCACGCTCATTTCAATTGCAGCAGGAATAACTTCGGCTTCAATTCCGCGATTCAAAAGTGAATACTCAACTTGGCTAGAAATTATTGGTGCCTTTCCAAAGAGTGGATTTTGAAGAGTAGCCGACCTGGCTAACTGCCAACCAGAGAAATTAGAAACCCCAACATAACGAACGCGTCCTGACGACACGGCTTGGTCTATGGCTGAAAGTGTCTCTTCTAGAGGCACCATCGAATCCCAAGTATGGATTTGCCATAAATCTATGTAATCAACGCCGAGCCTAGACAAGGATCTATCTAGATCACTTAAAAGATTTGTTCGAGAGTTATTCACACTTCGCTCGCCGGAATTGAAAGAGATACCGGCCTTCGTGGCTAATATTAAATCCTCACGTTTCGCCAAGGTCCCAATAAATCCACCAATAACACGCTCACTGTCGCCATCGCCATACATCGCAGCGGTATCGATTAAATTTCCACCAGCCTCCAGGAATGTTTTTAATTGATCTGCAGCTTCATGTTCATCGGTATCGCGACCCCAAGTCATAGTTCCGAGGGCCAGTCGTGAGACCCGAAGGCCTGAATTCCCGAGAATTCGCATATCCATGTCGACACCCTAGCAAGTCGCTCTTCAATTAATCGGTAACCTTGCCCGTGTGCGCGCCAATAAACCAGCAGTCATTTATCTAGTTAGACATGGACATTCGACTGCAAACGCGAAGGCGATACTAGCTGGCAGGGACTTTAAGGTTTCGCTCTCCAAAATTGGGGTCAAACAATCAATATCAGTTGCGAGCGAATTAAAGAGTAGGAAATTCGATTCGATTTACAGCAGCCCCTTGCCAAGATGTTTAGAAACACTTAAACCTTTAATTACCAATACTAAGGGCGCAAAAATTGAAAATCTTGATGGCGTTATTGAAATGGAATATGGTGATTGGTCAGGCAAGAAGTTAGTAACTCTGGCCCGGAATAAACTCTGGAAGGTTATTCAAAATAGACCGAGTATGGTCCGCTTTCCGAATGGTGAAAGCTTTTTGGAAATGCAGACTAGAGCGATGGAGAGCATTCAAAGCGTTGCTAAACCTGGAGCCGAGATACTGATTTGCTCACATGGCGATGTAATAAAGGCAATCATCGCGGGATTCATAGGCCTGCCTCTTGATTCTTTTCAACGGTTAAGCATAGATCCAGCATCCATAACTATCCTAGAAATTTCCGACAATCGTGTTAGCTTAAAGATAATGAATAGCACTAAGCATTTACGCGATGAGGATTTACCAGATAGAGATTTGCAAAAAATTAATTTGGGTGGCGACAGTGGGGCGAAGCGAAGATGAATGAACGGGTAGTTTTTGAACACGATGAGGCCACACGATTTATAGTTGGAACAGTTGGCTCTCCGGGGGAACGCGCTTTTTACATTCAGGTACGTTCAAATGTCGGAATCACGACGGTAGCCGTTGAAAAGTCTCAAGCTGTTGCGTTAAGCGAGCGACTTCGCGAATTGCTCACCGAAGTTCGGAGAAGCAAATTGGCCAGCCTAGATGAGTTGGGTTTGGCGCCAGTGATTGATAATGATGGTTTGGAATTTCCAATAGATGAAGAGTTCAAAGCTGGAGTGATGGGGATATCTTGGGACCCAGATTCGCAACGAGTTAGTATTGAAATTCAATCAATTGCTGAAGGTGAATTTACCGAATTGATTTCAGATGATGAAGATCTTGCGGATATTGATGACCCACCTGATTTATTGCGCTTAACTGTACGTCTTAATCAGGTGAAAGGATTTTGCGATCGCGCTGAGAAAATTGTGAAATCAGGTCGCCAAGTCTGTCCATTCTGTGGTTTGCCAATCGATTCAACAGGTCACTTATGTCCGAGGGCCAATGGTTACCGAAGATAGAAATTTCGAAGAGAGCGATCTGGAAATTCTAGGTCGTTTAGTTGATGCATCTAACGCCTCGCTCCTGTGCAAGTTAGCCGATGGCGTGCAAGTTATTTACAAACCGATCGCTGGCGAACGGCCGCTGTGGGATTTTCCAGATGGGAATTTAGCCTCCCGTGAGGTTGCTGCATATTACATAAGTGAGATTGGTGGTTTTGATTTAGTTCCAAAAACTGTTTTGCGAGATGGTCCATTTGGAAGCGGGGCACTACAACGTTGGATCGAGATTGATGAGACGAGGGATGTCGTCGCAATTGCGCAAGCGAATTCTTCAGAATTAAGAAATATGGCGCTCTTTGATGTCGTGATCAATAACGCAGACCGTAAATTTGGGCACATCTTGATCAGCAGTGATGAGAATATATACGGGTGTGATCATGGAGTTTCTTTTCACGAAGAGAATAAACTTAGGACAGTTATTTGGCAATTTGCTGATACCACGCTCATGCCCGATGAGATCGCGCAGATAAACCAGCTTCTTGCTGAGTTGGATATCCATTACTTACAAACTCTGTTAACTGAGGCAGAAGTAGAGGCTCTGCTCGCAAGAATTCGAAATCTTTTGACGGAGGCTAGATTTCCGCTCCCGAACAATGATTGGCCTGCAATCCCATGGCCACCATATTAAGAAATACTCGAATTTCTAATCTACGATAGGCGCGTGACTAACTGGCCCGCGGTAAGTATTCCTCGCACTGATTTATCCTTGCCAAGTTTGCGAATAAAAACCACGTCGGGAACTTTTAATAGCGTTCTCTCGGAAAAACCATTTCGGATGTATGTCTGTGGGATTACTCCTTATGATGCTACTCATTTAGGGCACGCCGCAACTTATTTAACTTTCGACCTAATCAATCGATATCTTCAATTGGCTGGTCAAAAAGTCGACTTCGTTGAGAACATAACAGATATTGATGATCCGCTATTTGAGCGAGCCAAGCGCGATAATCAATCTTGGGAAGAGTTGGGGGATTCGCAAATAGCTCTCTTTGAGAGCGATATGGCTGCGCTACGTGTTTTACCACCTAAGGATTATGTAGCAGTAACAAATGCAATGAGTTCAATAATTTTTGCGATTGAGAAATTAGTTGCTGATGGGTTTACCTATGAACTAAGTGGGAGTATTTATTTCCGGATCGCACAATATTTACCACACCTCACCATTCGGGTGGATGATGCGGTTCGGATCTTTGCTGAACGTGGCGGCGATCCTGCTGCGCCAGGTAAAGAGAACCGGTTAGATCCAATCGTCTGGGTCGGCAATAAAGATGATGAACCCGGATGGAGCTCCAAGATGGGGTTCGGTCGTCCAGGGTGGCACGTTGAGTGCTCAGTGATTGCTCTCGAAAATCTCATCGGAAAAGATTATCTACAAGGCGGCAATCAGGGTCCATTCGCCATTGATTTACAAGGTGGAGGTAGTGATTTAATATTTCCGCACCATTTTATGACCGCGGCAATAGCCCAGGCTCTAACTGGTATTGAATTCGCATCTGCCTATGTTCACGCTGGAATGGTTGGTTTGGATGGCAAGAAGATGAGCAAGAGCAAAGGCAATCTCGTTCTAGTTTCAACTCTAATTAAGGCCGGTAATGATCCTATGGTTATCAGGCATGCACTCTTGAGCGAAGGCTATTCTGCTGACCGCATGTGGCTTGAAGAAACGTTGCTCACCTCACAAGCACGTGTTGCAAGAATCCGAAGCGCTCTAGCACGAATTGAAGTTGCGCCTACTGAAAAAGTTATTCAAGAAATAGCTGCAAATATCGCGGATAATTTGGATACGCCAAAGGGGCTGCAGACACTAGATAATTGGGCAATTAAAACCGAGAGTGGTGAAATCGGAGGTAGCGTTGGTGAGCTCTCTAGATTCATCGATGCGGCTTTAGGTCTTGCGCTCTAAGGTAATATTCTCCTAAATGAAGATCCCATCCTCACTACGTAGCGCAATGTTAGAGCGTGTGATTATTGCCGACGGCGCAATGGGAACAATGTTGCAGGAAGCAAACCCCTCTCTTGAAGATTTCCAAGGTCATGAGGGTTGTAATGAGATTCTCAACGTGTCGCAGCCCGAATTGGTTAAATCAGTTCATCGTAAATATTTAGAAGTTGGCGTTGATGCGATTGAAACAAATACATTCGGAGCGAACTGGGCAAATCTCGCCGAATACGGAATTGAAGATCGAATTTATGAGCTTGCCTACGCTGGCGGAAAACTTGCTAAGGAAGTTGCTGAAGAATTTAGTAATAATGAGAGGCCGCGCTGGGTTCTCGGCTCTCTTGGTCCTGGTACAAAACTTCCAACATTGGCCCATACCGAATATGTGAAATTGAAAGAGGCCTATTACACAGCTTCTAAAGGGCTTCTTGATAGTGGGGTAGATGCGCTACTAATCGAAACCACTCAAGATCTTTTGCAAGCCAAGGCCGCAATAAATGGCGGTCGCGAAGCCATTGCGAAGTGTGATCGCGATATTGTTTTAATCGCCCAAGTAACTGTTGAAGCAACTGGAACGATGCTGTTAGGTTCAGAAATAGGGGCTGCGTTAAACGCTTTAGAGCCACTCGAAATAGATTTGATCGGATTAAATTGCGCAACTGGTCCAGCTGAAATGAGCGAACATTTAAGAGTTCTATCAAAAAATAGTTCTATCGCAATTTCTGTTATGCCAAACGCCGGACTTCCACAACTAGGTCCTAAAGGTGCGACTTACCCGTTGGGTCCAATTGAACTTGCGGATTACTTGGCAGATTTCGTTAAATCATATGGCTTAACTCTTGTGGGTGGTTGTTGCGGTACTACGCCCGAACATATGAAGGCGGTTGTTACCAAATTAGATAGACATCCAATTGTAAAACGCAATATCGCTCGAGAGATCGGAGCTTCCTCGCTCTATCAATTCGTTCCATTCAGACAAGATTTAACTTACATGTCAATCGGAGAGCGGGCTAATGCAAATGGCTCACGTGCTTTTAGAGATGCGCTATTGGCAGAGGATTGGCAGAACTGTATTGAAATAGCGCGCGACCAAATTCGCGATGGCGCTCACATGCTTGATCTTTCAGTGGATTATGTTGGACGAGATGGCGTTGCAGATATGCATGAACTTGCATCTAGGTTAGCAACAAGTTCAACGCTTCCGATCGTTTTAGATTCTACTGAACCCGCAGTTTTGAAGGCCGGACTTGAACATTTGGGCGGACGTTCAGTTATTAACTCAGTGAACTACGAAGATGGAGATGGACCCACTTCTAGATTCGCGAAAATAATGCCTCTGGTGAAAGAGCATGGCGCTGCTGTTGTTGCTTTAACAATCGATGAAACCGGCCAAGCTCGAACCCAAGAGTGGAAGGTTGCGGTCGCATCGCGCCTGATTGAAGATTTAACAAAGAATTGGGGAATGTTAACTAGCGATATTTTGATTGACTGTCTTACCTTCCCGATAGCCACCGGACAAGAAGAGACCAGGCGAGATGGAATCGAAACGCTTAATGCAATCGCTTCGTTGAAAGCAAAGTACCCAGAGGTTCAAACAACTTTAGGTATATCCAATGTTTCCTTCGGCTTGAATCCGGCGGCGCGAATCGTTTTAAACTCGGTATTCCTTGCAGAAGCAGTGAAGGTCGGTCTGGATTCCGCAATCGTTCACCCTTCAAGAATTACACCTATCGCGCGAATCAAAGCTGAAGAGTTAGAAGTTGCGCTGGACTTGGTTTACGACCGTCGCAAATTCGATGAGAGCGGTAATTGCACTTATGACCCACTCTCAATTTACCTAGAACTATTTGATGGCGTCGAGACTAAGTCTTCCAAATTAACTAGAGCTGCAGAGCTCGCGGCACTTCCACTAATCGAAAGACTTGAACGACGAATAATTGACGGTGAGAAAATTGGACTCGAAATTGATCTCCAAGAGGCTATGAGAAATGGGATAAAACCTCTTGTGATTATAAATGAGCATCTACTGACCGGCATGAAAAAAGTCGGAGAGCTCTTTGGAAGTGGACAGATGCAGCTCCCATTCGTTCTGCAATCTGCCGAAGTTATGAAGAGCGCTGTTGCTTTCCTCGAACCTCACATGGAGAAGAGTGATGACGCGGGTAAGGGAAAAATATTGCTCGCGACCGTTAAAGGGGATGTGCACGATATTGGGAAAAATCTCGTTGACATTATTCTTTCGAATAACGGTTACACCACGGTAAATATCGGGATCAAACAAACCGTTAATCAGATTATTGATTCTGCAACCGAGTCCGATGTAGATGTAATTGGGATGTCAGGGCTCTTGGTTAAATCGACGGTAATTATGAGAGAGAACTTAGAAGAACTGACCTCGCGCGGTTTGGCAACCAGGTGGCCGATTATTCTTGGCGGTGCCGCGCTTACCCGCAGTTTTGTGGAACAAGATCTTGCTGGAGAATTTGATGGAACCGTCCGCTATGCGAAGGATGCCTTCGAAGGATTGAATCTTATGGATTCTATGATGGCAATTAAGCGTGGTGATACTTCGGTTACCCTGCCTCCGCTCCGCGAACGCAGGACACCAAATACGCGAGCAAATCGCGAACCAAATCTTGATACAAATAGAAGTGACGTTCTTTCGGATAACGATCTTCCTAAACCTGCGTTCTATGGCTCTCGAATTGTTAAGGGCATCCCTCTCGCCTCATACCTGGGCTCGCTAGATGAACGCGCTCTTTTTGTTGGTCAATGGGGTCTGCAAGGTAGACGCGGAGAATATGAAGCGATGGTTGAAAGTGAGGGAAGACCAAGATTGCGCGCCCTACTCAATGATGTGCAATCAAATGGTTGGTTAAATGCCGCAGTTGTTTATGGCTATTTCCCCTGTTACAGCGAGGGAAATGATTTAGTAATTCTCCATCATGAAGGTCCAGAAAAAGGCAAGGAGCGTACTCGCTTCACATTCCCAAGACAGAGTCGAGATCGCAGATTATGTTTGAGCGATTTCTTCCGCAGTAAAGATTCTGGCGAGATAGATACAGTTGCTTTTCACGTAGTAACAATGGGTCAGAGCGTGAGCGAAGCGACATCTAAGTTGTTCGCAGCAAATGAATACCGTGAATATTTAGAGTTGCATGGACTCTCCGTTCAATTAACGGAAGCTCTTGCAGAACACTGGCATGGTCGCATCCGCGAGGAGTTGGGCTTTTCGAAAGAAGATTCAAAGCATATTTCTGAAATTTTGGATCAAGGATATCGGGGTTCACGATATTCCTTTGGCTATCCCGCATGTCCTGACCTTGAACAACAACGTCAACTCTGCGATTTACTCGAACCAGAGCGCATCGGTGTAGAACTCAGTGAGGAATTTCAACTCCACCCAGAACAATCAACCTCTGCCATTGTTGTTCACCACCCAGAAGCTAAATATTTCAACGCGACATGAGACCTAAAGCAGTCTTCTTCGATATGGATGGAACGTTAATAGACAGTGAACCACTTTGGTTTGAGAATGAAGTTAAACTAATGGCACAGTTTGATTACTTGTGGACTCCTGAAGATCAGATGAAATGCATTGGTGGTCCGATACAAAAAACCGGCAATTACATGTCAGCGAAAGTTAATGGTCTAAATAATCCACAATTCTTTATTGAATCGTTAATTTCTATGGTGAGTTCCGACTTTGAAGAACGGATCACTTTTATGCCAGGGGCCCTAGAACTTTTAAAGGCGCTTTCTAAAGCGGGGCTTAAACTTGCACTAGTTTCCGCTAGTCCTAGACAGATGCTAGAAGCAACATCTCGGGTTTTAGAGGGCAAGTACCTGGAACTTTTAATTTCGAGTGATGATGTCGTTGAACCGAAACCGAATCCGGAATGTTATCTAAAAGCCGCAGCTTTTTTCGATCTAGATATTTCGGATTGTTTAATTCTCGAGGATTCGGGAACTGGAGTCGCCTCAGGTCGAGCCAGTGGCGCCAAAGTTGTCGCGATTCCACATTCAATTGAAATAGTTGGGGATGCCCAAGTTGTTGTGATTGAATCTCTTGAGGGAATGAGCGTCGAAGGTCTCTTCGCTCTCCACTAGGATTTCCCAATGAATTCAATTAATCGCAATTTCAAAGTTGGCGATCGGGTTCAATTGACTGACGCTAAAGGCAAGATGCACACAATTACCCTGCAATTAAATCAAGAGTGGCACACACATAACGGATGGCTGGTTCATAACGAAATTATCGGTCTGCCTGAAGGGTCTGTAGTAGAAACCACTGGTGGTTTGAAATTTTTGGCTTTCAAGCCCTTACTAGCCGATTATGTTCTAGCGATGCCTCGGGGAGCGACAATTGTTTACCCTAAAGATGCCGCTATGATTTTGGGTTTTGCGGATATCGCACCTGGTTCGCGTGTGCTGGAAGCTGGAGTTGGGTCAGGAGCTCTTTCGATCTCACTTTTACGAGCGGTTGGTGAACGCGGTACCTTAGATTCATTTGAAAAACGTGAAGAGTTTGCAAGTATTGCAGAGAAAAATATAAACAATTATTTTGGAGGAAAACCCGCAAATTGGAAGCTGCAACTTGGGGCGGTTCAAGAATTTCCACACACCCAGATGTATGACCGGGTAGTTCTAGATATGTTGGCCCCTTGGGAATGTATCCAAATGGCTAGCGACGTTCTGATACCCGGTGGTGTCTTTATTGCATATGTTGCAACTACAACTCAGCTTTCACAGACTGCGGAGGCGATCAAGTCCTCTGGTAATTTCACAGAACCCGAAAGCAGCGAAACTATCGTTCGTGGTTGGCATCACGAAGGTCTTGCTGTTAGACCACAACACAGGATGATCGGACACACTGCATTCTTAATTATGGCAAGGCGTTTAGCACCAAATACGACGGCACCAGCTCGCCGCCGTAGACCGTCTAAAGGCGCCTATGGAACGAGCGAGGCTGAAAGTTAATTTCTTTAATTAACGTTTACAACGTCAACAACAAATGCAAGAGTTTCATTGGGACCAATTGGTCCAGAACCCGATGGGCCGTAGGCTAGCTCAGGTGGGATTATGAGTAAGCGTCGGCCGCCAATCTTCATGCCAGGCATTCCTTCTTGCCAACCTTTGATTACACCGCTGAGTGGGAAGATTGCTGGCTGCCCAATCCAAGAAGTTTGAAGTACCTTTCCTGTCTTCCAAGAGATCAGCACGTAATGAACAGTTAGCGTTGATGTCGGTAAAACTTCAGCTCCGCTGCCAATAAGAATATCTTTTTTCACAAGAGTAGTAGGTGCGCTTCCAACAGGTTGTCCTATTGTCGGTTCTGCACCAGCGTTATCTGAAACCGCGAGGTATTCACGTTCACTACTTGCCATTGATTGCTCCTTATTTCCGCTGCCAGTCCCGCCGTCTAACGTGCAAGAGGTCAAGAGTAAGGTTGTCGATAAGACGACCGTGATTATTAAGCGCTTGTTTCCCGTTAACCCACTTAAACGTAAGCTAGCCATAGTTCTCCAATTGAAATCGAAAGAGTTCTCTTCTCTTCACCCTTTTATTAATGCACGTAGGTTATCAAACCACTAGGGTTTTCTTGTGTCAGATAACAAAACAGAGCGCCTAATTAATCTCACATTGGCTCTTCTGTCGACTAAAAGATACCTAACGAAATCCGAGATTCTTGAGAACGTCGCTGGCTATAAAGGTACACAGGAAGCCAAGGAACGGATGTTCGAGCGGGATAAAGATGACCTCAGGTCAATCGGAATTGAGATCGAAGTAGGGGATTTGGATGTTTTTTTTGAGGATGAGCCGGGCTATCGAATCCCACGGAAATCATATGAATTAGTTGTTCCAGAATTGACTGGGCGGGAACTGGCACTTATTTCCATCGCTTCAAATTTTTGGAATGATTCTATACTTGCCCCCAGCGCACAATCAGGGATTCGTAAATTACAGTCACTTGGTATTCCTGCGGCCGTTGATTTTGATTTCCGAATTAAATATCGCTTTGAGAACCCAACTCAAGTTTTAGAGGAGCTTTCGACGGCTATAAATCAGCGATCGAAAGTAACCTTTTCTTATGATTCAACTAGTTTGAAAATTAGGCACTTAGAACCCTATCGAGTTCTTTTCTGGAATGGTTTTTGGTATTTGATTGGAATGGATTTGGATCGAAGGGAGATTCGACTATTTAAGTTATCAAGGCTGGTCTCTGGAATTGATATCTCTAAAAAGAAAAATGAATACGAGATTCCGACTAACTTCGAAGCCGCTGCTTATTTACCTAAGAGTGACATCGCCATAATGCACCGAGCAAAGATAAATATCCGAAAAGATTCAGCCCTCATACTCCGAAATAGGGGAACATTCATAGAACAAGATGGGGAATATGAAACCTTTGAATTGAGTTATGAAAATGAGATCACTTTCCTGCGCGAACTAATCTGGTATGAAACTAATATCAGGATTATCGAACCTACTACTTTAAAAGCCGCATTGTTAGCGTTGATTAGCGGGGTTGCCAAATGACTGAATCAGCGCTAGAACGAACAGCTCGCGCATTAGATTTGGTTCCCTATCTCCTTGAGCACCAGGGGATTTCTATTGGGGAATTAGCAAGCGTTTTTGGAGTTACAGAGAAACAGATAAATCAGGACCTCGTCCTTATACATATGTGTGGTTTACCAGGATATACACCACTGGAACTAATCGATATGTACTACGAAGATGGATATGTGACAGTTTCAGATCCACAAAGTTTTAAGCGGCCACGCAAAATGGGAAGAAGTGAGATGGTATCTATTCTGGTCTCTCTTGATTTGCTCAAATCTCTGAGGAGCGATGAATTGCGTAATGAAATCGAAAAATTACATAAGAAATTGCTCACAAGCCTACAATTTGAAAATCCATTTGTGGTGGTACAGGATTTTGACGATAACCCGTTCTTGCAAGATTTAGAGAGAGCGATTGCTAAATCATCCACCCTTCGTATTGTCTATCTAAGCGGGAACAAAGATGAACGGACTGAGAGAACTATATTTCCACTCGAAATATATCGCGCAAATCAAGCCACGTACTTAAGCGCCTGGTGTCAGACTTCCAACGCGGATAGAACATTTCGGTTAGATCGTATTGTCAGTTGTGAAGTGGCTGAAAATTCGGAGATTAGTGGAACCCCAGGCTATAGCGATGTAGTCGCGGAACAGCAAGGTGCGGTACTTCTAATAAATAAAAGTGCAAGGAATTTCGTCGAAAACAACCGGGCGATTATAGAAAACATTGAAGATGTTTCTGGAAGCGAAGAGCTTCTCGTGAAACTCAATCCCGTGGATTCGGATTGGCTGGTGCGCACTGTTCTTGGCTTTGGCGGAGGAATATCAGTGAAAGAACCCCTTGAACTCGCGAGCGATATCACTTCTCGCGCACAGGCCATCCAAAAGGTTTATGGGGAGAAATAGGGTTATTCGAGAGGGCTCCTGCACCTAATTTCGGCTAGGGAGCAGTATTGGAACTAGTATTTGCACCAGGTTTACCAGGTTTACCAGGTTTACCAGATTTACCAGGCTCTACCAGGCTCTAACAGAAGTGGGGAAGAGAAGATGCTACGCGGACTCGAAGGTTGGCATTTCGTCGTAATTGCAATTGTGTTCGTTCTTTTATTCGGTGCTAAGAAGTTGCCTGATTCAGCTAAATCGATTGCAAAATCACTGAAGATATTTAAGAGTGAAATGAAGGATGGCAACGACAAGGATGTCAAGGACGACAAAGGCGACGCTACAAAGTCCGACTCGTAATTTCTACGAAATCTGGTTGAAAATCAAATGAAGAAAGATTCGGCTAAAGCGATGCCGTTGCTCTCTCACTTTAATGAATTGCGAAAACGCCTTTTCAAGTCCGCTCTAACTATTGGTTTATCTAGCTTTGTTGGATGGTTTCTTTACGACAACATAATAAATAGGTTGGCGGCGCCAATTTGTGATCTCCGAAAAGCAACGGATATCGGTTCGAGTTCATGTGGGGTTCTCTATATAAATGGAGTGTTGGGTCCGATTGATCTCAAATTCAAAATTTCTATAATTTTGGGAATTCTTATAGCTTCTCCGGTATGGCTCTACCAACTGTGGGCATTTATTGCACCCGGATTGCACAAAAAAGAGAAACGAAATTCCATCTTCTTTGTGCTCTTTGCAGTTCCTTTCTTCGCAATTGGAGTTTTCGCTGGTTATCTGGTTTTGCCAATCGCAGTCGACGTGCTTCTAAGTTTTACCCCCACCTCACTATCAAACTTAGTTAAATTCGACGACTATCTTAGTTTTGTTATGCAGTTGATATTTGTCTTTGGGATTGCTTTTGAACTACCAGTCTTCCTCGTATCACTTAATCTTGCTCATATATTGAGTGGCCACTCAATCCTAAAACCATGGCGCTATGCAATATTTGGAATCACGCTTTTCTCTGCCATCGCGACACCAACAGGCGATCCGATTACTATGTTTTTCCTAGCCGTTCCACTAACCATCCTCTATTTATCAGCAGGCGCAATCTCTCTCTTAGTTGATAAGTCGAGACGAAGGCGATCTGTCAACGATGACGACTAAAAAAGTATTAATTTTTTTAAATCCTGCCGCTGGAAAAGGCAACGCAGACTATTTGGCAAAATCTCTTCTTAGGTATGCAATGGCGCACGATATTCACTGTGTCGTTGTTGAGTCGCAGGATGCAACTCAAATCTCTATTGGTCTGGCGGAAGCTATCGCGGGGAGCCAATATGACGCTTTAATTGCGATTGGGGGTGATGGACTAGTTCACAGTGCAATTCAAGTCATCGCTGATAGTCAAACTCCACTCTATGTTGTTCCGGCTGGTACTGGAAATGATTTTGCGCGGAGCAATGGGTTGCTTGAAACAAATCCATCCGTTGTTTTTAATATCATCTATGGAACGGAACCAGTTTCGATAGATCTCGGAAGAATCAAGAATGAAGATGGCCTCCAGTATTTCGGGCAGATTTTAAGCACCGGATTCGATGCCCAGGTAAATGCCCGTGCCAACGAACATTTTCCATTTGCGGGAAGAATGAAGTACAACTTTGCAACTTTAGTAGAGCTTCCTAAATTTAATTCGATTATGTACGCCCTAGAAATCGATGGCGTAAAACGGGATCTTCGGGCAATGCTTGTCGCTATTGCAAATGGGCCTACTTATGGTGGGGGAATGCAGTTATGCCCGATGGCTGATCGCAGCGATGGTTTCTTGGATATTCTGATTTTGCATCCAGTAAGTAAAGTTGAACTGCTGAAAGTATTTCCAAAAGTTTATAGTGGTCGACATATCACGCATCCGGCTGTTGAATTTATAAAAACGCGAAAAATCACTGTTTCCGCGGATACCTCTGCGTATGCCGATGGCGAGCGAATTGGCTCTCTGCCGATTGAGGTTGATGTGCTCTCAAGATCGTTACGCACCTGGGCCAAAATTTAATGTTAACTCCAGCAGAAAGATTTGCTCAAGCTAAGGTTAAAGGCGCCCACTCAGCAACAAGCGCCTTCATTGCTAGGTACCCATTCGAAATGGATTCATTTCAAATCCAAGGTTGTCATGCCCTTGAGAGCGGAAAATCTGTCTTAGTAGCGGCACCTACAGGAGCAGGTAAAACTATTGTCGGTGAATTTGCCGCGCATCTAGCAATCACAACTGGAACGAAATGCTTTTACACAACACCAATAAAGGCGCTCTCTAATCAGAAATATCAAGATTTATGCGCAATGTACGGAGATAGCAACGTCGGATTATTAACAGGGGATACAAGTATTAACTCTGAAGCTCCTATCGTGATCATGACAACTGAAGTATTGCGAAACATGATTTACTCCTCATCAAAGACGCTCTCGGATTTGCGATTTGTTGTAATGGATGAGGTTCATTATTTAGCAGATCGTTTTCGCGGCGCGGTTTGGGAAGAGATCTTGATTCATTTACCTGAAAGCATTCAGGTTGCTGCGCTCTCTGCGACAGTCTCAAATGCGGAGGAATTCGGCGATTGGTTGCAGACGGTTCGCGGTGAGATGAAAGTTATAGTAAGTGAAATCCGCCCGGTCCCGCTATACCAACACGTTCTCTTCGGAAATCGATTATTAGATTTATTTTCAGCTAACACGAAGGTGAACCCAGAAATTTTACGACTAGAGAAGGAATCTCTCCGCAGCATAAAGTCCAGATATAGCGGTGGCCAAGGGAAGAAGCAATGGCGCGACAACGCACAAATCACTCCGACCATAAAAGCGCTTGGGCGTTCTGACGTTATTGAAAAATTGGATCGAGAAGGACTACTACCAGCCATAACATTTATTTTCTCTAGAGCGCAATGTGATAACGCGGTGCGTCAATGTGTGGCATCTGGGCTAAGGCTTACAGACGCTGAAGAAAGATCCGAAATCCGACAAGTGATTACTGAAAAAACAAAAACGTTACCCGAAGATGACTTGATTGTCCTTGGATATCACGAGTGGGTTGATTCCTTAGAGCGCGGAATCGCTGCCCATCATGCTGGTCTCTTGCCGGCATTTAAAGAGTGCGTAGAAGAGTTATTTCAGAGAGGCTTAATCAAGGCGGTATTCGCAACTGAAACTCTTGCTTTAGGTATAAACATGCCAGCAAGAACCGTCGTATTAGAAAAATTAACAAAATGGAATGGTGAATCCCATGTTTCGGTAACACCGGGGGAGTACACGCAGTTAACTGGACGAGCTGGACGCAGAGGGATTGATATCGAAGGAAATGCTGTAATACTCTGGAACAAAGATATCGATAGCGCATCGGCAGCAGGATTAGCATCTACTCGTACCTACCCTTTGAAAAGTTCATTTAAACCAACGTACAACATGACGATAAATCTAATCTCACAATTTGGCGCACAACGAGCGCGAACCTCGCTCGAATCTTCATTTGCACAATTTCAAGCAGATAAAGCAGTCGTAGGTCTGGCTCGCCAGATTCATCGCAATAGTGAAGCGATCAAGGAATTGGAATCTGAAATCAGCTGTCATCTTGGTGACTTCGTAGAATATGCCCAGATTAGATTCGAGATCAAAGAACTTGAGAAAGGCCTCTCAACTAAAAAGCGTAAGGCTAGGGAGTTTGAGGAGGAGAAGATTGCCGATGCTCGTAAAGCTCTCCGAAATCATTCCTGTCATGGTTGTAGTGATCGTGAAACACACGCTCGCATTGCTGAGAGAGCCGATCGACTACGGCGCGAAAATGATGGACTCAATACGCGAGTTGCTAATCGTACGCATGTGATCGCCAGAAGATTTGATCTAATCAAAATAATGCTGGAGAAGTTTGGTTATCTTTCAAGTGATGTTATTACTCCTAGTGGGAAGTTACTCTCTAAAATTTATGGAGAAACCGATCTACTTATTGCTGAAATGATTCGGAGAGAGGCTTTTAGCCAATTGACGGCGGCCGAACTCGTGTCAATTGTCTCTGTGTTTGTGCACGAAAGTCGCAAAGAGAGCCAACCAAAATTGCCCAGAGGTAGCGTGGAAGATGTGTTGGCTGATTTAGTTAAAACCTGGGTGGAAATTAATGACCTCGAAACAGATTTAGGCCTCGAACCGATTCGTGAACCTGATGCCGGGTTTTGTTGGGCGTCATACAGATGGGCTAGTGGTCATTCCCTAACAGCAATTCTAAAAGGAACTGAATTAACAGTTGGAGATTTCGTGCGCTCTATGAAACAGATTATCGATTTACTTCGACAGATTGCAATCGCTTCTCCACATCTTTCGCCATTAGTCTCGGAAGCTCTAAGTCGGATAGATCGTGGAGTTATTGCATATGCAGGAGCAGTTGTATGACCCTAATGCTCTTAGATAGCGCTTCACTTTGGTATCGCGCATATTTTGGAATGCCAGACACTTTGCTTTCACCATCGGGCGAACCAGTAAATGCCATTCGTGGCTACTTAGATATGACAGCGCGCTTGATGAATATTTATAAACCAGATCGGATCGTCGCTTGTATCGAAGGTGACTGGCGACCAAGCTGGCGCGTTCAATTGTTTCCTGAATACAAGGCGAATCGTTTGGATGTTGAAGGCGAAGAGGAAGAGCCTGACACTTTAGGTCCACAGATTCCTATTCTGCTCGATCTGCTCGAAGCATTCGGAATTCCTTTAGTTGGTGTTGATGACTACGAAGCTGACGATGTAATGGCTTCATATGCATTCAAAGAGAAGGGCCCAATCAAGATTGTGACTGGAGACCGAGATCTCTTCCAACTAGTTGATGACGCCAAAAAAATATCTGTCGTCTATCTGGCTAAAGGTATCTCAAACCACGATCATGTCGATCTTAAATGGATCGCAAATAAATATGACATTCCGGGGGAGCGATACGCTCTTTTCGCAATGATTAGAGGTGATGCTTCCGATGGTCTGCCTGGCATTAGGGGAATAGGAGAAAAAGGTGCCGCTGTCATTGCGAAACAATTCACAAATCTTGAAGATGTCATGATTGCTGCTGGAAACTCTGACGAGAGATTGACACCAAACGCCCGAAAGAAATTATTGGAATCTAGCGCTTATGCAAAAATCGCGCCGAAATTGGTTCATTGTGCGCTAGATGTGCCACTTCCAGAACTAGATCTTAAACTGCCTAAGCGGCCTAAGAGTTTGGATGAGATTTATCAATACCAGAGAGATTATGGCCTAGGCACAAGCGTAGATAGATTGATTGCTGCCCTTGAATGGTAATTATATTTATCGCAGCTTCTTTTGCCAGCGCCGCATTTGAACCTATTGGTATCTGGTATTTAGCGATTCTCGGTTTTGCCCTTTTCTTTAGAAAACTACGAAACAGTGCAAAACCAATCGTGCATAGTCTGATTTTTGGCCTGATTTTGAACGCAATCGTCCTGCATTGGACCGGAAAATACGTTGGTGCACTTCCTTGGTTATTGCTCGCATCGCTACAGGCGCTGTTCTATATACCAATCGGTTGGATTTATAAGAGATCACACAGTATTTGGTGGAGCGCTTTAACTTTGCTAATTATGGAAGAGTTGAGAGCGCGTGTTCCATTTGGTGGTTTCGGCTGGACTCGTATCGCATTTAGCCAGGTCGATTCTCCGGCCTTGCCGATCGTCTCCCTAGGTGGAGTGTTAGCCCTTTCAGCCTTTACGGTTTTGGTTGCCACACTTTTGATTAAATTTACTGCGAAAAGTATGTTGATTGTTGCAATGGTTTTTATCGCGACAAACTTTATACCTAGTAATCCTCAGGGGAGTGGTTCTGTGCGGTTGCTGGCGGTGCAAGGTAATACACCGAGCGTTGGACTGCATTTCAATTCTCGGGCCAAGGCGGTCTTCAATCTACATCGCGATACCACTCGAGAATTCGCGCAAGCAACCTATGACGCAATCGTGTGGCCTGAAAATGCTATCGATATTGATCCCCGACAATTTCCCGAAGTTGCTGCAGATATAACTTCTCTAACAACAGAGTTGCAAACACCGCTTATCGCTGGCGTGGTACAACGGCGGGAAGGGAGTCCAGAAAATGCCTCAATCATGTATTCAAAAAATGGCGATCGTCAAAGTGTTTATATTAAACGCGGCTTAACACCATTTGGAGAATATATGCCTTTGCGTAAATTGGCAGAGTTAGTGAGCCCACTGGCCAGAAACGTTAATGATTTCGTGTCCGGCGATAAACGAGTCGTACATAAAATTGCAGGTGCAAAAGTAGCTCCAATTATCTGTTATGAAATAATTCGAGATGACTTGGTTCGCGATATGGCACTTAATTCACAAGCGCTAATTGTTCAAACCAATAGTGCAACCTTTGCAAATACTGCTCAAAGTGCACAGCAACTTGCTATCACTCGCATAAGAGCGGTCGAACATTCTCGTTACATATTAAGTGTTTCTACCATTGGAATATCGGCATTTATCGATAATAATGGTCGAGTGATTAGCCATACTCCAGAGGATATAAAGTCTTTTCTAGTCGGGGATCTAGAACTTAATAGCAACCAAACTTTTATTGATCGGTTGCTTGGATGACTAAAATAGCAATACTGGTTCCAACTTATAATGAAGCTGTTTCTATAGTTGAGCTTCTTGGTAAATTAACTAATTTTCGAAGCAATTCGCAATATGAATACGATCTGGTTGTAATCGATGATAATTCACCAGATCGAACAGCGGATATAGTCGAAAATTTAGCGATTCCTTGGGTAGATATTATTCGTCGTCCAGGTAAAAGTGGTATCGGCCCGGCTTATCGAGCGGGATTTTCTAAGGTATTAGCGGATCCGCAATACACTCATATAGCTACGATGGATGCGGACGGTTCTCATCGCGTGGAAGATCTGCCCGCGATGTTTGCGGCGATAACGTCAAGTAAAACGCTCATTTTAGGAGTTCGTTGGATGCCCGGTGGCCGCGTTGTTAATTGGCCAAGGTCTCGACAATTGCTCTCTAAAACCGGAACTCGCTACGCAAAATTAGCGCTTGGGATCAATCTAAATGATCTAACTGGAGGATTTCGCATCTACAGCGCGGAACTTCTAAATTCATTGAAACTTAAAGATATGGATGCAACTGGATATTGTTTTCAAATTGAAATGGCAATGGCTGCAGATCTTGCAGGTGCTAAAACAATTCAAGTACCAATTACATTTGTCGAACGGATAGCCGGAGAGTCGAAGATGAGCTTTGGAATAGCCATTGAGGCCTTTGGGTATGTAACTAAGCTCGGTATTGCGCGTGCGATCAAGGGAATATATCGCCGATAATCTACATTATGTCAGAAATATCTGCTCCAGTCCGCTAGTTGATCGCGAGCTCGCTTATCGGTAAACATGAACAAACTAAGTTCCGGTCCCCGTAAACCCCATCAATACGCCCAACAGTTGGCCAATATTTTCCAATCGCTCCCAATTCAGTATTTGTACCAGATGGGAAGGCACCGACTTCTCTAGAATATTTTCGATCCCAGCCATTACGAAGTAAATCGGCGCTGGTATGCGGGGCAAATCGCAGTGGAGATTCTTCTACGGTTAATTCCCCTTTTTCGATATCCGCAATTTCAGCGCGAATAAGAACCATTGCATTGATAAATCTATCCATCTCGCGCAAATCTTCAGACTCGGTTGGCTCAATCATCATCGTTCCAGCTACCGGGAAGCTAACTGTAGGTGCATGGAAGCCGTGGTCCATTAAACGTTTAGCCACATCATCAACGGTTACCCCCGTTGCCTTAGTTATGCCGCGCAAATCAATTATGCATTCGTGTGCGATATATCCATTTTTCCCGCGATAAAGAACTGGGAAATGTGGATCCAACTTCGCAGCAAGATAATTCGCAGACAAGATTGCGATTTGCGTCGCCTTGGTTAATCCATCTCCCCCCATCATTCGAATGTAACTCCACGAAATAGGCAAGATGCCGGCAGAACCAAATGGCGCCGAACTAACTGGACCAGGCCCAGTTGCAGGCCCACTTGTTTTATCCATCGGATGATTTGGTAAGAATGGCGCTAGATGAGCCTTGGCAATTACGGGGCCAACGCCTGGTCCGCCCCCACCGTGCGGAATACAGAATGTTTTATGCAAATTTAGGTGCGAAACATCTGCGCCGAACTCCCCTGGCTTCGCCAATCCGACGAGTGCATTTAAATTCGCACCATCGACATATACCTGTCCCCCAGCAGCATGGATGAGTGAACAAATTTCAGAGATTGCTTCTTCGAATACTCCGTGCGTTGATGGATATGTAACCATAAGCGCTGCCAAAGTTCCGTGATATTCAGATATCTTCAGCTTTAGATCATCAACACTTACATTTCCCTCTTCGTCACAAGCGATAACAACGACCTGCATTCCCGCCATGACCGCACTTGCTGCATTAGTACCGTGGGCGCTAGAAGGAATCAAACAAATATTTCGCGCGTGCTCGTCTTTGGAATCTAAGTAATTCCGAATGGCCAATAACCCGGCGAATTCACCTTGAGAACCAGCATTTGGCTGGAGGGAAACTGCATCGTAACCAGTTATCGATATCAACCAGGAAGAAAGTTGATCGATTACTTTTCTAATACCGACGCTCTGTTCAGCTGGGGCGAATGGATGTAGATCCGAAAATTCACGCCAGGTTACTGGAATCATCTCGGTAGTCGCATTTAGTTTCATCGTGCATGAACCAAGTGGAATCATTGTTCGATCCAAAGCAAGGTCTCGATCAGCAAGGCTTCTTAGGTAACGCAACATCGAAGTTTCGGAGTGATAGGTATTGAAAAGTGGGTGTTCTAGAAATTTTCCAGCCCGAGCAAAATCAGATCCAACAATAGGAACCGACGCGTTGGAATACTTTGCCCCGAAGGCTGAAGAAATGGTCCGTAGATCTTCTTCGGATATTGTTTCGTCAATCGTAATACCTAAAGAATCTACGCCTCTGATTCTGACGTTGAAACCCACTTCATACAATCTCTGTGCAATCGAATTAGCATCGACACCTTCAATAATAAATGTGTCGAATATTTCGCCATCCAAAACCCCTAAGCCCTGATCCTTGAGAGCTTTTCTAAGTGCAAAAGATTTGCCACGTATCTGTTTTGCAATCTCAGATAAGCCCTGCGGTCCGTGCCACATCGCGTAGAACGCCGACATGACGGCGAGTAGAACCTGCGCAGTACATATGTTCGATGTCGCTCTATCTCGCCTGATATGTTGCTCGCGAGTTTGCAACGCTAACCGGAGTGCGGGGTTTTCGTGTGAATCAACACTCTGCCCGACTAATCTGCCCGGCAGCGAACGTTCTAAACCGTTTCGAACCGCCATAAATCCCGCGTGTGGTCCGCCGAAGCCCATTGGAACACCAAAGCGTTGAGCAGAACCAATAGCGACATCGGCTCCGACCTCTTTAGCTGACTTAAAAATAGTTAGTGCTAATAGATCACAAGCCATGACTACGAGACCAGATTTCGAATGAACCAAATTAATTGCCTCAACTAGATCGAAAATTTCACCATCGCTAGAAACTTGGGCGAAAATGGCTCCAAAAATCGGCTTCGCAATGGCGTTTATCTCCGTTTTATTCGGTGAAATTTCTACAATCTCTATACCAAGTGGTGCCGCTCGAGTGGCAATAACCGCCTTAATTTGAGTGTGTAAACCTTTATCGACAAGAAAAATCGAATCATCACTCCCCTGCCATACTCGTCTTGCAAGAGTCATAGATTCCGCAGCAGCGGTTGCTTCATCAAGCATTGAAGCATTCGCAACATCTAATCCAGTTAGATCTGTAATAACTGTTTGAAACGCGAATATTGCTTCTAATCTTCCCTGACTAATCTCCGGCTGATAAGGCGTATAAGCGGTGTACCAGGCAGCGTTCTCTAAAACATTTCGCAAAATTACTGGTGGCGTAATTGTTCCGTAATAACCCAGTCCAATTAATGATTTAACAACTCTATTTTCTGAGGCTAACTCGCGCAATTCTGCTAGCGCATCAACTTCGGATATTGCTTCTGGAAGAACGCTAGAGATTTTCTGGGTCAAAGCAATATTTGCCGGAACCACCTTTGAAATAAATCCTTCCAATTCCTTCTCAGATAGTTCATCCAACATAAATTGGACTTGTTTTGCATCTGGTCCGATATGGCGATCTGAAAAGTTTGAACGGACCGAACTCATCAATGCACTCCCCCTAGAATTAGTGAAACCTAAGCTTCAACTCCAGCTTCAATTCCTTGGGGAAGGAAAAAATTAGGCCAGCTTAAGATTTCTTCGATTTGAAAGTTCGTCAGTGGCTGATTCTAAACCAGAACCCCCGATTACGCTCGCTCCAGTTGTAGCGTTCTCCCCCTGCAGAGTTGCAAGAGAACCCTCAACCTCGCTCCAAACTTTACCAATTGCAATGCCGAAAACCCCCTGACCACCTTGCAGTAAGTCAACAATTTCATCCGCGCTGGCACATTCGTAAATTGTTGCCCCATCGCTCATAAGTGTCATCCGCTCTAAATCGCTAATTCCTCGTGATCGCAAATGTTCTACGGCAGAACGAATATTCTGAAGTGAGACCCCGGTATCCAATAAGCGCTTTACAATTTTCAAAACTAAAATATCTCGGAAGCCATACAGTCTCTGCGAACCAGATCCGCTCGCACCTTGAACACTTGGTTCAACTAAACCTGTTCTCGCCCAATAATCTAATTGGCGATAGGTAATTCCGGCTGCAGTACATGCAGTTGCGCCACGGTAACCAATTTCAGGTGCCGAAGGGTCACTCACTAGAGACATTTCGAACTCACTTCTATGGGGGAATATCCTTTTCGGCTTTAAGAGAAGGTTAGTTCGCAAGCCGCCTCGGAGCAATAACCGACACGCTAAACCTTGAATCTTTCCTTGAGGGTTAGGCTAAGAAGTCCTCCGGGTTTATCTGGTCCAGGAACTCCCGAAAGGCCTCAACCTCATCATCTGATTGGTCCGGAATTTCGATCCCAGCATCTTCAAAGAGCTTCTCTGAGGCCAGAATTGAGGCCCCGCTCCGAAGAGCCAGAGCAATAGCATCACTAGGTCTAGCCGAAACTTCAATCCCGGCATCGAAGATGATCTTCGAATAGAAGACGCCATCGAGCAATTCGGTGAGCTGAACCGAGTCAACTCGCGAACTTAGATTTTCGATAATTGTTTTCATCAGATCATGAGTTAAAGGTCGTGGTGGTACTAAACCTTGCTGAGCGAAAGCAATCGCGGTGGCTTCCGTTGCGCCTACCCAAATTGGTAGATATCGGGCGCCGTCAACTTCTTTGAGTAGAACTATCGGTTGATTAGATGGCATCTCAACTCGGACACCGACAACTTCGACCAGATGATATTTCATAAACGAGCGAGACTATTTGGTTCGATGTAATCCGGATGCAACCAATGCAGCATGCAAACGTATCGAAAGAGAGGCCAGTTCGCGTTGAACTTCTTCTGCTCGGGCCTGGGCATCTGAACCCTTCTGGCGGAGCAATGGCGTAATCACTTGCTCAACTAAACCAACCTCGCGATCTGCGGCAGTTTTGAAACTACGAAGATGGCGGGCTTCAATTCCAAATGACGCTAATTCAGCAACAGCTCTCGAAACCGCAAGTGCATCCGCATCAAAGTAGCGACCCTTCATTTCCACCAGACCGAATGATTCAATCTGCGTCAATTGCGCTTCAAGCAATCCTGAAGATTGTAAAAGCTCTTCCCGCGATAACCGCAGTTGACTGTCATGAACAAAGTTTGATGGCGCAAATTCGCCATCGATTGTCGCCAGGCGAGGTGCTGCCGGAGATCCCGGTTTTTCTGATGGGGTAAGCCCACGATCTAAAGCATCCAAATTCTCTTTGATAACTCGCAGCGGTAGATACTGATCGCGTTGGGCGGCTAAAACATAACGCAATCTCTCAAGATCAACACTTGTAAATTTGCGATAACCAGAAGGCGTCCGCTGCGGGTCAATTAGCCCTTCAGATTCAAGGAAGCGAATTTTAGATATCGTAATATCCGAAAATTCACCACGAAGCTTGCTTAAAACTTCACCGATGCTTAAATAGGCACGCGCTGGAACGCTCATGTACTCCCCTTATTGAATTTCGTTAGTTCTCTGACCCGATACCGGGCTGAAGAAAGTTAATCGATACTTGCCTACTTGGACTTCATCACCGTGGTTAAGGGAAGTTTTAACCTTGGAGATTGCATTTACATACGTGCCATTCAAACTCTTCAAATCTTCAATCTCGAAGGTTGTAGATGATCCACTCCGTGTTCGAAGAACTTGGCAATGTTTTCTAGAAACTGTTACATCATCTAGAAAAATTTCACTCGACGATTCTCTACCAATCGTTACGCAATCACTGTTCAGTAGAAACCTCGCACCTTTTCCGGGCCCGGCTAGAGAAATAAACATTGCGCAATCTCTGGTTAGATCCTTCAAAATATTGAACTCCTCTGAGCTCAGTGCATCAAGAAGAGAATTGTCGGATGGCGAATCTGACACTGACCGCAAAGACGAGATATGAAGAGTGCTTGTGAGATCAATATCTTTCGAATTCGATATAGCACCCGGAATTTCTGGGATATCTGATGGTGTTGTAACCACTCTTAGACCCCCAATAATCTATACAGTTCAAACCGTTAGGTTCAACTATAGGCTGACACTATTCATTCAAAGCGAAGGGGTCAAGCGGTAATTCCCCTATATTGCTCAGGAGTCATCAATGTTGGAGCCGATCCTTCAATCTCTATTTCTGCAATCCAACCTTCTCCATATGGATCTGCGTTGATGGATTCGGGCGCGGAATCTAACTCCCCGTTAACCGCCACAATCTTTCCCGTTAGCGGTGAATAGATTTCTGAAACGCTCTTAGTCGACTCGATCTCTCCGCACACAGCTCCAGCAGTTACCGCACTATCCAATTTTGGAAGTTGGATATAGACAATGTCACCAAGCGCACCTTGTGCGAAATCTGTGATCCCAATTCGGTAGGTATTTGTATTTACACCCGCAGCAACCCATTCGTGCTCACTTGTGTATTGCAAATTATCCGGAACTGACGACATCATCTCCCCTAACGTTAAAACCTAAGCCGTGCATTAAGTTATTTAGAATTCTTTAGCGCAATATATGTGTACTGCAGCGCGGTGACCAAATATAGACCGACACCCCAAATAGCGAAAGTCCAACCAATAATCGAAAAAATTTGGCCGGCCCCAGAGCCCCCCGCAAGCAGAAGGAATGGAAAGGCATAAAGCAGATTAAATGTTGCTGCTTTGCCGAGAAAGGTAACCTCGAACACGCCACTACCGTTGCGCCTCTTTATGAGAAGAGCCAGTGCAACCCAAATATCTCGACCTACTAGAATAAGCAACAACCAGAGTGGAACTACCCCATTTATAACCAAGGCGATAACAGTTGCAGCGATATACGCCCTATCAATCGTTGGATCTAACATCGCCCCAAGTTTTGATTCTTGATGCAACGCTCGCGCTACTTTGCCATCAAAATAATCTGAAATCGCGCCGACTACTAGAACTATTAAAGATAGAGCAACGTTGTTAAGACTGAGGTAACACCAGAGAAAAAGCGGAATTCCTAAGGCCCGAACTCCCGTGATTGCATTCGGGATTGTCATGATTTCATTTCGTGCAAACAAGATTAGTCCCGCTCTTTGACCTTGACGACAACTTCTACTGGCGTTCCTGGGAAACCAAATTCCTCACGCAGCCTACGTTCGATAAAGCGCCGATAGGCAGTTTCAACAAACTCACTCGCGAAAACTACAAATTTTGGCGGGCAAATAGCTGCCTGAGTTGCGAACCGAATCTTTGGTTGCTTGCCACTGCGCACCGGGGGCGGAGTCGCCGCAATTAGAGCCCCAAGGAATGAGTTCAACTTGCTGGTTGGAACCCGCTTCTCCCAACTAGAAATTGCGGTTCTAAGAGCAGGTGCCAGACGATCACGATGCCAACCCGTTTTCGCTGAAACGTTAACTCGTTGTGCCCAAGGGAAACGTTCGAGATTTCGCTCTAACTCCTTATCCAATTGGAGCTGTCGTTCTTCGTCAACCAAATCCCATTTATTCATAACAATTACCAGGCCACGACCAGCTTCTTCCACCATGCTAACAATTCGTAAATCTTGTTCAGTTAAGGGAACCGAGGCATCAAGTACAACTACTGCTACTTCGGCTCGCTCCAACGCTGTGGCAGTTCGAAGCGAGGCGTAATAATCAGTTCCACTATCTTGGCGTGCACGTTTGCGAATTCCAGCTGTGTCGATAAAACGCCAAGTAGATCCGCCAATTTCAATAAGCTCATCTACCGGATCTCGAGTCGTACCAGCCACATCGTCAACGATTACCCGCGATTCACCAGCAAGAATATTCAACAAACTAGATTTTCCAACGTTGGGACGGCCGACTAGAGCGATTCTGCGAAAACCATCATCTGCTTTCTCGGAGCCAATCTCTGGCAACTCTTTAACAAGATAATCTAATAAATCACCACTGCCACGTCCGTGTAGTGCAGAAACAAATCGTGGCTCACCAAAACCTAAATTCCAGAGCGCATGAGCATCTGCCTCTTCAGTTGGTCCATCCACTTTATTTGCCGCCACAATAACTTTCTTCTTAGATTTGCGAAGCAAACTTACGAGTGATTCATCTTCATCTAGCGCGCCTACTTGTGAATCGATTACGAAAAGTACAATATCCGATTCTGCAATCGCCGCTTCTGAACCAGCAGTTATTTTCTCGGAAATACCTTCGGGTGCAACTTCCCAGCCACCTGTATCTATCAAAATAAATCTACGACCATTCCATTCGGCTTCATACTTAACACGATCGCGGGTTACGCCAGGAGTATCTTCAACGATTGCTTCACGGCGTCCAATAATGCGATTAACCAGCGTGGATTTGCCGACATTTGGTCTGCCTATGACTGCAACTTTTGGTAGACCCAAAAGATTTTTACGGGTCAACCACTCCCAAATAACTTCTACAACTTCTTTCAAATCCAGTTCAGTGGAATCCAGCTCTAGGGCATCTTCCGCTGGTCGAAGCGGTGAAATCTTCCTTGTTGAATCAATAAGATCTCGGTTACTCAAAGACGCTGCAACGTCAATAGGTTTATCGACGCCTATCTCTTCAGCTTCACGACGCATTGTTCGAGCTTGCAGATCCGCGTATAGAAACACCTTTAGGTCAGCATCCGGAACGACTACCGTGCCAATATCTCTGCCCTCGACAACGATTCCGGTTTCACAATTATTAATTATCGTTTGCTGCATATCAACTAAGAATGCTCTCAGTTCTTGGATTTGGCTGATTTGACTGACGCTGTCAGTGATTCGCGCGCCACGAATCTCATCCGTAACATCGACGTCACCACAAAATATTTTAGGATCCTTCGGGTTTGATGAGACCCGAATCGGTTGGTTCTTTATCGCGGAAATAATCTCCCAGCCTTCAGAGACGTTCTCCTTTAGCGCAATCCAAGTTGCGGCTCGATATAGCGCACCAGTATCCAAGTAATTCCAATTTGCACGGATTGCTACTGATTTAGCAGTACTTGATTTACCCGATCCACTTGGACCGTCAATTGCTACAACTATTCCGGCCATAGGTGAACCTTACTGCCTTAATTACTAGCGCTTTCTAGTGCTTTCTAGTGCTTACTAGTGCTTTCTAGTGCTTACTAGTGCTTACTAGTGCTTTCTAGGTGCGTGAGCCAACCAACCCTTTGAAACTAAGTGTTTTTGCAACTTAATGGCATCACTCTCTGAAAGTGCCAACGTGATTAGTCCTACAGCTTGACCAGGACTATGTTCCATTGTTAAATCTTCAACGTTTACATCAATAGCTGCGCACTCATTGAAAATTCGTGCCAGTCCTCCAGGTTTATCATCTATAACAATTGGAACAAATGTGTAGTCTCGTTTCGCTAATCCATGCTTGCCGGGTATTCGGTTACGCCCCTCCCTGCCTTCCGATAGAAAAGTTCTAATGGCTTGGTTCTCCCCCAACTCAAGAGCTCGACTCAACTTGGAAAGTCGATTTATGACTAGAGCGAGTTTCGGTAGAATCTCCTCCGCATTCCCAGCCAATAGAGCGACCCAGAGATCTGGATCCGAATCTGCCAGGCGCGACACATCACGCAGACCTTGGCCAGCTAGATTCAAATGTGAGGCGGTCTCATTCTCCAAGGAACCACCTAGGGCCGAACTAAGAATTTGCGGCAGGTGAGATATCGCAGCGATTACAGAATCATGCGTTTTAGGATCCAACTTATAAATAGCCGCGCCCATCAATTCGCCCAACTCCTCGGCAAATTCAAGTGTTCGCTGATTTGAATTGTGGGTCTGAGAAATTATCCAAGCTCGAGATTCGAAGAGGTCAGCCCTTGCGCTCTCCGGTCCAGAGACTTCTCTGCCGGCCATGGGGTGAACCGAAACAAAGTATTCAGAGAGCGCTGATATACCTTCAACTTGATTAACAAGTTTAGACTTTATACCGCTTACATCTATAAATGTAGAGTTCGGATTCCTTGAAAATTCCTCTTTGATAACCTCAAGAACCACATTTGGGGGCGTGGCAACAATAATAAGTTCTGGATCTAATGAGTTCTTGACTTCGACGCTAGAACCCACCAAATCCTGAGCCAACAGAAGGTTTTTCTCGCTTGAATCCGAGAGAAAGACGGGAATCCTTAACTCCTTCAAGCGCAGCGCCATTGATGTACCAATCAACCCGCAACCAACGATTTTGACTGCCCCTTTTATAGCCAAACTATTCGCCGTTCTTGAGGTCTGCATCTTCGGCCAAATCCGGCCTTATAATCTCGGCTCCTCGTAAATACTTATGGACTACTTCGCCCCTCGGCAGCTTAGATTCCGCATGAATCAAAATCCTTATAGTTCTGGGCAGCGAAGCTGTCACATCAATCTCTTGGGCACAAATAAGCGGAACATCCCTAATTCCATACATTCGGACCCCCACGGCCGGGAATTCACATTTAAGGTCTGGGGTAGCTGTGAAGAGAATTGAAATTAGATCCTCGTTCGCTATTTCATTGCCATGCAAAATCTCTTCCAAAAGTTCAACCACGGCCCCCCGCATCTCTAGCTTGTCATCCGCTAGCAGCTGGGTAGCACCTCTGAAGGCCCTTACTGATTTCATCCGGCAATGCTACCTCTACCGGTCGAAATTGCGTTTACCCTCAAACCGTTTAATTTGTTTATTTTTTTATCGATAACTATTTATTTGCTAATGTCGATAAACTTCTGACTATTAACTCTGAGTTGCAAAAATATCAATTTATAGATAATTAGATCAAATTGGCTACTCATTAATATACTTTTGTCGATATTACAAATTGACGTATTATAGATAAAACTATATATTGCTAAAAATGAATTAAATTTATTGATTTAACTTTAAAGCTTTAAATAGGTAATCAAGTTCAACTGTGTTAAGTACGCGCCACCGGCCTTCTTTCGTGTCCCCCATTGAAATCGGACCGAAATCAGTTCTAATCAATCTGAGAACCTCAATCTCTAGGAATTCAAACATGCGGCGGATAATGTGAAAACGTCCTTCATGGATAGAAACCTCAACCCACCTATGCTTCTGATTAATCTCTCTAACTACCTTCACTTCTAGAGCTCTGGCCATTCCATCCTCCAGAATCACGCCTCCGAGCAACTGCTCGATATTCTCTTTCGTGAAAGGTCCTTCAATCTCCAAAAGGTACTTTTTGATCATGCCATAACTGGGGTGAGTGGCTCGGTGTGTAAGAGCGCCATCGTTAGTCAGAAGAATCAACCCTTCGCTCTCCCGGTCTAGTCGACCCACGTGAAAGAGACGCTCATTCCGGGTTTTAAAATAATCCCCTAAATTGGGGCGCCCCTCGGGGTCGGACATAGTGGAAATAACACCTCTTGGTTTATAAAATGCTAAATAAGACTTAGTCTTATTTTGCTTTATTGCTCCACCGTCAACCTCAACTTTAGAGATTTCTGGGTCAAATTTGCTTCCTAGCTCAAATATTTGAATTCCATCGACGCTCACTCTGCCATCCAAGATCAATTGCTCACTTGCGCGCCTGCTGGCTACTCCGGCATCAGCCAGGATTTTTTGGAGACGAATTAACCCCATTTTCGAACCTCTTTTCAACTGCTTCAACAGCGTGGAATAGGTGGATTGTTCTCAGATTACGCCAAAAAGCCTTTGCATACCAATTGCGAAGTTTTTGGGATCAGTCGGTAAGAGTAGAAAGAACCTCATCCAACGCATCTACATCAGGCAGGAAAGGAGCCAGAGCTGGCAAATCTCCCACCTGATTCAAACCCAATTTTTCCAAGAAGAACGAGGTAGTTGAATAAAGAATTGCCCCGGTTTCGTGTTCAATTCCAGCTTCTTCAACCAATCCTCTGGTTACCAAAGTTTTCATGACCGCTTCCACATTTACGCCTCGGATGGCTGACACGCGGGCCCTTGAAACTGGTTGGCGATAGGCAATTACGGCGAGGGTTTCTAACGCAGCCTGAGTTAGACGCGATTGTTGTCCATCGAGAACAAATTTCTCAACTACCGGCGCAAGATCTGGATGACTATAGAAGCGCCATCCCCCAGAAACCTGACGTAGCTCAAAACCACGTCCCGAACTCTCATACTCGGCCGCGAGTCCAAGAAGTGATTCCAGGACTAAGTCAGTTGGAGTTTCCGTGATCTGGGCCAGAATCAACTCAGAAACTGGCTCATCTACGACCATTAGTATCGCTTCTATAGACCTATTAAGCTGAGAATTAGACATCTAGACCTCCATTTGTATCATCTTCAGATTGAACTTGTGGAATATCGAACTCGTCACTGACCTCGATTTCACCTACAGCGCTTCCTGTCCAGGTAATAGCTATTTCTCCCAGCGCAATGACTTGTTCGAAGCGAACCACTCCCTCGCGATATAGCTCCAATAGCGCAAGAAAGCGCGCTACAACAACCATTGTCGAACTCGCATCGCTAATCAAGTGGCGAAAGGTGCTTTTTCCGGTCCTACGAAGTTCATCCACTAACCACAACGCTTCTTCAGCCACGCTCACTAAAGGTCTGTGAATGTGGTCGATCCCTACAGTGAGGATAACTTTTGGCGAGAGAATTCTTTGGGCTATCGCTGCAAAACGCTCAGGACCGACACCGATTAGAACTTCAGGCAATAGCGTTGAAAAATGGGCTTCGAGGGCGACTACTCGCGCAAAGCTCCTCTCTTCACGTGCAAGGCGCTCGCTGAAAATGGTGGCTATGGCTTTAAAGGCACGATACTGGAGGAGTCGAGCAAAGAGCAGATCACGAGCCTCTAGAAGAGCTAAATCACCCTCATCCTCTACTTCGCCAGAAGGAAGAAGTCTCGCAGCCTTCAGATCCAGCAACGTGGCTGCGACAACCAAGAATTCCGTGGTCTGATCGAGATCCCAGCCCTCTTCCGAACCCTCTAGAGCGCGTATGTAAGCAATAAAATCATCAGTGACGACCCCAAGTGCTACTTCAGTTACATCCATCTTGTGCCGTGAAATAAGTTGGAGAAGTAGGTCGAACGGTCCTTCAAAGTTCGTGAGAGATACGGAGAAGCCCGGGGCTGACCCTTTCGTTTCAGAAACTTCGATTTGAGCGTCATTCATTGCCCAAACTTAATGCACTTACGCTTGCACACCCAATCGCACCGCCGTAGAGTCCGCCAATGGCAAAAAGCAATTCGAAGGTTTCTCGCTTAGGAACTAAATCGACAAAAGGCGATGAAGAATTTTCAGCCACTTCTAGCGTTTTAGGGAAAAAACTGGTGGAATTCCCACAAGTTAAGTCGCCTCCTAGCGCTGGGCCTGCTCGCGTAATTTCAGTTGTAAATCAGAAAGGCGGCGTAGGTAAAACTACGACAACCATTAATTTGGGGGCTGCTCTCGCTGAATTAGGTCGCAGAGTTTTATTAATCGATTTTGATTCACAAGCAAGCATGACAACAGGGTTGGGTATCAAGCCCCTACAAATTAAGGAACAATACGGTTCGATTTGGCATTTACTAAATGATTCACACGCAAAAATTTCGGAATTTATTTTAAAATCTAATGTACCTGGTCTAGATTTCATCCGCGGCCATAAAGACTTAGCAGCTGCAGATGCTGCGTTTGTTTCGGAATTAGCAAAAGAGCATAAGTTGCGTAAATTATTGGAACCAATAATCAATGAGTACGATGACATTTTAATTGATTGTTCTCCTTCACTTGGAACACTGACAATTAATGCTCTAACAGCATCAAACGGAGTTCTTATTCCTATGGAGTGTGAGTATTTTGCAGTCCTGGGATTAGGCTTGGTACGTGAAACGATTGACAAGGTGCGCAGTAACACGAATCCACACCTGCAAATCGATGGAATTCTCGCAACTATGTTTGAACGCAAGACTGCACATTCCCGTGAAGTTCTAGAGCTAATTTATAAGGAATTTCCGGAAGATCTTCTCGACACAATTATTGCCAGAACAGTCCGATTTTCAGAGTCAACTGTTAAAGGTGAACCAATAACGACCTATGCAAGTAGTTCTACTGGGGCGGTCTCGTATCGAAGATTAGCCCGAGAATTAATTTATCGAGGAGGAGCAAAATGAGTCGAAGAGTAACCCTTCCAGGCGCTGATGAACTTTTTCGTCAAACCACAACCTTAAGCGCTGTTCCCTCACAAGTGCCGACACCGATCGAAGACGTTCCTACGGCGCCGATCACGAATAAGAAATCCGTAAGAACTACACCACGTCGTAGAGTTAATTCCTTTGACAAATCACCAAGTGGCCGCGAACGTCATGATGAAAAGATTACAGTTTATCTATCCCCCGAAGAACTTTACGATCTTGAACAGGCAAGGCTAGCGTTGCGTGGAGATTTAGGTTTAGCGGTAGATCGCGGCAGAATTGTTCGCGAATCACTGGCAATCATCATTGCCGATTTAGAAACAAAAGGCGATCAAAGTATTATCGCGAGACGTTTACGCGGAAAATAATCACACACGATCACTTTGCGCGTGGATGCGCGCTTGCATAACTTTCTCGCAATTTATCAATGGTAATTAAAGTATAGATCTGGGTTGTAGTTACTGAAGAGTGCCCAAGCAATTCCTGCACCACTCGAATATCCGCGCCACCATCAAGCAAATGAGTTGCAAATGAATGGCGCAAAGAATGCGGCGTGACATGTGTCGCTAGGTTTCCACGTTCTGCTGCTACTGCAATGATTTCCCAAGCGCTCTGTCTACTAAGCCCATTGCCTCTTGAGTTAAGAAATACTCTTTGATTCGTCTTCGCTTTCGCAAGCGCTGGACGTCCGCGTGTCAAATAAATTTCCAGACTACTGCGTGCAAAATTGCCTATCGGTACAATCCGCTCTTTAGAACCTTTACCTACTAATTTCACAGTAAAGGTTTCATCTAATTCAGCAATATCTGCAAGCTCTAAATTGATAATTTCACTAACTCGTCCCCCAGTTGCATACAAAATCTCTATCAGGGCGCAATTACGCAAAGCGAATTCATCTTCTCCCAGCTTCGCAGATTCGATTAAGGTCACAATTTCGGCAATCTTCAGAGCCTTTGGCAACCGCTTTGGGATTGGTGGCGGAGCGAAATTCTTAATAGGATTTGCGATTCTTTTTTCTATTGCGATGAATTTGAAGAGATTGCGAACACAGACAATACTTCTAGAAATAGAACTTTCAGACCCGCGAGGTTTCGTACTATTCGCTCCCCTTAGCCAGCCAAGAAAATCTTCCATTAGCGCCGGACTAACATCTTCCATTGCTTTGCCAGCGCTAGCCATAAATTCTGAGAATCCAGCTAGATCTAACCGATATGCGGCGATTGTATTTTTCGACAATCCTTTTTCAATCGCGGCAAAACTTAAATAATCCGCTATTGCGGAGGCTAAATCTGCGTCACTTCCCATGTTTTTTAATCGCAGCAGCAATTAAACCAATGAAGAGCGGATGTGCCTTTGTAGGTCTTGATAAGAACTCTGGGTGTGCTTGAGTGCCAACGTAATATGGATGAATTTTTGCTGGGAGTTCTACAAACTCGACTAAGTGACCATCAGGAGATAAACCAGAGAAAACCAATCCAGTCTTACTAATCTCTTCGCGATACTTATTGTTTACTTCATATCTATGACGGTGACGTTCTTGAATTTCAGTTGCTGAATAAAGCCCGGCAACCACAGAACCACTTGCTAGCACCGCAGGAAATAGCCCTAGGCGCATCGTTCCACCCATATCTCCATTACCGGCAACGATATCCTCTTGATTTTGCATCGTTGAAATAACTGGATTTTTTGTCTCTGGGTCAAACTCTGCAGAATTGGCACCCGCGATACCGCCAAGGTTTCGAGCCGCTTCTATAACCATACATTGCAGACCTAGACATAAACCTAAGGTTGGAATCTTCTTCTCTCGAGCAAACCTTAAAGCTCCGAGCTTTCCCTCAATTCCACGAACGCCAAAACCTCCTGGAACACAAATTGCATCTACATCTCCAAGTGCTCTCGATGCGCCATCGGGCGTTTCACAATCATCACTTGCCACCCACTTGATATTAACTTTCGCATTATTTGCAAAACCACCAGCCCGGAGCGCTTCTGTTACTGAAAGATATGCATCTGGTAGATCAACATATTTGCCAACAAGAGCGACCGATACTTGATGTGCAGGATGATGAACTTTCCGTAATAAATCGTCCCATTCACCCCAAACCATCTCTCCTGCAGGTAAACCAAGACGACGTACTACATAAGAATCCAGGCCTTCGTTAAACAAGACCTTCGGTATGTCGTAAATCGAGGGAGCATCAACAGCAGCTACTACTGCCTCTAAGTCCACATCGCACATCGAAGAAATTTTCCGTTTTACGGAGTCAGGAATCGGTCGATCAGATCTAATTACGATTGCATCTGGTGCTATTCCAATTGAACGCAGGGCCGCAACGCTATGTTGCGTCGGCTTTGTTTTCAATTCTCCAGAGGGACCAATGTATGGAACTAGTGATACGTGTAGATAGAAAACATTATCTCTACCAACATCTTGCCTAATCTGTCGTGCCGCTTCAAGGAATGGTTGAGATTCAATATCTCCTACCGTTCCACCAATTTCAGTTATTACCAAATCAATTTCTGGACCCGCCATAGCCCTTATGCGCTCTTTAATTTCGTTAGTTATATGTGGAATTACTTGGACCGTATCCCCTAAATATTCTCCCCGGCGCTCTTTCCCGATTACATTTGAATAAATTTGCCCCGTCGTCACATTTGCTGAACCGTGAAGATTTACATTTAGAAAACGTTCATAATGACCGATATCAAGATCGGTTTCGGCCCCATCATCGGTAACAAAAACTTCACCGTGTTGGAAAGGGTTCATAGTCCCGGGATCAACGTTTAGATACGGGTCCAGTTTCTGCATTGTCACGCGAAGGCCACGAGATGTTAAAAGCCTACCGAGGCTGGATGCTGTTAAGCCTTTTCCTAAACTTGAGGCGACGCCGCCGGTGACGAAAAGATGCTTAGTCACATGCTGGGCGGTCATGGAAGGTTAACCTATCATTTCCCTCCGTGCAGCTGCAACCAATTCGAGTAATTCTCCCGCGTGTTCCTGAGCCGAAATTGATTCATCTTGTCCAGATAGCAATCTAGCAATCTCTTTGCGTCTCTCACTTCCAGTTACTTCTATGACGTTGCTCTGGGTCACCGAACTATTTTCGCTCTTGGTTACAACTAGATGCCTATCCGCCCAACTCGCAACTTGAGCAAGGTGAGTTATAACTATCACTTGCGAATTTTTGGCTAATAACGCCAAACGCTTCCCAACTTCAACCGCTGCCTTACCACCTACACCAGCATCAACCTCATCAAAAATATATGTACCAACAGTTGAATTTTTAGCAAGTACTACTTCTATCGCCAACATAACTCGTGAAAGTTCGCCACCACTTGCCGCTTTATTTAATGGAAGTAATTTTCCTTCGGCATGGCTTGTGAATAAAAATGCTATTTCATCAAGACCTGTGGCGGAATAACTAGCTGACATATCTTCCGAGCGCGCTGTTACTTCAACAGTTAATCTCGAATTTGGCATCGCCAATTCGGTGAGCTCAGCCGTGATTGCTTTTGATAATTCTTGGGCCGCTATTCGCCGCGCTTTTGATAGAGATTTGGCGAGGGTTTGTAGTGCCGCAAAAACCTTCTCACTCTCCGAAATCAATTCTGCCAACCTAGAATCTCCACCTTCGAGATCCAATAGTTTGGAGGTGGCTTCTGCAGCTTCTATGAAGAGATTATCAAGGACTAAATCGCGTTCATTTCCTTTTCCATATCTCTTTATCAAGGTAAGAATTTCGCTTTTTCGCATCTGCAACTGATCAAATTTTACGGGATCGGCCTCGAGGCGAGCTAAGTATCTCTCCAGTCCTGAACTAGTTTCATTTATTTCGTAGACTAACTCTACAAAGTTATCAATAAGTCCATCCAATTCTGAATCTTTTCCACGCAAATTTTCAAGGTACTTCTTTGCGATATTCAGCGCAGAGAGAGCTGAATCTTCTTCACTTGAAATCGCAGAGAGACCGGCTACTACCCCGGTATTTAAATCTTCAACCGATCCCAATCTATTTATCTCATTTTCGACAAGGTGCAATTCGCCTTTTTTAGGTGCAACTTTCGCGAAGTCTCCAACTAACCCTTGCAACTTTGCTATCTCTACATCACGAACCGAAATTTGAGCCTTAAGGTCTGACACCCGCTTTCGCAATTGAACATATTCCGTAAAAGTGGACCCGTAGGATTCAAGAATTCCTTGGTAATCCCCAAATGCATCTAGAAGTTCACATTGAATACTTGATTTGTTTAATCGCGCCGAACTTGCTTGCGCATGAATCTCAACTAATTCCTCCGCAAGCTCCGAGACTTGCGAAGCGGTTGTGATCACCCCACCGAGAGAAATCTTTGATTTACCTTGATTGGTGACACTGCGATTTAAAATAACCTCTCCATTTTCGATAAATCCACCGACCTCCTCGACCTTAGTAGCCATGAGATTATTTAACTTAAACTTCCCACTCACAACCAGACGTTCACCACCATTGCGAACGAAATCCGCATCGGACTTAGCGCCGAGAATTAAATTTAGCGCTGTCAAAACCATAGTTTTCCCGGCGCCAGTCTCCCCCGTAAGTACCGTTAAACCTTCACCAAATTCAATCTCGGCCGATTCAATGACACCTAAGTTCCGGATTGTTAACTCCGAAAGTGAACTCTTCTGAATTTTAGATTTCAACACACGCTCCAACCAAATTAACCAGACGCGCTATCAAGAACTTTCTCCGCGCCAACCTTCAATTGGTAATTTAAATTTGGCGACTAACCTATCCGTAAAATTACCCTCGTTTATGTAGGCGAGTTGAATTTTATCTTGATCTTTCGTCAGAATAATTCGATCACCTACCGATAATTCCATTTGACGCAATCCATCGGAAGAAATTTGAGCCTCATTTGAGATAACATCAATGACAATTTCGCAGTCAGGAGAAACAACCATCGGTCTCGAAAATAACGCATGTGCAGCAAGTGGCAATAAAACAAGAGCGCTCACTTCTGGCCAAACAACCGGGCCACCCGCAGAAAATGCATATGCGGTAGAGCCGGTAGGAGTCGCACAAATTACGCCATCGCAGCCCCATTTTGAAAGCGGGCGACTATCGATTTGTAGAAAAAGCTCAAGCATCTGTGTCGAACTTCGCTCGACCGTTACTTCATTTAGCGCCCACCCTTGATAAATCGATTTTTCATTACGTAAAACTTCATACTTCAATACCAGCCTTGGTTCACGGTGGAACCCACCGTTTCTGATTGCCGAAACAATTTCATCTGCGGTTGGTTGCGCAATTTCTGCCAAGAAGCCAACATTTCCCAAATTTATTCCAATGATTGGGATCTCAAAACCGCGGACAATTTCAGCGGCTCGAAGGATTGTTCCATCTCCGCCTAACACAATTACCAAATCAAGATTAGCTATTTCGGCTAGAGGTTTGGAGCCCGAAATCAACTGAGGTTGAGTTGAGAACACTTCGAACTTTTCCGCTAAAAATTTCTCCAGCAAGATATTCCCAAACTTTTCCGCTGCAGGTCTTGTCGGATGAACGACTAAAAGAATTCTCTTCATTGTGGTCCCTGCAAAATTGCAGCGTCGAGAATATTGGCTGACATTTCTGCCGCTCCCCGCTTCAACCATAGGAAATATTCGACATTTCCCGAAGGTCCTGGAAGCGAACTTGCTACAACTCCATTACAGCCCAACCCCATGTCATAAGCACAATCTGCAACTTCAAGGACTGCCGATCTACGTAAAGAGCTATCCCGAACGACGCCTCCGGCACCAAGTTTCTCTCGACCAACTTCGAATTGTGGTTTGACCATAACTAAATAATCAGCGCTTGTTCTTGAAACCGCCACTAGCGCTGGTAGAACAAGCGTTAATGAGATAAAAGATAAATCTGCAACAACCAAATCCACCGGTTCACTAACTTGTTCAATCGTCAGATGACGAACATTAGTTCTATCTAAAATCGTCACTCGAGGATCGTTGCGAAGTTCCCACGCTAATTGTCCATAACCAACATCAACCGCAATAACACTTTCAACGTTACGTTTCAAAAGTACATCAGTAAACCCACCTGTCGAGGCACCTGCATCAAGAGCGCGCTTCCCGTCAACAACGATTTTTGGGAAAGCATCTAGAGCGCCCGAAAGCTTATGACCACCTCGAGATACAAAATCGTCTCGATCGCCTTGAATGGTTATTGACGTTTCAGCATCAACTTGAGTAGCTGGTTTCGATGCTGGAATGCCGATCACTAAAACCGACCTTGACTCGATCAAATCTGCAGCGTGATCTCTAGATCTAGCAAGACCTCTCCGAACCAATTCTGCATCAAGGCGCGTCTTCATATGTAATCCTTAAAGCCCGTCAATTCCCGATAGAACTCGGTTTAAATCGCTATGTACATTTTCAAACTCCTGTGGATGCAAGTCGAGTGGTTTTTGAGATATCTTAGAAATTTTAATTTTGATATCTTCAATATTTAAACTTGGAGCAGCTTCATTTTCTAGCATCATTTATCACCTTTCTTGCTGGTCGAAGATTTTTTCTTCTCTGAAAGTTTCTTATCTTTTCTCTCTTCGCTAGCTTTAGGCTTTGACTTAGTTTTTGATTTCTTAACATCTTCTTCTAGCGAAGAAGGAATACGCCTTTCTAAATCGGAAATCCGAGCCAATAATGAATCTAAATCTGAGGCCTTTACAAACCCCATACGAATTGCAGCTTCATCTATTTGCTTTTCAATCTTCTCTTTAACAATTTCACCATTCTCAACAGCCCAACCCCGCAGGTTGCTGGTCAGTTCAGCTATCCCGGCCTCGTTCTTGCCCATCGCGGCGAGGTATTTTTTAAGAATTGCGTTGATGTCTGAAGCCATGGCTCAACCGTACCTAAAGACGCACTACCTCGCTTGCTTCGACCTGCCAGCGACTCGCTAGCCCTGTTGGAGCACGCCAAAAACGTCGACGAACCGAACCACTTACTTGTACCCAGCTATCAATTTTCACTGCTAGAGCAGCTTTTCGAGCGGTTGCGGACCAAGCAGCAATATCTAGGGAGTCCACTTCTTTTTTGGCGCCTCTGGATTTCGCTCTGCCTATCACGACCCGAAACTCGACGACCTTATCGCCACTAGGTAAAATCTTCTCAATTGCTAGGCTAGTAACACGGCCAACCAAAAATACTTCGTTTACTGGATCAAATTCGGGTTTCACTACAGTTTTCTTCTTGCTCTTAGCAATTACCTTTTTCTCTAAAATCTTCGCCATGCGATTTCCAATCCATAAAATGCTTATCTTAAAGATCTTCTAAGAAGAGTGAATTGTGGCGCTACATATGCCAAATCTTTTAAAATTCTGAGGGGGATGTGAATAGATTTACCTTGTTACCAAATATGAAATACAAAATATTGAATACGATTGAATGCAAATTAAAACCAAATTGAAACAAATAAAAACCAATAAAAAAAGGAACCGATTCCAATAACCGAAGTTAAGGAGCGGTTCCTTTTTATAATGATGTCCGGCGGCGATCTACTCTCCCACAAGGTCCCCCTTGCAGTACCATTGACGCTGAGAGGCTTAGCTTCCGGGTTCGGAATGGGACCGGGCGTTTCCCTCTCGCTATGGCCGCCGAAACTCTATTGAGTTATCAGTCAGTTGCATTTCTACAAAAATTAAAATCCCAAAGGATCTAACTCTCTAGAAATATAACAGTTCCCGACCGTAGCTCGGGAACCACACAGTGAACGCGATGCATTTAATCAATTTAAACTTAATTAAATATAATTAAAAAATGTAGTTAAATCCTCGGCCTATTAGTACCGGTCAGCTCCACGAATCGCTTCGCTTCCACTTCCGGCCTATCAACCCAGTGGTCTTCTGGGGGCCTTACCCGATAAATCGGTGAGAAACCTAATCTTGAAGCAGGCTTCCCGCTTAGATGCTTTCAGCGGTTATCCTTTCCGAACGTTGCTAATCGGCCGTGCTCCTGGCGGAACAACCGACACACAAGAGGTTCGTCCGTCCCGGTCCTCTCGTACTAGGGACAGCCCTTCTCAAGTTTCTTTCGCGCACAGAAGATAGGGACCGAACTGTCTCACGACGTTCTGAACCCAGCTCGCGTGCCGCTTTAATGGGCGAACAGCCCAACCCTTGGGACCTACTCCAGCCCCAGGATGCGACGAGCCGACATCGAGGTGCCAAACCTTGCCGTCGATATGGACTCTTGGGCAAGATCAGCCTGTTATCCCCGGGGTACCTTTTATCC
>QYQH01000014.1 GCA_007280395.1 Actinomycetales bacterium | reverse complement strand
TTTCTAGAGTTACAAAACTGGTCCTTTCTTTTGGGTCAGGAATGATGACACGTTTAGAATAGATCGCCTAGAACTTCCTAAACAATCCCGCTACTCTTATTCGAAATACTTACCAAAGCACTTACCAAAGCACTTACTAAAGCAAAGTGAAAAAAGGTGCCCTATGAGCCAGTGTGATCATGATTTTAAAAGAAATCTCGAGGGCGAGGTGCTCTGCATCCTTTGTGGCGACAAAGATGATGAGATGGAGGTAGAGCCCCCTTTCACACCTGAAGCAGATGCAGCCATCGATTTTTGGTCTACTCAAATCTCCTTTGAGTAATTTCGTCGATAATAAGATTTCCAAATCAAACTAAAAGAAGAACCGCCCTATACGCCGGACTATGTCGTTCTAATTTATAACTGCCAAATGGTACGCAGGAGGTATGCATTTTTCAGGCTTCCTGGCTTTAATGGCAGGAAGAGCTGTAAAATTCAGACTCTAAGACACAACTTCATACGAAAAAGCGTGCCCCGAGTGCGGGTCGAACCCACACTTGGAGGATTTTAAGTCCGTAGCTCTGCCGGCTGAGCTATAGGGCCCAACATTAGTAAATGGCGCAGTCTACTATCCTGCTAGGAGCACCTCGTTAACGCATGATTCCCGTATGGCCCAATGAATATCTGCCAGGTTGTGGCCAGATGGTCAAACCATGCGGTTCTTGGCCGACTTTGATGCGAGTTACAAATGAGCCTTTTTCGATGTTAAATACATAAACCTCATCGTTATATCTTCCTGAAACCCAGAAGAATTTTCCGTCAGCAGAAATGTTTCCCATATCGGGGCTACCTCCGCCAGGAATCTTCCACTTTGCAATCAATTTATTATCTGAAAAACGCATGACAGAGACTGAACCTTCTTCGCGATTAGTAATCAGTAAGGTCTTGGCATCTCGAGTGACATAGAGACCGTGCGCACCTTTGCCAGTGTGCATGAGAGTTAGTTGTCCGAAATTATCAGCCGGCATAATCCAGATTCCGTGAGATGCCATATCGGCGATATAGAAAGTCTTTCCATCTGGTGAAATTTTGATGTCTTGAGGCATCGGATTCATGGAATTCTGCTTCTTGAATGTTGCAATTTTTAAGAGCGACATTTTCGCGGTATCTACTAAGATGAGTTTGCCAGTGAATTCACATGTTGCGACAAATTGATTTCCGTCGGCGGACCAATCTGCATGGTTGACGCCGGCGCAAGGAACTTTCAGTCTCTTCTTTATCGCCATAGTATGTGGATCGCGAAAAACAATCTCATTATCTGATTCAGCCATTACAACTGCATACTTGCCGTTGGGTGTGAAATAGAGGTTATAAGGATCGTGAACGTAAATGTCTTTGCCGGCAGTGGCAGTCTTCGGATCGATAGAGGTTAAGTAATTGCCCTCATTATCATTTACCCACAGGGTCTTCAAGTCCCACGAAGGAACCACATGTTGCGGCCCCGCTTTAGTCTTAATGATTTTAATAATTTTATATGTCTTGGGATCAATGACTGAAACAGTTGCAGATCGAAAATTCGGAACGTAGACTAGTTCGCGTGTTCCTTTAACGAGATCGCTTAAGTTATTAGGGGAATCTGCGGCATAAATATTGTTGGGGTCGAGCACGGGGGGCATTCCGGCAAGGGATGCGGCTTGAGCAGTAATAGGCAGAGAAAAAGCAAGGAAAGCGAGAAGGAATATCTTTACTCTCATACAGAGAGAAGTTCAGTGAGAGTTACAGGTGTGATTCCTGCAGCGTGCAGTTTTTCAAGAATTGTTGGCATCGCATCAAGTGTTACTTTGTGACCAAAGTGCATACTGATGATCGAACCGTTCTTCACATTATTCATAACGTTTGAAACCACCTTTGTCGTTGATACATCCATAAAATCTTGAGAGTCAACCTCATACGAGACGCATTGACCATATCCGTGCTTTACAGCTGCCTTGCGAATAGTGGAAGTAGAGAATTGAGTTCCTGAAGGCCTAAACCACGCACCGTGATTTCCGATGAGTTTTGTTAACTCATTTGCACACCCTGAAATTTCAGTTTCAACGCGCTTGGCAGAGATAGTTTTCATCTGCGTGTGGGTCATTGTGTGATTACCAAGATCATGACCATCATCGATGACGCGAGATGCTACGGTTGGTTCGTTTACAAGCCATGTACCCACTGCAAATACAGAAACTTTTGTGCCTGTTGATTTAAAGAGCTTAAGTAACGGATCTGCGTAATCGGGAGCGCCTGCGCCATGGAAGGTGAGCGCTACTTTCTTTATTGAACGGGATCCATGCTGGATATCTATAGTTTCTGCCTCTGCCGGTGAAGAATTTAGGAATTCAAAAGCACTTGCGCCGAGAACGGCGGTTGCCTTCAAAAGGTTGCGGCGCGAAATACTCATGGCGTAAGAGTACCTAGTTAACTGCGACCGAGGAGGAGCCATAACCAGAACGACTTGTGCTATCTAGTCACCGATAGCAAAGTTCAAATATCTCCTTGGTTTAGGAGTATGAAGCCTGATGAATTTATTTTTATTTCGGATATATTCGTGAAGATGTTGCCAAAATTCCAGTTGCCCCAATTTAGTAGTGCTGGTCTCATCGCTACTAGCGCTCTTCTTTAAGGTGTCAGCCCACGGAATATGGATTATGCCGGCAGATAATTTTGGCCACTACCCCTTTTTCGTTTCTTTTTGCGTTAGTACCCCGTAGAGCCCTCGAGTGCTCTACGGGTATCAAGATTTTACAGATTACTTTCCAGAAACTTCTGGACCTTCATTTGCCTCATTTGCCTCATTTGCATCTGCTGGGTCATTTGCCTCATTAGCGTCTGCTGGATCATTTGCCTCATTAGCGTCATGCTTCCAATTTCCTTCATTTGCATCTGCTGGGTCATTTGCTTCATTTGCATCTGCTGGGTCATTTGCTTCATTTGCATCTGCTGGGTCATTTGCTTCATTTGCATCTGCTGGGTCATTTGCTTCATTTGCATCTGCTGCAGGGGATGTAACAGCAAGGGCAGTAGTTGTATCTGATGCATTTGCATTAGTGACAAGGGCAAATAATGCGCCTGCGCTAACGAGTGAACCAGACGCGATTAAAGCTATCTTCTTCTTTATTTCCATTTTTACCTCCGGCAATTACAGTAAGTTGACTAGTGGGACATTTTCCCTTCCATATTTTGAGTGATGAATACGAAAATAGAATAAATATTCGCTGAGAAACCCCTGGGAATATATGCCGTTCCTTCATGATTTCGTCAGTAGGGGAATGCAAAGAAGAACCGCCCTATAAGCCGGACAGCCTACAAACAATGCTCTGACCTGCTGATTTAGTCGTCACGCCCACACATTTGCCCACAAGCATATGCGCAAGCATGCGATTCATTGAAATTAGTCATACCTAAGAATACTGGAACTATTTTGAATTAGAAAAAGGTAATCGTAAGTATCGATTTCGGTCCGTTGACTCTCCTGCGGCAAGCTCGTTGAAATAATCATTTTGCTTTCGACGCTGCCAGTGATTCGCAGAGAGGATTCGCGATAATCCAGCGAGATTGGTTGGATCATTGATGTCTGAAACAGAGGTTTGCAAATCAATCGGACTATCGTGGTCGATAACTGAGGTTGCAATGATGAGCTCATCACCGTCGCGTAATATCTCAACAAGTCGACCTTGCTGTGGCCAGTCAATTAATGAAGCGGTCAAAATGTGCCAGAAACCATTGACACCATATGTGCCAATGTAATGAATGCGATTATCGTGATCATGTCCCGCAAACCAGGCAATTATCTCTTTGTGTTGAAGTAGCTCTTCTTCTATTTCTTCACGTGCAACTTGGCGTGGTGCGCCTTCGGGTGCGTAATCATTGAAGAGGGAATGCAATGGATGATGTGAAAAGAGTATGACTTGCTTTGAATTTGATTCATTGAGCAAATTCTTTAGCCATTGGAATTGGATCTCATCAATCGATCCCTGCCAACCACCATGAATGTTGACAGTATCGAGTGAAATTAAGCGGAACTCTCCTAGATCGCGATACCAATATTTCGTTCCATTATTTGCATTCTCTTGAGTTAATCCGTGACCATCGTGGCTCTTATCGCTACACGTTAGGTGCAACTTTGCCCAATCTGATGGATTATTAAATCGACGTCGGGGATCTGCATTCTGTTCCCTAAAAGTTCCGCCCTCTGGACTTGCATAACCTGCTGGTCCAACCATCGACCAACCACCAAAAACCTTGACTAGGTCTACATCTGGAGATAGCGCAATCAGACGCTTTTCCCCTGTTGCAATATCTAATAATTCAGAATTCGGTGGAACAGTTCCTTGTAAAAGCGCATCATGATTTCCATGAGTTGCAAACCATGTGTGCTCTAAGCCGGTTGCATTGAATGGTTGTCGAACTACGTGAATTAGTCCTGGCACAGTTGGAAATCCATAGAGTGAGCGTGGAAAGTCATCTTCGCACCCGATGGGAGTTCCTTCCGGATTCCAATAAGAGCGGTCGTATTTTTCTGGCTCCGTTTGAGCAACACCTTCCCAATTATCTTTATCGCCACTATCTGGGTGAACTACTCCTCCATCCATAAGTGTGAAATACCAATCGAGTTCATTTGATTGTGCGTTATCAGTTACATCACCTGTGGCAATAACAAAATCAACGGGACGATCAGAGTGGATACCGTGCTTAATTGAATTAACCGTGCGAACCATTGACTCTAATGTCTGAGTTGTAAGAATTTCCTGGGCACGATATGCACCAACAAATGGAATCATTGCTGACATCGGATTGTGGGGATCAGCAAATCGATCAGTAAGTTCAATACGAGCAGGTGATTGCGCATCGCAGATATGAAGATCTGAAATATGAATAAAGGTTAGTAAGGATTCCGCCGCAGATGAAGGCGCATCTCCAACGAGAGCTTCACCTGGAGCAACTTGAAGCTCAACCCAACCCATCTCATTCGATTCACCGCGAATGATTCGTTGGTTACGAGAGTCAGACACGTTCAGCCATTACTTCTTCGCTGGAAATCTTAAATGCAATCGCGTCACCAATCTCAAGTTTACGTACGTCACGGCTTGCAATATTGAGATGAATTAATGGTGCCCCTTCGACAGCAATGCCAATTTTTGTCATGGGCCCAAGGAATGACTTTAGAGCGACAATTCCACGAGTTGCATCGCCATCATTCCCACTTACCAATTCCAGTGATTCAGGGCGAATGATGACATTGACTTTCGCGCCTTTCGAAAAATTCTCGGCTGTATCAGAGATTTTCACTTTTTGATTGAGCACTTTCGCTTTGCCCTGTCCTGTTATTTCTGCAGGAATTCGATTTGCTAAGCCTACGAATGAAGCAACAAATGGCGTAGCAGGAGAGTTATACAAAGTGATTGGTTTATCGATTTGCTCAAGTTTTCCATGGCTCATAACACCGACACGATCAGCAATTGTCATAGCTTCTTCTTGATCATGGGTAACAAAAAGAGTTGTGATTCCAAGTTCTAGTTGAATACGTCGAATCTCTTCACGAATCTGACCACGCACTTGTGCATCGAGCGCCGAGAGTGGCTCATCAAGGAGAAGGACTCGTGGTTCAATCGCCAATGCACGAGCTAGGGCAACTCGCTGTTGCTGGCCGCCAGAGAGTTGATGAGGAAAAGATTTCGCTTTATTTTCTAATGAAACAAGTTCGAGCATCTGAGCGACTCGCTTATTTCTAGTTACAAAATCAATCTTGCGAGCACGTAGTCCGTACTCAATATTGTCGGCAACGGATAAGTTTGGGAAAAGTGAATAAGACTGGAAAACCATTCCCATGTCGCGAGCATTTGCGGGAGTGTCGTTATATCGCTGGCCATTGACAAGTAGCTCACCAGAAGTTGCCACTTCGAGTCCTGCAACAATTCGAAGTGCAGTTGTCTTACCGCACCCGGATGGGCCCAAAAGTGCAACAAGTTCACCCGGTTCGATTGTAAGGTCAAGTCCATCGAGAGCTTTGACTGGCCCAAAATGTCGGCTGACTCCACGCAGTTCAAGAGTGCTGCTAACGCGATCTTTCTTACTCATTCGTCCACCTCTACTTGTCGCGCACCCTTCTTGGAGAAGAGTGCGATTATTGATAAGAGTGCAATTGCGCCAACAAAACTAAATACAGAGATTGCAATAGCACCCAGAATATTCTGTTGCGCCGCCACAACAGTCCATGTTGGAAATGTCTCCCAATGTAGGAGTGATGTAATCGTGTACTCGCCGATTGATAAGGCGAATGTCAAGAAGAGTGCGCCAGTGATTCCCCCGCGTATAGCTGGCACGATGACGCGAATAATTGTACGAGTCCATGTTGCTCCCAAACTTCTAGAGGCCTCCACCAATGTTTTCAAGGCGACTGTTTGAAGGGAAGTATCAAGTGCGCGATATGTATACGGAAGTGCGATGATGACAAAGAAGAAGACCAATTCGTACTCTGAATTCTGCAGAAATTCTGGCATAGCAACTTGTGCACCAATTGCTAATGAGACGACAGGAATGATCAAAGGAAGAATGCAGAGAAAATCGATAAGAGATTTAAATTTCTGACCCTTGAGATTGAGATAAACCATCGTTGGAACCATCAAAAGTAGATTGAGAACACCCGCTAAAACAGCTAACTTCAACGATGTAAAGAGATTCAGGTAAAATCCATCGGCATGAATTAGCCATTGATAGTTAACCCAGGAGTGACCCTTTCCGCCTTCGCCTCTAAAACTGTAGAGGGCAGCTCCATAAAGAGGAACTACGAAGGTCAAGAATGCAAAGCTTGAAGCGATGCTGATGAGGGGCCATTTCAAAGTAAATTTTTTCATGAACTGCGCCACTTTGCTGTTTTACGTTGCGCCCAGATATATCCAGCCATAGCGATAGTCGCAACGACAATCATTCCGACTGCAAGTGCATCACCGAGATTTGCTTGATCTGAAATTACATTTCCATCAACAAGGGTGCCGATAATGATGGGTACAAGCGGAACTGTGCCAACGGTGAGTGCGCGCGCTGTTGCATATGCCGAAAATCCGCCTGCGAATAATAGGAAAAATGCCCCAATAAATGATGGGAAGAGAATCGGGATACCAACTCTGCGCCAATATGTGAGGGAGGATGCTCCGAGGCTCGTGCTTGCCTCTTCCCACTCTCGACGTAAACCAGCGATAGCGGGCTTGAAGACAAGAACCATCAGCGGTATTTGAAAAAACGAGTAAACCATTACAACTCCGGTAAAAGAGAAAATTGTGAAATGACCAGCGTAAATATCCCAGCCAAGTGACTTCAATGTTGTGGTGACAATTCCTTCGACTCCAAATGCTGCAACAAACATAAATGCAAGAGGTACTCCACCGGAATTGGCAAATACAGCAGAGATTGAATCAATAACTGCCTCGAATTTTCCACGAGCATACTTAACAATTACATATGCAAAAAAAGCTCCAAGAATCGAGCCGATAATTGAAGTGACCAGAGAGAGTTTGATTGAAACTACAAATGCATGGAAGTACGGGCCCGACTTGAGAATGGGGCGGTAATTTGCGAGTGTCCATTCGTTCTCATTTCCATGAAGGCTACGAAGTGTTACCGCAACAATGGGCCACAAGAGAAAGAAGGAGGTGAAAATGAAAAATGGAAGTAGTGGAAGCACGCCAGTCCCTGGGCCACTCGAGCGAACTCGAGAATGTGCTTTCACTACTCCCATTTATATTCAGTTATAAAGTAACTATTGCTAGTACTTAGTTACCAGCGATAGCTGGCCACTGTGCCTTGAGGAGAGTCTTCGCTGCATCTTGTTCCTCTGGTGTAGGTGTAATGATCTTTACGCCCTTTGGAATTTCATATCCAGCTGGTGAAGTTACATTTGTCTTCTTCGCAACCATTGCCTCGTACATCACTGGAAGTGCACCGCCTGCGATCCAAATATTCTGCCCACCCATAATTGATGCGAAGATTTTTGAACCAGTCATGCCCTTTGTTGAGCCAAGGTCCATTGAACCCTTGCCCTTGTTCTGTGAGTAGAGGAACTCTGTCCAAAGACGAGCTGCTGCTGGGTGTGGCGCGTTGAAAGGAATCGCCATTACGTATGGAGTTCCCTGGATAACTGCATCTGAAGGGATTACATACTTGACAGTCTTTCCTGCCTTAGCAGCTGTTGCTACAGCTCCCGGGCCGTTGAATGACCATGAGAATGAAACTTTGTACGCACCAGCAAGGAAGTTCTGTCCGTTTGCGAGAGCAGTAACGAAGTTACCTGACTTCTTCATATCTGAGAAGTAATCAACACCCTTTTGAACATTTGCAGTTGTTCCACCACCAGCAAGGTTTGCCGCAAAGACTGACATCAGTGCTTCTTGAGCTCCTGTTGGATCTCCACCGATTGCAACCATATTCTTGAATGCTGGATCCTTTAGGTCAGTAAATGACTTTGGAGCCTTTGCAATTGATGTGTCATACGAAAGTGCGATGACACCTGCATAGTCACCAAACCAGCGACCTGAAGCTTCCTTATATGTTGGTGTGATGTCATTCCAATTTACAACTTTGTACTGAGTGAAAAGGTTTACGTTATCTAGCGCATAAGTAATTCCGACGTCGACTGCATCTGGAACCTTTGATGCTGGAGCGGTCTTTACTGTCTGAATTTCATAAGCAGAAGATCCATCTGGGTTATCATCTGAGATCTTGATGCCGAATGCTTTTGAGAAGAGGTCCATGGCTTCGCCATAGTTTGCCCAGTCACGAGGAAGTGTGATGACATTTAGTTTTCCTTCTTTTTGTGCTGCCTTAACAAGTGCATCCATGCCACCGCATGCCTTTAAATCTTTGCACTTTGAATAATCAATTGGAGCTGCATTTGATGTAGCTGTTGTTACAAACATTGAAGCTGCAGCCATTGTGGCCACAAGTACTCCAGTGAGTAGACGCTTACGCATATATCCCCCTTAAGGATTTGGTGAGAGCACTCAATCGCAGGAAGTTTGAATCCAGGTGCCTATTAGGGAGTAAATAAGTGAAGGTGAAGTTAACAGATGCTAAGAATATTTACTGCACCATCGAGGACGTGGGTAGCCCCCGCATGCAAAAGTTTTTCTGGACTATGGGTACCAGTGGAAACCCCAGCAATAATGTGAGCACCAGCAGTGACGCCGGCGCGCATATCTGATTCAGTATCCCCAATCACAGCGATATCTACTGCCGAAATATGAGATTCGAATCGCTTGTTATAGAGAACTATGCAGCGAAAAATCATGTCAGGTGAGGGGCGTCCCTCGACCACTTCGGATGCTGCTACTGAAAAATCAATATGTTGAGCCCAATTTAAGCCACTTATGACACTATCGAGAATGTCGCGAGGGAATCCAGTGGTGATTCCAACAGCTATTCCATTCTCACGCAGTTCATCAAATAACTTTGTTATTCCATCGAATTCTTGTAACTTCCCAGATTTCACAAGTCCTATGTAGCTTTCAACAAAAAAATCATGTGCAAGGTGTGCCCTGATGGAATCGCCATCACATAAGTGCAGGAAAACATCAATCTTACGTTCACCCATTGTTGCGTTAACGTAATTCACCATCTGATCCATCTCTGGTGTACCGCGTGTAACTCCCATAGAGACCATTGCATTCTCAAATGCTTCTAAAACTAATCCGCCATCGCGCGCGGTTGTACCTGCGACATCAAAGACTGCCATTTTTATTTTATTATTATTTATAGAGACCATTGTTCAACCGTTTCCTCCGCAATTGCCGGTGCAAGAGTATTTCCACGACCACCGCCACCCGTGACTATATGAGCACCTGGAGCAATTTCTCTGCGGATATAGATTTCTTCACTAGTGCTCTGGCTATAAACCCCATCCCAACGCTTTTCAATCCTTGGAACTTCGCGGCCAAAAATATTATTCATTACCCCACGAAGATGGTCATACGGTGCCTCATCAATTTCATGAGTGAATGGTTCGATATATTCGTGAGTATCACCGATTGTCATCGAACCATCTAGGCGCTGAACAAGCAATAGTTGCATTTTAAATTGCGTTGCAATTTCAGATTGGGCGCCCAGAAGGGCTAATGAGAGATCCTTGAATGCAGGGTAATACCGTAGGGAGTCGGCATCTGCGAGTGAATGACTAAGTGTTGCTCCAAGGGGCGCCGTTGATGCCATCTGCAATCGAACTTTACGTAGTGGGGCCTTTTCAAGAAAACTCTCGATGAAACCCTTATGCGCCGCACCAGCACATAATGCAATGTACTCTGCTGAATATCTTCTTCCGGAAATATCGCTGACGTGATTTCCATTTTCATCATGGTAAAAATCAACCACTTCAAATTCAGGAATCCATGTGTACTCGGGAAAACTCTTCAGGTATTCGCGGAGCCCGCCGAGAAGTAGTGCTGGCTCAACCGCGGCATCCGTCGTGCATTGCAATGAACCTGCATAATTACCTGCAAGTTCAGGTTCTAAGGCGAGGGTTTGAATTCGATTGAGAATTCGAAATCCACGCTTTTGTGCATCAGGCATAGATGCCGCTTCTTGAATAACTGTGTATTCATTCTCTGATTGAGCAATAGTCAAGGATCCGTTCGCACGAAATCCAATTTCTGCGCACGAACCAATAGTTGCCCATAAGCTGCGTGCTCTGAGTGCAAGATCTAGTTCGCCACCAGCGCGTCGCCCGCTTACCCAGATAAGTCCAAAGTTTCGAACTGACGCGGATTGAGGTTTCATATCTCGTTCAAGGTGGGTTACAGCAAATCCCTTTTCAGCGGCAAGGATGGCATGCATTGTTCCAATAATTCCGCCGCCAACAATAAGAACCCGCTTCATTGGGCTATCTCAACATAAGTCAGGGAGTAAATCTGCCAAAATTGATGACGAGAAGGTGAATTAATATTAATTTTAGTGCGCGTACTCCGAGTTATCCATCGCCTTCTTGGGCAAGAAGAATGTGATAACTAGGAAAATCGAAACTAACCCAACTTGCAGAAGCAAAGCGTTCCGAAATCCTTGATCAATGTGACCGCTAGCTACTTTGTTGAAGAAAACTGTTCCAAAGATTGCAACGCCAACGGATGAAGCAATCGATTGAATCGCCGATAAGACACCAGAGGCAGAGCCCACTAATTCATCCTTTATAGCGAGCAGAATTGCATCAAAGAGGGCTGCAACTACTAATCCAGTTCCAAAACCAGAAACAAGCATTCCTGGTGCGATATGCCAGAAGTTGAAAGATTGCATATCTGGAAGTGCAAAAAAGAGAAGCAACGCACCAATAATTTGTGCTGTAGCGCCAAACTGAAGAACACGTGTACCAAATTTTTCCGCTAACACTGCACCACTGAGGGCGCCACCGATGGCAGTGCCTAAAGCAATCGCAATGTTTGCAATACCGGCGCCGCGCGCAGAATAACCCTGACCAATTTGCAAGAAGAGAGTGATGATGAGGTACAACTTATAAGGATCGAAAGTTTGCGCAAGTGAATCTACCTCTCCGTAGATTTCGCCTCAATTTATTGAGGTTCGGGGCTAAGCCCACACTCTGCGAAGTGAGAACGGTTAAACCGTGCATCTACTGGGAAGGTTAGACCTTACGCTTCAGTATTAGAAGTAATTTGATTAGAAAGTTGCCCACAAAACTGCCCATATCTGCCCATCGATTCCCCATAAAAATCTCTTAATCTGCGACAGGTTATGTAACAACTTGTACAAAC
>QYQH01000030.1 GCA_007280395.1 Actinomycetales bacterium | reverse complement strand
TGAACGCCGGTGTAATAGACAAATGCACTATGAGGGCGGAATCGGTAATCAGTGTCATTGCTACGCACTTTGGAGTTTCCACTTGGAATTACAATACGCAGACCAGTAAATGCCTCTGAGAGTTTACTTCGGCGTTCGAAACAGTATGGAATAACCGCGTCTTGTGTGATGCCATCTAGAGGTGAAGGCGCCCAACCCGTTTTCATGAATTCGGCATAGAGATCTGAAGGGGCAACGTCGTACACACGCCGGCTTTCGACTGGCTTATCGGTTGATTCCATAGGGCGAGCCTACAAGTCTTAAGAATTGGTAGCCATCCCTGCACACGCTAAACTCACACCTGTACAAGGAGACGTCGCATAGCCCGGTCGAGTGCGCCTCACTGCTAACGAGGTAAGGTTTAATCGCCTTCAGGAGTTCAAATCTCCTCGTCTCCGCTCTTTTCTGATAACTGACTTTTACAATATTTAAAAGTAAAGTGCGCTCATGGCACTTGATCCCCAAGCTCAGGCATATCTAAATTTTCAGAAGGAAATTGGTGCGCCAAATGTGATTACTAACGGCGTGTATCTCACTCGTAAAGCAAGTCATGAAAATTTGCATATTGCAGGTCCCATTGCAACAACTGCCGATATTTCTCACCGTTTCATAAGCACTCCAACTGCGGACATAGCTATTCGCATTTATACGCCAAAAGGAGAAGGCCCATTCGGAGGAATGATGTTTTTTCATGGTGGGGGATGGGTACTTAACCACATCAATAAATATGACTCACAACTTGTTGACATATCTGCAGGAACAAATTCAGTTGTAATTTCAGTAAATTACCAAAAGTCACCCGAACATAAATTTCCAATTCCACTCGATGATTGTTACTCAGCCACTGAATGGTTTTTTGAGCATGCATCTGAAATGAATGTATATACGAATAAGATTGGTGTTGCTGGGGATAGTGCTGGCGCAACTCTTTCGGCAGCTATTTCTCTTCGATCCCGCGACGAGAAAGCTTTCAAGCTTGCATATCAAGCACTTATGTATCCAGCCACAGCTCTTGATTTTGAGACGTCTTCCTATCTGGAATATGCAACGGGGTTAGGTTTAACAAGAGAAGGTATGATGTGTTTTTGGGATGCTTATATAAGTGAAGCCGACAAAACTAATCCCTATGCAGTTGTTTCTGAGGCATCAGATTTAAGTAATTTACCGCCTGCAATTATTGCAATTCCCGAATACGACGTTCTTCGGGATGAGACAGTTAGTTATTCGAAAGCTTTAGCCAAAGCAGGAAATACTGTCATTAATAAAGAATTCCCTGGACAGATTCATGGATTCTTTGCTCATGCAGGAATGGTTGATGCAAGTTATCAATTAAGACGGTTCTTGATTGAATCAATCAATAGTCTCATCAAGAACTGATAACCCGAGCTTAAATATACTTATCACTTTTGATAAGTATATTTAAGCTCGGATAGCGAAGTTACATATGCTGTAGCTTCGATATTGCGGGGCTATAGCTCAGATTGGGAAGTACGAGAGTTCTCCACTGCTGACGATGGTGACGGAACGCTAGAAATATCATATGATCATGGCTTCGCCCCAGTGAACGTGGAAGTACTCAATGCTCATTATGTATCAAAAATTAGTCAGTATGCATTGTCTGCAAGCGGAGAAGTTGCTTTCATTGAAAAGGCAAGCATCTACGGAATTACTGGATTACATTCTTTAGATCCATCTGCTGCTTCCTCATTTGGATTAGGAGGAAGTGCTTCCACCGATGGGGGCCTCGGATTCTTGATGGGCATTGGAGTTAAAGCAATTGATATTGCAGGAAATGAAATCACTCCTAATTTATACGGGTTAAAGGTTTTAGCAAATCTAGATACTAAATCGCTGCCGAGGGATATTTCTTGGGTATTCCTTGCAGATGTAGAAAATCACTTAGTTGGTAAAAATGAAGTTCCTTATATATTTTGAAAACAAAAAGGTATGGAAGAAAATGACTTTCCCATTGCAGATGGGCTACTACTTAATTGGGCTGAGTCACTACAACTTAAGTCCGGTAAAGACATCCGTGAGGTGTCCGGTACTAGAGTTATGGGCGGGATAGCAGCGCCTGGAATATCGATACTTGGTGGGCGAATTGAATCAGGGTCACGATGGTTGGCGAAGCTTCTTAATCTAGAAGTGGCAATTGAATATACAGATGCAGTAGTTACCGGAGAAGGATCAATTGGTGAACAATCTTTTATGGGGAAAGGGCCAGGGCTTGTTATTGAATTAGCTCGTAAATATAAGAAAGAAATTTACGTTATTGCTGGCAGGGTAAACGCTGAGTTGTTGAAAGCAGAAAAAATCCGATATATAGCGCTAAGTGAACTGGCACCATCAATGGATCAGTTGGTGGAGCAACATGCTCGTTGGCTGGGTGAGGCCGGAAAGGCTTTAGCGAAAATTCTTGACGTGTGACTTAATAGTTCCTATGCCAACAATGCCGGTTTCAACAACTTCACCGCCTAGTGGATATTTTGTAGGGTTATGGCCCATACCCACACCTTGCGGTGTTCCCGTGTTGATGATGTCGCCCGCTTTAAGTTCCATAAATTGGCTGAGGTACCAGACAATGTCGTTGATATCAAATATAAGATCACTCGTACTGGAGTCCTGACGCATTTCACCGTTGACTGAGCACCAAAGTCGAACGTCATGAGGGTTAAGCGAATCAGCGGTCACAATCCAAAGTCCTACCGGATTGTATGTCGGGAAAGACTTTCCTTTAACCCATTGACCACTGCGTTCGATTTGCCAGTGACGTTCAGAGACATCTTGTGAAATCGTGTAACCCAAAATGTAGTTTTGGGCATCTTCAGGAGATTTCAAATACAAAGCGTTCTTGCCTATCACCACACAAATTTCTGCTTCATAGTCCGTCTTGAGTGACCCAGGCGGAACAATGATGTCATCAAAGCCTCCAACGACAGTATCGGGTGCTTTCATAAAGATGATGGGCTCCTCAGGTGGAGTTGCACCTGTCTCTTTTGCATGTTGCAAATAATTAAGCCCTACGCAGATTACTTTGGTAGGACGTGCAACGGGAGAGCCAAGTCGGTAATCAGCGATCTTCACTCTCGGACGAGCAGAAAGGTCGAGAGCTTTGATTTTTTCTATCGCGCCGTTTTCAAGTTCGGCTCGATTCCAATCTTGAATTATATCGTCAACAAACACTGCTTCCGTATCCGAAACGATAACAGCTGGTTTCTCAGACTCAAATACTCCTAAACGTGCAATGCACATTTAACTTACCTCTCTTAGAATTATTGAAGCGGATTAATGAGATTCTCGTGGAACTTTCGAACCAGAATTACCCAATAAGAAATCTAAATCGGCTCCAAGATTTGCCTGTTGGACATGGTCAATATACAAACGTTCCCACCCGCGGGCAGGTACTGCAAATGCTTCACTTGTGGAAGTCGGAAGAGAACGCTTCGCAAGTTCTTTATCTGATATATCGATAGAAAGAATTCGCCCCTCAACATCCAAAATAATCATATCTCCGTTTTGAACAAGACCAAGTGGCCCACCTGCGGCTGCTTCAGGAGCTACGTGCAGAACGACAGTTCCATAAGCAGTACCGCTCATTCTTCCATCACAGATACGAACTAAGTCCGTTACTCCTTGTTCTAGAAGTTTCTTAGGAATTGCCATATTAGAAACTTCTGGCATTCCTGGATAACCCTTTGGTCCACAACCACGAAGCACCAATATAGAATCTTTTGTGACTTCTAAATCCAGGCTATCGATACGAGCATGAAAATCTTCGATGCTTTCGAATACAACTGCTGGGCCGCGATGCTTAAGTAGTGATGGACTTGCTGCAGCTGGTTTAATCACTGCACCCATTGGTGCAAGATTTCCGTACAAGATTGCAATTCCGGCATTTGCTTGAAGTGGTTGCGCTAAACGCGAGATAACGGTTTCATCATAGATTTCTGCGCCTTCCAGTGAATCGACTAACGGTTTTCCTGTTACGTTGATTGCTTTACTATCGAGACTTCCTTTAAGTTCTTTGAGCACTGCACGTAAGCCACCAGCGCGGGAGAGGTCTTCCATCAAGTGCTTACCTGCGGGCTGCAAATTCACGAGCAGTGGAATGTGTGAACCAATTTCATCGAAATCATCAAGAGTCAGGTCCACTCCGACTCGACCAGCAATTGCAAGTAAATGAACTACTGCGTTTGTGGAACCACCGATTCCAGCGAGGGCGACGATTGCATTGAGGAATGATCCTCGAGTCATGACATCTGATGGTTTGAGATCCTCATAAACCATTTCGACAATTCGGCGACCAGTAAGGTGCGACATTTCTAGTAATCGGCTATCTGCTGCAGGAGTTCCCGCTAAACCAGGGAGCGTCATACCGAGAGCTTCTGCCATGCAAGCCATGGTGGACGCTGTTCCCATTGTATTGCAATGACCTTTGCTGCGAATCATAGATTTTTCAGAGGCAGTGAAATCTTCTTGACTCATTTTCCCAGCGCGGACATCCTCGGAAAATTTCCAGACATCAGTTCCGCATCCGAGCGTATTTCCACGGAATGTGCCGTTCAACATCGGTCCACCAGAAATAGCAATCGAAGGCAGATTCACTGAGGCAGCTCCCATGAGAAGTGCTGGAATTGTTTTATCGCAACCACCCAACAATACGACGCCATCGACAGGATTCGCACGAATCATTTCTTCTGTCGCCATCGCTGCAATGTTTCTGTACAGCATTGCTGTTGGGCGCACATTTGTTTCACCTGGTGAAATCATCGGTAAGTTATAAGGGACTCCACCCGCCGCCCAAATTCCATCCTTAACACTTTGAGCAACTTCATTAAGGTGAGCGTTGCATGGCGAAAGATCTGATGCTGTATTTATGATGACAATTTGTGGTTGCTTACCTTCAAAAGCGGTATCTGGGTTACCTCGTCGCATCCACGCACGATGCAAATAAGCATCCCGATCATTACCGCCGTACCATGCTGCGCTTCTCACTATTTTGCTCCTAAATCTAAGCCGTAGGCACGTGTTGCAGTTCCACTCCAAAATTCTTTATTCTCGTCAAGAGAAAGAGAAGCTGTCAGTTCTTCGGCCAATGTTACAACTTCTTTATAACTAGCGGCTAAAAGAGCAACAGGCCAGTCACTTCCAAACATTAATCGTGAAGGTCCAAAGGATTCAAGCAGTACATCAATATAAGGTTGGAAATCCTGAGCTTTCCAACTATCCCATTTTGCTTCTGTAACAAGTCCCGAAATTTTGCATACTGTATTGGGAAATTTCGCTAGAACTTGAATGAGTTCTTTCCATGGCTCCACAACACCATCGGCAATCATGGGCTTGGAAATATGGTCAATAACAAACTGAGTTTCAGGAGCTGCCTTTACAAGTTCAACTGCAGCAGCCATTTGTGGAGTCTTTGTGAGAATGTCATAGGCATAGCCCTGCTTACCAAGTTCACGTACATTCTTGATTACTTGAGGCTGGCTTAGAAAATTAGGATCGGGGAGATCGTGCGCAACTTCGCGAATTCCAACCAGATACTCATGTCCGGGCAGAGTTTCATAACGATCTAAATGATGCATGGCATCCTGGGCGCCAATCTCTAGCCAACCGATGACTCCCGCAATTGTGGAGTCACTTGCTGCAAGTTCTAGAAATTCAGGAGTTTCTTCATATTTCATCACCGTTTGGCATAAAACAGTTTTTTCGACTCCAGTATCGGCGGCAGCGACGCGAAAATCGCTCATATCAAAGTTACGTTTTACAGCATTAAGAGCATCGCCCACCATCCAATCCTGTGGCCGAACAGATAGATCCCAAACGTGGTGGTGTGAATCAATTCTCATGGCTACACCTTTCTATTTAACTTTTTGATTTATTAAGGGGATTCCGGGATTGTGATGACCGAGTTTGAAAGAGTTCCAATCCCAGCAACAGTAATTTCGACGACATCCCACTGTGCTAGCGCTATTTCTAGAGGCGGCACAATTCCCGTGCCAGTCGAGAGTATGACGCCATCTGGAAATTCTTGGCATCGGAAAAGATAATCAACCAGATCTGATAGGGATCGGTTTAAAGATGCCAGTGATGTGGAGGCGTCCCATATAGATTTACCGTCTCGGATAATCTTTGCAGCAATTGTTGTTTCGGCTGGCACATAGATGAGCCACGATGGAAGCATGTAAAGCCCTAGGGCTGCTGACCCTACATACATTTTTGCTTGTGAAGGATAAAGCGGATTTTCACCTTCCAAGCTTCGGGCGGTGACATCGTTACAAATGGAGTAACCAATGATTTCCTTAAACTTATTTATGAAAATAGCTACTTCAGGTTCAAGAACTGATGCTGCACTGTCATAGCGGATACTAATGGGGGTATTTGTTTCACGAGTCCTTCGCGTATTTCCTTTGTAAAATAGTTCAGGGCAGTCTGCTTCATAGACGCGCTGATATACATCTGGCACACCAATCTCTTCTTTACGTGCATCGCGTGAACGTAGATAAGTGACACCTGCTCCCCCCACTTCGATTTCAGGAGCAATAGGAGCAACAAGCTCTCCATTTATCTCGCGCCCAGTATTAGATTTAACATATTGGCGAAATTCAGCCAGAGTCAGATGAAATGCATCAGTCAATGTAGGAATTGATGAGCAAGCATAAAACTTATTCTCTTTTTGGATAGAGAAGAGGTGTGAATTTTCTTTATTTTTAAGTACCGCTATTTTCATTGCAAATCCACTCTTTTAGTCAAGATGGAACACTTCTGGAATTGCGTGCCACCATTCGCCTTCTAGTTTTCTGGCAAGAGGTGTCTGCATTGGCGCAGTTACTTTCCACCACTCCTGGGTCCGAGTGTCTGCTGCAATATTTGCCATATCTTCATCGTAGTTATCGCCAACATATTCCATGTAAGAAATTAAGAGGCTGTTGTATCGATAAATTGAATAATTTTGAACATTGGCTCTCTTGAGACATGACAAAACATCTGGCCAGACATCCGCGTGGACACGCTCATATTCAGGGATAGTTTCAGGCTTGACGTTTATTAAGGAACAAATTCTTTTCATACCCATTTTAATTAACTTTCAAAGGTTGGATTAGTTTTGAAGCTTCAAGCTCTTCCCAAATATCTTGCGGTAAGTCATGGTTGAAGTCAGCGATATTTGACTCTAATTCGGCCTTACTTCGCGATCCGGTAAGTACCACAGTCACAGCCGGATGTCGCAAAGGGAATTGCAGCGCAGCAGCAGTAAGTGAAACATTTCTCGCTTTGAGAAATTCACCGATTACACGTGCCCGACTAATTACCTCTTCCGATGCAGGGAGGTAGTTATATGTTGCTCCAGGATTTGGATTGGCTAAGACGCCAGAATTATAAACTCCAGCTGCGAGAATCGAAACATTCTTTTTTAGCGCTAATTGGAAAAGTTTATCTTGCGCCTCTTGGTCTAGAAGAGTAAAACGGCCTGCAATAAGCGCAACGTTAAGGTCGCACTCTTTCATGATTGCAATAGAAGGTGCGCATAAATTGAGTCCCATCCCAACGCCTTTAATAATTCCCTGGCGTCGGTAGTCATCCAAAACTGGGTAAGCCTCGCGAATAGCTTGCTCAAGATGATCATCGGCGTCATGCATGAGCGCTATATCAATATGATCAACTCCAAGGCGCTTAAGACTGTCTTCTATTGAACGCTTCACACCGTCGGCAGAGAAATCAAAAACTGGTTCCAAATTCGGGTTAGCATCCGCAAACCAAGCTTTGTCGGCTTGGTCGGTTGGATTGAGTACTCGCCCTACTTTAGTTTCTAAAACAAAAGGCTTGCCGATTGTTTTTAGAATTCTCCCAAGTCTAATTTCAGCTGTCCCATGTCCATATAGTGGGGCTGTATCAAAGAAATTTAATTCATTATCGAATGCAGATCGAATGAGCTCATCGCTGTCAGTTTCGAGTACCGAAGTGAAGAGCCCACCTAAAGGGGCAGTTCCCAATCCTAATTTGGTCACTTGCAGCCCTGTTCTAGCGATAGCAACTTTGGTATTGTGCCGAATCATGTTGGGAATCGTATAGGGTTTTCTCCAACCGGAATAGAACTTTTAGGAAATTGTTGAGCACGCGTATCTAGTAAAGGAGTATGAGCAATGGCGAAGGTAACCAGCTTCAAAACAGTAGATGTTCGATTCCCGACTTCTCGAGGGCTCGATGGTTCAGACGCAATGAATCAAGACCCTGATTACTCAGCTGCATACCTTGTGTTTGAGACTGACGAGCCTGAACTTTCTGGTCATGGCTTAGTTTTTACAATTGGTAGAGGAAATGACCTCCAGTGTGCGGCAATCGATCTCCTTGCAGGATACGTCGTGGGGCGTGAAGTTTCAGAGCTTGCAAAAGGAATGGGTGATTTGGCGCGGAGTTTGGTTCGGGATTCACAAATGCGCTGGCTTGGCCCAGAAAAGGGCGTTACACATATGGCAGCAGGCGCTGTTCTTAATGCAGCATGGGATTTAGTCTCAAAAAGTGCAGGCAAGCCTTTGTGGAAATATCTTTCAGAACTCTCCCCAGCGGAAATTGTTGACTTGGTGGACTTTAGATACATCACGGATGTAATCACAAAAGAGGAGGCGCTATCTTTACTTACTAAAGCAGCAGCGAACAAGACGAAAAATGAGGCAAAACTTCTTGCAGAAGGTTTGCCTGCCTACACAACAACCCCTGGATGGCTTGGCTACACAGATGAAAAGATGGTGCGGCTAGCAAAGCAAGCAGTCGCTGACGGATTTACATTAATCAAACTCAAGTGCGGAGTTTCACTTGAAGATGACAAGCGTCGACTTCGGTTAGCACGAGAAGCGATTGGACCAGATATCCGCCTGGCGGTGGATGCGAACCAGGTTTGGGATGTTCCTAATGCAATCGAGTGGATTAACTCACTTGGCGATATAAATCTTCACTGGGTTGAAGAACCAACCAATCCTGATGATGTAGTGGGCCACGCTGCAATCGCCAAAGCAATAGCCCCAGTTCGGGTCGCAACCGGTGAACATGCAGCGAACAGAATTATTTTCAAGCAAATGATTCAGGCTAAATCACTCTCATTCCTTCAAATTGACGCCACTCGAGTCGCGGGAGTAAATGAAAACATTGCAATGCTATTAATGGCAGCTAAACATGGAGTCCCTGTTTGTCCGCATGCGGGCGGCGTGGGACTTTGCGAGATGGTTCAACATTTAGCGATGTTTGACTTCGTAGCAATTGCTGGAGAAAACCCGGATAGGGTTGTTGAATTTGTTGATCACCTTCACGAGCATTTTGTAGTTCCAACAAAAATCCAGCGCGCTCGCTATATGGCCCCTGTTGAACCTGGTGCAGGTGCTGAGATGTTTAAGCAAAGCGTTGTTGATTTCACGTATCCAACCGGTAAAGAATGGATTGACGTATGAACTATGAAAAAGATTTTGATGGCCTAACAGCGGCAGTAACCGGTGCAGGTTTGGGTATTGGTCTTACGACAGTCCTCATGCTTAAAGAACGAGGCGTCACAGTTATTGGGTTGGATCTTAAAGAGGGCGATATGTCTTCCGTAGCGAAATGGATTCTCTGTGACATTGGTGATTCAAAATCTGTTACTTCAGCTTTCGCACAATTTCCGACCTTAGATATATTGGTTAATAATGCTGGAGTAAGCGTTGTGGGAAGTGTAGAAACATCAACGGATGAAGAGTGGTCGCGAGTGTTAAATGTGAATGTGGTGGGGTTAGTACGCACTAGCCGCGCAGCACTTCCGCTGCTTCGAAAGAGTAATCATGCAGCAATCGTAAACACGTGTTCTGTTGCAGCAACGGCAGGTATTCCCAAAAGAGCGATTTACAGTGAGACAAAAGGTGCAGTTCTTTCATTAACACTTGCAACGGCCAATGATCATCTTGCAGACGGTGTTCGAGTTAATTGTGTCAATCCTGGTACAGCTGATACGCCTTGGGTTCAGAGGCTGCTTTCCTAAGCAGCAGACCCAGTTGCTGAACGTAAGGCTCTTGAAGCTCGTCAACCAATGGGTCGTTTGGTGAGCGCCGATGAGGTCGCGAGTGCTATTTGCTATTTAGCTAGCCCCCCAAGCCTCAACCACCGCAACTTCAATTGCGGTAGACGGTGGGATGCAAGGGTTGCGAATTCCAAAGTAAGGTTCGTCCATGAATCGAAAGACGAAGTCGGTCAGGCAAGTCCTCACCGATGAAATTTATGACTCCATTAAGTCACTACTTATGGATCACGTCATACAACCCGGTGAGCGAGTCTCCATTGATGGCCTTGCACGTAATCTCAAGGTTTCTCAGACCCCTATTCGCGAAGCACTTGCGCGGCTCGAGTCCGATGATTTAGTGGTTCGCAAACCCTTAACTGGATATTCGGCGACCCCTGTACTTACGCTCAATGAGTTAATAGAACTCTACGAATTTCGATTCATGTTGGAACCCCGGGCGATAGAGACTGCTACCAAATTGATGACAGTTGAAGGTGAAGAAAGACTAAAAGAAGAGTTGAACTTGGCCAAAAAGATCACTACAGGTGGAACATATTCTGCCTACCGGAGTGTGAGCGAGCACGACCAACGTTTCCACCAATTAATCGTGACGCTCTCGGGTAACCCCTTCATGGACGCGGCCTTCAGACGGTCTCATTGCCACCTCCACCTTTTTCGTTTGCATCCGACCTCAGCCCCCATTCAGAAAATGGCTATCCGTGAGCACGGCATCATTTTGAAAACAATTCTTGCTCGTGATCCTAAGGGAGCGCGTGCGGCAATGACCAGCCATCTGGAAAATTCTCGCGACCGTATCCTGCCTTTCATCCTCAAGCAGGGACGAGCTGGCCAAATCCTATAGTTTCGTTATAAAACCGTTATCTAACTTCCTTGCTATCGGTCTTGGTGTAGGCAAGGCTCTATTGACAACTTCCTATAGGATTTTTTTCGGAGCATCCTGAGGATTCAACAGTAGAACCTGAAAGGACAATGTATGAAGAAGAAGTCGCTATTAGCGGGCATTCTCGCTATCTGTCTTATCGTTCCATCCCCAGCCTTCGCAGCAAAGCCTGATTTTTCTAAAATCAAGATAGCTCTTGTACCTGGTGGAGCTCACCCGTACTTCCAACCATGGATTGCGGGCGGCAAAGCTGCAGCAGCTGAATTTGGAATCGCTGCAACAATATTCAATGAAACTGGGGAATGGGATCAGACAAAGCAGAACGCTGCTATTGATGCTCTTGCTGCTCAGGGATACAACGCATTTGGTCTCTTTGGGGTATCTCCATCAGATATCAACACAACATTTGCCAAATTAAAGTCAAAGGGATTCCCCGTTGGTTCACTCGCGTCATGTCCTGGTGGATATGACATCGTTAAAGAACCACAGAAGAATTCGGCTGATTTCTGCCTCTCTACTGATACCGGCAAAGCGGCCTATCTTGCAGCTAAAGCTGTTATTACCCAAATGGGCGGTAAGGGAAACCTTGTTCACCTCACAGGTAATGCTGTAGATGCAAACACCATTCGTCGCATGGACGGCGTTAAGAAGGCTATCGCTGAAACTGGTGGAAAAGTGAAGCTTCTTACAACAATCACAGATATTGATACTGACCTTCAAACCGCAACAAAGGCTGTTTCAGATCTCTTTGCTGCAAAAGGCAAACAGATTAAAGGAATCGTTACAACTGCATACAACCCAGCAGTTGCTGCAACACAGGGTGTTGCTACAACTAAGCTTCCAATCAAGGTAATCGCAATTGATGATGATCCAAAGATTTTGGCAGCTATTTCATCTGGAACAATTTCAGGTACAGTTGTCCAGAATCCTTGGGGACAAGGATATGTTGGTTCATGGGTAATGGCTGCACTTGGATCAAAGGCCTGCACCATGATCACTCCAGGACTTTACGTTGATTCCGGCTCATTCTTGGTTACCAAGTCAAACGTCAAGACCTATAACGCGACACGTATGGCTACTTCTAAGGCAATCCTCGCGGATTTCCAGACGAAGTACATGACCTGCAAGTAAGCCATAAATAAGTAAAAAAGTTGGAGTCGGGCGATTCGAATTGAGCAAGTCCGAATCGCCTGATTCCACTTTATTTAAAAAAATAACTAACTTTTTTATTTTTCATCAGAAAGGGCTTCTTCGTTGAGCATTATTACGTCCGCAGAAGCTTTCTTAATTAATATTCCAGTAGAAACTATCCGTACAGATTCAGTCCAGGCATTTCTCAAACAAGAAACTCCATTTGTGCGAATCAAAACTTCAGATGGTCTAGAAGGAACAGGATATAGCTACACAATTGGTACTGGTGGCACAGCAGTATTGGCCTTATTGCATGATTATTTAATCCCGAAATTAGTTGGGATAGATTCTAAATATGTAGAAAAAATTTGGAATGAAATCTACTATTCCACGCGCGCAACTGAAACTGGAGCAATTTCCTCGTTAGCCGTCGCGGCGATTGATACTGCAATTTGGGACTTAAAATGCAAAAGGGGCAATCAGAGTCTGGCTGTTGCAGCCGGAGGATTTAGAGATCGAGTTCCACTTTATGACACTGAAGGTGGTTGGCTCCACCTCACAACAGGAGAACTTGTGGCAGGAGCAAAATCCGCGAAAGATAAAGGTTGGCCTGGTGTAAAACTCAAGGTTGGCAAGACAAATGTTCACGAGGACGTTGAGCGACTGGAAGCAGTGAGGGCTACGGTTGGTCCATCCATGCACATTATGGTAGACGCCAATACTTCTCTCACACTCGCCGAAGCCAAACGCAGAGCCAAAGCATTTGAACCACTTGATCTTTTTTGGTTTGAAGAACCAATGCCAGCTGATGACGTAATGGCTCATGCAGCCCTAGCGAAGTCAACAACTATTCCTATCGCCGTTGGTGAAACGATGTATTCAGCTATGCAATTTCAGCAGTACCTCCATCAAGAGGCTGTCGGAATTGTTCAAGTGGACGTTGCCCGCGTCGGTGGAATCACTCCGTGGCTTAAGGTTGCACATATGGCGGAAGCTTTCAATGTAAAGGTCTGCCCACATTTTCTAATGGAAATTCACGTCAGCCTTACAGCCGCAATTCCAAATGGGTTATATGTCGAACATATTCCTCAACTCCGTGGAATTACACATACCCAAATGAAAATTGAAAATGGCTATGCAATCGCACCGACGGCTCCGGGATTGGGCATTGACTGGAATTTTGATGCGATTGAAAAGTTGAGGGTCTCATGAGTACCGTCCTAATAATGCGCCGTATCGTTTCAGATCAACGCGTAGTTCTGACCACCCTTACGGTGGGTTTATTTATTTATTTCGGTTTAAAGAATAGCGCATTCTTCAGTACAGATTTCGTTATCTATCCACTGCTTCGAGACGGAGCCGTGCTCACGGTTATTGGTTTAGCACAGCTGTGTGCCCTCTCCGTCGGACATTTAAATTTAGCGGTAGGTCGTATGGCAGCAGTAGCTGCCTTGGCAAGTGGTGCCGCTTATCAATATTGGCATCTCTCGCTGATCCCTGGGTTACTAATAGGCCTATGCGTCGGGGGTGCATTGGGTTTTGTGGCCGGATTAATTATCGTTAAATCTCAAGTGAATGCATTTATCGTGACACTCGCGATGGATTTTGCGCTTCTTGGATTCGTAACGTTTGTCTACGTAACATTTACCGGGGCGACCGCTGCATTTATCACAAAACCAAAGGGTATGGAATTTTGGCGAAACACAAGCTTGCACCAATACTGCATTGGCGGAGTGTGCGGTCCAAAGGTATTTCCAATGATGTTGGTCCCTGCAATCGTTGCCCTTATTCTTGTGGGTTTTCTTTACGCAAAAACACGTCTAGGCCGCGAACTACTTTCGACGGGTTCAAATCTGCGTGCTGCAAAACTTTCCGGAATTCCTGTTGATTATCGTGTCATCATGGCTCACACTTTCTCCGGCCTTCTTGCCGCACTGGCGGGTGTCATGCTGGCATTTACAAACGGTTCCTTTACCGCTTCCATTGGATCTCAGTTCATGTTGCCTTCATTTTTAGGACCAGTTCTTGGTGGAACTCTGCTTGTTGGTGGCTCTGTCCAAGTTCTTGGAACTTTTATTGGAACAATGTTGACCTTAGTGATCCGCCAGGGTTTATCGGTGCAGGGTATTGGACTTGAGACACTCAATATCGCTCTCGGATTAGTCCTGTTAACAGCTTTGTCTTTGGGCCAGATTCAAAAAATGTTTACAACGATCCGGATGCGGGGTCAAACTTGAACTTCAAATTATTCTTCAAGCATCGCGCAACAGAGTTATCGCTTACCATCATCTTTGTAGTTGGATTTGCATTACTTGTAGCGACATCAGGTGGAGTCCTACTGACTCGTCAATCCCTACAAGGATTCCTTACCTACCTAGCCGTACCAATTGTTATCGGAATGGCGCAAATGGTTGTACTTGCAATTGGGCAGATGAATCTTGCAGTCGGCGCAATGGGCGGGGTATCTGCTGCAATTATGGCTGTTTTGATGGCAGATCACCATCTTCCAATCTGGCTTGCGCTGCTCATCGGTTTCTTATCAGCCACTGCTGTGGGAGCAATTAATGGAGCACTCGTTGTTATCACTCAACTCAATGGCTTCATTATCACCCTTGGCACAATGACAATTCTCCTGGGTTTTCAGTATCGGTTAGTACGCACTTTTACTGTCGATAGTTATCCAAAATCTCTACCTGATTTTGGTAATAAGAATATTTTAGGTTTCCCACTCATTTTAGTTATTGCATTTGTCACCTCCGTTCTACTTTCACTCTTCTTCAGTAGAACTGTCACGGGTCGTCAAGTGCTAGCAACGGGTGGAAATCACATTGCAGCGCGCTTATCTGGTATTTCTAACGGTCGTTCAGTCTTTATTGCGCATACCCTCTCGGGCAGTCTGGTTGGTATTGCAGCGATTATCACTATCTCATCCCTGCCTGGCATCAATCGTTCAATTGGTGGAGATTGGATGCTCGCATCTTTTGCCGCACCAATCATCGGCGGTGTACTTATGGCCGGTGGAACTGTGGCGGTCTTTGGAACTGTTGTTGCTGCTGGTGTTGTTCGCCTTGTGGATATCGCTAGAGCACAATATTCATTAGATCCAAGCATTGTGAGTTTGACCGTAGGAATTGTTGTGCTTTCAACTGTTGCCCTCAGTGAATGGCGCCGTCGTAGCAGTCAGCGCGCACTTGAAGGAAAGAAGGATGCCAAATGAGCACAGAACTTCGAGTTGAAAAAGTTTCTAAATCATTTCCTGGTGTAAATGCGCTCAATGAAGTTAATCTGACTCTCAAGGGTGGATCTGTGCATGCTCTACTTGGGGAAAATGGTGCTGGTAAATCTACACTTATTAAAATAATTACAGGTGTTTACCGTGCAGATTCTGGCTCTCTTAAAACTAATGGCGAAGAGAAATTTTTTGAATCTCCGGTCGAAGCAACTCACGCAGGCATTGCAGTAGTCCACCAAGAAAGGAATTTAATTCCAGAGTTTTCTATTGAAGAGAACATCACTCTTCATAATCCCCCTACCCGTCTTGGAATTGTGGATCAAAGTGAGCGTACTCGCATGGCAAAAGAGGCACTCCAAACTTTAGGTTTTGAGATCGATCTTCAAGAACGAGTAAAAAATCTCTCTGTTGCGCAGATGCAGCTAGTTGAAATTGCTAAAGCGCTTGTAACGCATGCCAAAATTATTTTGTTAGATGAACCTACAGCTTCTATAACCAATGCTGAAACAGTTAAGCTTTTCAAAGTCATCAAGAACTTAAAGGATTCGGGAAGTGCAATTCTTTTCGTAAGCCACAAACTCGAAGAAGTTTATGAAATATGCGACACTGTGACTGTTTTGCGCGATGGTGAAAGCATCCTTCAATCGCAACCACTGGAAAATTATAAGCAAAGTGAAGTTGTCGATGCGATGGTTGGTCGACATCTTACTGATCGAAAAGTGGAGCTACGTGAAGTTAATCGAAACGTTATGCCCGTACTTGAATTAGTTGATGTTCAAACTGCGCTTGGCCATGAAAAAATTTCTTTCTCGCTTTATCCAGGTGAAATTCTTGGCATGTACGGATTAGTCGGTGCGGGTAGAAGTGAACTCGCGAGAAGTGTATTAGGACTTCACAAAATTACAAGCGGTGAAGTAAAACTCAATGGGCAAGTGGTCCACATCAAAACCCTTCGCGATGCCCTGCACATTCACCATATCGGATATGTCACGGAAAACCGAAAAGAAGAAGGACTTTTTCTAACCTTTCCAGTTCGTAAAAATATCTCAATTACTGTTCTCTCCAGAATTCTACAAAAACTTGGGATTATTAGTTTCCAAAAAGAGGATGCGATATCTAGCAAATACGTTGAACGATTAGGCATTAAGGTCGTTGATAACAATCAACTAGCCGGAACTCTTTCTGGTGGAAATCAACAAAAGGTCTCCGTAGCAAAGTGGTTAGCGGCTGAAACTAATATTCTTATTATCGATGAACCGACCGTAGGTGTAGACGTGCGTACAAAAGCATCCTTTCACGAACTCATTATCGAACTCGCAAATACTGGACTTTCAATCATCTTAATTTCAAGTGATTTGCCCGAAATGATTACAATTGCCGACCGTATTTTGGTTATGAGAGATTATGAATTAGTAGATAATATCCACAATATCAAGGATTACCCAACCATTTCGCGTGCAGTGATGACTGCCATTCACCCTGTATAAATCGAGCTAAATCTGATGATTAAATCAAAGAGGAACTTTCCTAATCTTCCCTATTTCTATGGTCTTATTGAATGGAAGTTGCCTTCTCTCAATCGGCGTAAATTAGCATCATCTAAAGCTCAAACAATTGAGGATTTAGTTCGCTTGGCTAAAAAGCGAGTTCCCAGGGTTGTTTACGACTATGTTGAAGGATCAGCTTTAGATGAGATTGGATATTCGCGTTCTCAAAGGGGGCTTAGAAATGTTCAATTTAATTCAAGAACACTCCGCAATGTTTCTACCGTAGATGCCTCAGAAATTATTTTTGGCAAGAAAGTTGATTTACCAATTATTTTTGCACCAACAGGTTACACACGTCTAATGCAACATGTTGGTGAACCAGCGGTTGCCGCGGTTGCAGAACGCAACAACTTAATTTACTGCCTATCAACAATGGGAACCACATCCCCAGCCGAACTTGCTGCCGCTGTCCCCGGAGCGCGACGGTGGTTCCAGCTGTATGTAATGCAAAATAGAGCCGACAGCACGGCCGTAATTAAGCAGGCGAGAGATTCTGGTTGTGAAGCCTTGGTGCTCACCGTTGATACTCCCGTCAGCGGACTTCGCTTACGAGACATACGAAATGGCCTCACCATTCCGCCCCGCATTCGCCTGTCAACAGTTTTCGCCATTGCGCGCAAGCCGATGTGGTGGATTAATCTTTTCACAACTAAAAAATTGGAATTCGCCGCGTTTCGTGGATGGGATAAATCCCTCCTTGAACTTGCTTCCACAATATTCTCCCCAGCGCTCTCTTTTGATGATGTTAAATGGCTGCAGAAAGAATGGAAAGGGCCAATCATCGTTAAGGGTATTCAAAGCGTGGTGGATGCAAAGACGCTTGCAAAGATGGGCGTACAAGGAATTGTGCTCTCAAATCACGGTAATCGTCAATTAGGTCGAGGTCCGGTTCCAATCGAGATTCTGCAGGACGTAGTTGAGGCAGTTGGGGAAAAGATGGACATTTATATTGATGGCGCGGTGATGTCTGGCCAAGACGCTTACGCAGCAATTGCATTAGGGGCAAAAGCCGTAATGATTGGCCGCGCATATTTGTATGGGCTGATGGCTGATGGGGAGCGGGGAGTAGAGAAAGTGGTGGAGCTTTTGCGCCGAGACTTTCTCAATACTATGGCACTCACCGGAAACCGCAATTTGGCCGAAGTACGTGAAACCGGGGCGGTACTCCGAGACCCTCACCGCCCAGATTGGAGATTTGATGAAAATCACTGATGTGCGAAGTACAACTGTCACAGTACCCCTCAAGTCAACATTACGACATTGTGTTGGTGCCCATTGGGGCAGGATTGTAAGAACTATTGTTGAGATCGAGACGGATGAAGGTATATCCGGATTAGGCGAGATGGGCGGTGGCGGCGAAAGTGCCGAGATGGCATTTGAGAATCTGAAAGCTTATCTTATTGGAGAGAATCCATTTAATTTGGAGGGACTGCGTTTTAAAATTTGTAATCCGACGGCAAGTTTATACAACAATAGAACACAGTTATATGCTGCAATTGAATTTGCTTGCTTGGATATTATGGGAAAGAAATTAGGAATACCTGTTTATGACATTCTTGGAGGAAAGATACGTGACGAAGTTGAATTTGCAAGCTACTTATTTTTTAGCTACGCCAATGAGAACACAACAACAGGTGAAGTAAAAAATTCTAAACAATTGGTCGAAAGTGCTAAAAAACTCAAAATTGAGAATGGATTTATCACACATAAATTAAAAGGTGGTGTGTTTCACCCAAGCTATGAACTAGATTGTTTCTTAGCTTTAGGAGAAGCATTCCCAAACGATCGTTTTCGATATGACCCAAATGCGACCCTTAGTGTAACTCAAGCGGTAGAGTTTGCAAAAGCAACCTCACACATGCGAATTGATTATCTTGAGGATTTTACTTGGGGAATTGACGGTATGAAAAAATTACGAGACTTAACCGGCATGCAAACGGCAACCAACACCGTAGTAGTTAATTTTGAACAATTGGCACAGAACGTACATCGTGAAGCAATTGACGTCATTTTACTTGATACAACTTTTTGGGGTGGCATTCGAGCATGCATTAAAGCTGCTGGAGTTTGTGAAACTTTCCAATTAGGTGTTGCGGTGCACTCATCTGCTGAACTAGGCATTCAACTTGCCACAATGCTTCATTTAGGAGCAGTTGTTCCCAATTTAAGCAATGCTGCTGATGCACATTATCACCACCTAGCAGACGACATCATCGTAGGTGGATTAATGAAATATAAAAATGGAAAAATTAAAGTTCCAACCGGGCCAGGATTAGGAATTGAGTTAGATCGGGATAAGTTGGCACAGTACTCAGAACTGTATAAAGAACTTGGCGGGTATCCTTATGATCAAGATCCAAAAAGAGTAGGCTGGTATCCTATCGTTCCAAATGATCGCTGGGCACCAATAATTTAGTGTTCCAAATAAGCAAGAGTTGCCCATATCAGACCTGTATCTGTTCAATATTTAGAAAATGTCAGACCAATTGAATAGTATGGGTGCTAAGTCAAGAAAAATAAATATATTAAATGGGTAAATGAGTAAAACTAGTCAAAACAAATAGCGCTATAGGGATTTGTGTCAAGTTATGCCATTTCGCAAAATAATTTGAAGGTCTAAATGCCCTCGAGGTAATCATGTATTAGCAATCTAGGGTGAAGACATATTTTTAACAAATTCTTACTGTAACACCAATCTCTTCTGGACCTCATTCAGAGACCCGCACTTTTAGCGATGTATTTCAGCGCTAGTAGGTCCTCCTTTAGAACCACCGTGCGCGGAAAGCGCGGTTGGTACTAAGCAAGCTAAAGGGGTTAGCGCTTAGTTCTTGACCTAGGCAAACAATACCAACTGGATCTGACAAGATCTAATCTAATCTTTTGCCCATGTTTTGCCCAGGAATTAGAAGAAATTGGGTGTATTTTCTCTAAACAATCATCATGTAAACTACCTAAACAAGCCTAGACGACGGTAAGGAACAACCTCATTCCCTCACTGCTAACGAGGTAAGGTTTAATCGCCTTCAGGAGTTCAAATCTCCTCGTCTC
>QYQH01000047.1 GCA_007280395.1 Actinomycetales bacterium | reverse complement strand
TACAAAGGCAGTGGCAGAACTTCTATACATGTCTGGTACAAAATTTGGCGTCTTGGGCCAACGTGAAACCTGCAGTGGCGATCCAGCAAGGCGGGCAGGTAATGAATTCCTTTACCAAATACTTTCGAAGGAAAATATTGAAACTTTAAAGCAGACCTTTGGCGCTCGTGGCATAAAGAAAGTTGTTGTTACCTGCCCACATTGCTTCACAACTATTGGTCGTGACTATAAGCAGCAAGGTTTTGAATTACAGATGGTTCACCACACCCAACTCTTGAATCAGTTAATTAAAGAGGGAAAGTTAAAAACTTCTCCACATAAGAGTGGCGCAACAATTACTTACCACGATCCATGTTATTTAGGTCGACACAACCAGATTTACCAACCGCCGCGAGAACTTTTAGAGTCGACTGGAGTTGAAATTACTGAAATGCCAAGGAATCAAGATCGTTCATTCTGTTGTGGCGCTGGTGGTGCCCGCATGTGGATGGAGGAAACTATCGGTACCCGAATCAATTTGAATCGCGTAGATGAGGCTATTGCTACTGAAGTTAAGGAGGTAGCGGTTGCGTGCCCGTTCTGCCGAATTATGGTTAGCGATGGAATGACTGCTAGAGAATCGGATATTGGAGTTTTAGATGTTGCTCAAGTTCTTCTGCGAAGCGTTAAAGGGTAGGAAATAACAACTCCTGCAATTAAACCGCCCAAGTGCGCACGCCAGTCAATACCGGGCACAGTAAAGGTAATAAGTAAGTTAACAATTATGACGCCCGTGATGTTCTGGTAGTTCGCACCAGACTTCTTGCCAATTACAAAGAGCGCCCCAAATAGACCGTAGATTGCGCCAGATGCACCGACCGCGTAAATGTTATGTGGGCCAAAATAGAGTGATGCTGCTGATGCTGCCAATAACGAAGCTAGAAATATGATCGAGTAGCGAACTTTGCCTAAGTAATTTTCTATTGGGGTGCCGATTGAAAAGAGCGCCAACATATTAAATATTAAGTGCAGCCAACCCGCATGCGTTAGCGCAACGGTTATCAAGCGATACCACTGGCCAGTTGAAACACCGGGGTAATAACCGTTTGCATAATTCCCACCATAGAAAAGCGCTAACTGGGATTGAAGGCTAGGAAAGACATATTGCGTTAAGAGAAAAGTGCCCGAGATTATTACAATCAGCGTAGTTGTTAGTGATTGCTTCTCTTTCATTTGGTTATTCTGAGATTGTTACAGAATTAATTTTTACAGCTTGTACTGGGCGATCCTGGCCACCAGTCTTAACCGCACCAATTGCATCCACAATCTTCTTTGAGGCTTCATCTTTGACTTCACCGAAAATAGTGTGCTTGCGATTTAGCCAAGCAGTTTCAGCAACTGTGATAAAGAATTGTGAGCCGTTCGTTCCTGGCCCAGCATTCGCCATTGCAAGAATGTAAGGGCGATCAAATGCTAATTCACCATGAAATTCATCTGCGAATTGATAGCCAGGTCCGCCAGTTCCGTTACCAAGTGGATCGCCACCTTGAATCATAAAGTTTGCGATTACCCGATGAAAAACAGTTCCGTCATAAAGATTCTTTGAAGTCTTCTCGCCAGTGATTGAATCTACCCATTCACGCTTTCCGGTCGCAAGTTCAACAAAGTTAGCAACGGTCTTTGGTGCGTGATTTGGGAAAAGTTCAATTTCTACATCGCCCATGCTTGTGTGGAGAGTTGCTGTTGATGACATTTGTTGACCAATCTAATTAATGGCGATTAATTGCCTTGAATAATGGTGGATTATGCCATTAATTCATGGAAGATAATAAATGAAAGCCAAGGGTCTACGCTAATGAAATGATTAAACGCCCGAGTTGGCTTACAAAAAACTTGGCAACGATATCCTGGGTCTCTCTTTTGCAAGATGCCGCCAGTGAGATGCTTTATCCGATTATGCCAATCTTTCTCTACTCAGTTCTTGGGGCTCCGGCAGTGGTAGTCGGCCTAATTGAAGGTATTGCAGAAGGAACAATGGCTTTCTTTAAATTAATTAGCAGCTGGCTAAATCGTTGGTTGCCGCGACGGGCTATGGTTTTTCTTGGATATTTAGGCGCAGCGCTTGGAAAGTTAATTATTGCGTTATCTGGAATTTGGCAATTTGTTTTAATGGGCAGAGTGGTTGACCGAGTTGGCAAAGGAATAAGGTCGGCAGCCCGAGATGCAATCTTGGTTCAAGGTGTTGAGTCGAGCCACCGCGGTCGGACGATTGGTTTTCACCGAGCAGCTGACTCGACTGGCGCTGTAATCGGACCAATCCTGACACTTTTATTTCTCTCACTATTTGATGGCGACATAAGAAGTGTTCTATGGGTTGCGGTAATTCCAGCTTTTGCTTCAGCGCTATTGGTGTTGGCGATTAAAGACCACGATTTGGGAAGTAGAAAACGGAGACCAAAGACTTCGGTTGCGGCCAAGGAAGCCCAAAAATTAAACCCTAAAATTACAAAACTTATCTGGTTGTTAGCTTTATTTGCCCTAATCAATTTCCCTGACGCCCTTCTCTTATTACATCTAAACCAGGATGGGTTTACTCCGGTTCAGGTTGTAAGTGCATACCTGCTTTTTAATATCTCTTACGCTTCACTCTCTTTTCCTCTTGGATTGCTTACTGATCGCCTCAAGCCCCAGAATATTTATGCGATTGGGTTGGTTGCATTTGCTATTACATATATTGGACTGGGAATTTCACATAGTAAATTTATAGCGGCCATACTTTTAGTTATTTATGGTGGATTTGCTGCTGCAAATGATGTCGTTGGAAAAACTTGGGTATCAAAATTGGCGCTAGATAGTCAACAATTTGTGGTCCAAGCAAGATTGCAAGGTTTATCTGGATTTGGAATTCTTTTCGCTGGATTATGGGCTGGGCTGCTCTGGAACTTTGGAAGCGGATTCGGGACTCTTCCTTTGTTGATCTCTGGAACTCTTGGACTTTGCGCCGCACTTGCAATATCTAGATTTAAATAATTTAAATAAATAGTTTTCTAAAACTTTTGTGGAGACCAGGGGAATCGAACCCCTAACCCCCGCCTTGCAAAGGCGGTGCTCTACCAATTGAGCTAGGTCCCCGTGTTTAGCGGGTAAGTGGCGCAACCTTATCTAAAGATTGCCCACTTATTAAATTTGTTTATCTGTTTAATCAACGCGATTGGTGGGCCTTAGTGGACTTGAACCACTGACCTCTTCCTTATCAGGGAAGCGCTCTAACCAAGCTGAGCTAAAGGCCCAAACGCGATAATTGAACTGGTGAAGGCTACCCGACTTTAAAGCCTGCGCCAAAAGCGAGCAAATCTGCGCGGGGCTCTTACTCTTTAACCTGCGTGATCGATACGACGGAAATACCTTCATCAAGATTCACTAAGCGAACACCTAGCGTGTCACGGCTTGTTTCACGAATTTCAGAACAGGCAGTTCTAATTACAACTCCACCGGATGTAATTGCAAGAATTTCATCACTAGCTTCAACAATCATTGCGCCAACCAATACGCCGCGCGAATCTTCATCAATCTTTGCCGCTTTAACGCCGAGGCCGCCACGACCCTGTGGGCGATATTCATCTAACGGTGTTCGTTTTGCATAACCACCATCAGTCGCCGTTAAAACAAATTTTGGTGATGAAATATCAGTGATTGCAGCCATTGTTAAGAGTTGATCCTTGCCGCGGAATTTCATTCCGATAACGCCACTTGTGGATCTCCCCATTGAACGGATTGACTCTTCGTCTGCGCTAAACCGAAGTGACATTCCATTCTTTGAGACTAAAAGAATTTCATCCTTCTCACTCACAAGCGCCGCTGAAACTAATTCGTCACTCTCTTTTAAGTTGATTGCAATCAAACCACCAGATCGTGGGGAATCAAATTCAACAAGTGGTGACTTCTTAACAATTCCACCGCGTGTGGCAATTGCTAGATATGGATGTGATTTGTAATCTGAAATTGCAATAACTTGAGCAATTGTTTCTTCTGGTTTAAATGCCAGAAGATTTGCTACATGTTGACCGCGAGCATCGCGTCCCGCATCCGGTAATTCATGAACCTTTGCGCGATAAATTCTTCCCTTGTTGGTGAAGAAGAGCAGCCAATCATGAGTTGAGGCTACAAAGAAATGTTCTACCAAGTCGTCTTGTTTTAAAGCGGCGCCTTTGACGCCTTTGCCGCCACGACGTTGCGATCGGTATAAATCAGCTTTTGTGCGCTTGGAATATCCGGTTTTTGTAATTGTGACAACAACACTTTGATCTGGGATTAAATCTTCAACCGAGAGATCTGAATCGCCAGCAATAATTTGAGTTCGGCGTTCATTTCCATACTTCGCTGTTAACTCTTGTAATTCAACCTTAATAATCTCGCGTTGTTTAGCTTCAGAAGCCAGGATGCTATTTAGTTCAACAATTTCAGCCATCAAACCTTCGTATTCATCATTAATCTTCTGGCGTTCTAGCGCAGCGATACGGCGTAGTTGCATATCCAAAATAGCATTTGCTTGAATCTCATCAACGTCGAGAAGTTTCATCAATCCAGTACGGGCTTCTTCGGGTGTGCGCGATGCGCGAATTAGCGCAATGACAGCATCTAGTGCATCTAGTGCCTTTAAATAACCTTGTAAAATATGAGCGCGCTTTTCACGTTCTTGCAATCTATATTTGGTGCGTCGAACAATTACTTCAACTTGATGTTCAATGTAATAACGAATGAACTCATCAATGCGAAGAGTTCTTGGAACTCCATCAACAAGGGCCAGCATGTTGGCGCCGAAAGAATCCTGTAATTGTGTGTGCTTGTAAAGGTTATTTAAAATAACCTTTGGGATTGCATCATTTCGCAGAACAATTACAAGTCTCTGGCCTAGACGTTCGTTACCTTCATCGCGTACATCTGCGATTCCTTTGATGCGGCCATCTTTAACAAGTTCAGCAATTTTGAGAGCTAAGTTATCTGGGTTTACTTGATATGGAAGTTCGGTGACAACAAGACAGGTGCGCTTATTAATTTCTTCAACTTCAACAACAGCTCGCATAATGATCGAGCCGCGGCCGGTGCGATAAGCATCTTCAATTCCTTGATGACCAACAATTAAAGCCTTGGTTGGAAAGTCTGGGCCTTTTACTATTGTTAATAATTTTTCTAATAACACTTTAGGTTCAGCGCCGGGATTTTCAAGCGCCCAGACAACTCCTTCGACAACTTCATTTAAGTTGTGTGGTGGAATGTTGGTTGCCATCCCCACGGCAATACCAGCGCTGCCGTTTACAAGAAGGTTTGGGAAGCGACTTGGCAGAACAGTTGGCTCTTGTGAGCGGCCGTCATAGTTTGGAATGAAATTAACGGTGTCTTCATCAATATCTCGCATCATTTCCATTGCGAGCGGCGCAAGTTTTGCTTCGGTGTACCGCATTGCCGCCGCTGGATCATTTCCTGGCGAACCAAAGTTTCCGTTTCCATCAATTAGTGGATAACGAAGTGACCAGAACTGGGCAAGTCGTACAACTGCATCGTAAATTGCTGTGTCACCGTGTGGATGATAATTACCCATAACATCACCAACGATGCGTGAAGATTTGTAGTAACCCTTATCTGGCCGATAACCAGCGTCGTACATTGCATATAAAACTCTGCGGTGAACTGGTTTTAAACCATCACGAATATCTGGCAGTGCACGACCAACAATTACTGACATTGCATAATCTAGATACGAACGCGCCATCTCAACTTGGAGATCAACAGATTCGATTCGGTCGTGCGCCGCGGTCTTATCTGGATTCATATTTTCAGCCATTTATGACCACCTAGATATCCAAGAATCGAACATCTTTAGCGTTGCGTTGAATAAAGTTTCTGCGTAGCTCTACATCTTCGCCCATAAGTACTGAGAACAAATCATCTGCTGCTGCAGCGTCATCAAGTGTTACTTGAATCAATACTCGGTGTGCCGGATCCATTGTTGTATCCCAAAGTTCCTTAGCGGGCATCTCACCTAAACCTTTGAAGCGTTGGATTCCATCCTCTTTAGGTAGGCGCTTTCCGGCATCTATACCAATTTTAATAAAGCCATCTCGTTCGCGATCAGAGAATGCATATTGGACTGGTTCTTTGCCGCCCCACTTAAGTTTGTAAAGTGGTGGTTGTGCAAGATAGACAAAACCATTTTCAATAAGTGGCCGCATAAATCTAAATAACAAAGTTAAAAGCAAGGTCCGAATATGTTGACCGTCGACATCCGCATCTGCCATCAAAATAATTTTGTGGTAGCGAAGTTTTGCGACATCGAAATCATCGTGAATGCCTGTTCCAAGCGCGGTAATTAGCGATTGCACTTCGTTGTTCTGTAGCACGCGATCAATGCGAGC
>QYQH01000019.1 GCA_007280395.1 Actinomycetales bacterium | reverse complement strand
GTTGATTTAAGAGCCGGGACTAGTGGAGCGCTTGGTCGATAAAGTATTGTGATTGCAGTTCCAAGAGTTAAAAGAACTGAGATTGCGACTGGTAGTCCAAGCCATCTGATTTTATATTTCCAATGTGCAAATATATATGCACCAGTAAAAGCAAGGGCGCCTGTTATAGAAAATTCGTACATATTTCCCCAGGGAACTCGATGAGCTGAAATACCTCGAAGAATTACTCCTGCTAAAAGAAATATAAATCCTAGAACCATCATTACAGTTCCGATAGCACCACTTCTCTTGGTACGGGTAAAATCAAATTTAGTTTTATCATCTACATTGCGAAGTGAGAATGCAACTTCAATTGCATGAGCAAAGAAAGATATAGTAAATAGAACCATCGCTGAATAAATTGCATAGTTTGAGAGATATGCATAATTAGTTGAACTCACGGGGCTAGCCTCTCATTTCATTTACAAGCGATGCAATTTCAGATTCCAAACCTGGCGTTGAATTCTTTGCTAGGCCAGCAACCTCAACACCCAATTTATCAACGTTCTCTTTAACCCAAATGCGACGCGATCTTGTGAAGAGCGACATCAAAAGGCCAAGAATTGCAAAGATGGCACCAAGCAATGCATATATCTTGCCTGGGTCTTTAACTATTTGCAGGTTGACCCATGGCGTCCAACCTTCAAATGTGATTGAGCCCTCACCAAAGTTATGAGTTTCATGCAATTTCAAAGTCTTCAATCCGATGCGCTTCATATCTGATGTATTAAGGCGATAAACAGATTGTGGAATTCCTGAATCTAGGCCTAGGTCTCCCACCCAGATCGAAACAAGTAATCGTGGATCTAAGACTTCTGGATAAGTTGAGAAAGCGCCTCGCTCTGAATTACGGGCAAAAGTTGGAACAAATGATCCAATCAGACCCACTTGTGGCTCCATATCTGGAACTTTTATCGCACCAATTGAAGTTAGATTTCCATCTTGGGGTAAGAAGATTACAGCGCCTTGGTATTTCACCTCACCTGATTTATCTCGAACTGTTACTAGCGGCGAATATCCATTAGCTTGTAAATAAACTTTAGTACTTCCAAAAGTTAAAGGAGAATTTACTCTGACAACTTTGGATACTTCTTTCGAACCCACTGGGTCGGCAATATTGACTGTTAGTTTAAAGTCACTTGGTGCACCAGTTGTTAATTCATAAGTTGCTTTAAAATCTGTAGCTGTAATCGAAAAGGGGCTCAAGGTTTTCTCTGACTGTAGCTTTCCAAATGAAATAACATCATAAGATGTAGGGATATTTATAAATCTTTCTCCGACATTTATTATTGCGTCACCCTTCATCCCAAATAGCGACCCAAAGCTAACTCCTACCAAAATTAATACTAGTGAGAGGTGAAATAAGAGGTTTCCAGTCTCACGCATGAAGCCTTTTTCTGCGGAGATTGAATCGCCATCACGCCTGATACGAAAGTGGCGTTTTTTAAGCCAGGTTTCTGCTTGATCTAGCGTGCCGAATTTCGTTTCGGTATGAAACTCCATCCGATTTAAATTTTTTGGAGTAAGTGGTGGCTTTGCACCGATTCCTTTTAAGTGCTCGAAAGTTCTTGGAAGCACGCAGCCGATAAGCGATATAAATAGCAGGATATATATGGCGCTAAACCAGGGTGAGCTATAAACATCGAACATATAAAGTTGATCTAAGAACTTTGCGGTACCTGGGTTACTCTTAAAATAATCGTTAACTTTTAAGGGATTCTGAGAGCGTTGCGGAAAAATTGAGCCAGGAATTGAAGCAATACCTAGAAGTAGAAGCAGGATGAGAGCCGTGCGCATGCTGGTTAGTTGACGCCATAACCAACGCAGAGAGGAACGGGTATCTAGCTCCGTAGAAATAGACATTTAAATCACCGGTACAAAATCTGAGATAAATCCACGCAGAGAATTCATTACATCAGCCCATAAGCCAGTCACTTGAAGAATTCCGAGCAAAATTAAGAAGGTTCCACCGATTAAAGTTAGATAGTTTCCATGGCGGGAGATAAATTTTCTTAGGCGATTGGATTTATCAAAAAATATTCCAACAAGAATAAAAGGAATTCCAAGGCCTAAGCAATAAGCGAAACTCAAAATTGCCCCGCGAAGTGCACTTGATTCCTGGAATGAAAGTGTTTGGACTGCGCCAAGGGTTGGTCCAATGCAAGGTGTCCAGCCAACTCCAAACAAGAAACCGAGAACTGGAGCGCCAGCAAGTCCAGCGCGAACCTTCCAGACCGGCTTAAATGATCGATAAAACTTCTGATTGAAGAGAAAAATTACTCCCATAGCGATTGTGAGCAAACCCAGAATTACCGAAACTATCTGCGAATTACTAGAAATCCTCGAGCCGATTGAACCAAAAAGTGCGCCGTACGAGATAAATAAAACTGAGAATCCAAGTACAAATAGTAGAGATCCAAGTGCTGCGCGTCCCCTACTTCGAACTTCAGCCATTCCTGCTGCATAAGACAGATAACCGGGAACTAGTGGAAGTACACAAGGTGAGGCAAAGGAAATTAATCCAGCAATCATTGCAATTGCTGAGGCAATCAATAAGTTGCCATCGAAAACTATATCTACGAGAAAATCAAACATTTACCTTATCTCCAGATACCTTCTCTAATAGTTCGCGCAAAAGCGCGACTGTTACTTCACCACTTATTCGAGCAGCAACTCGACCTTTAGCATCAATAATTAAAGTTGTTGGAATTGCATTTGCAGCGAGTGAGCCTTTGAAACTGGCGATTATTGCATCATCTATCAGAGTTGGATAAGTTAATTTAAATCTATTGACGAAACTTAGCGCTGAACTTAAATTGTCTCGGGTTAGTATCCCAACAAATTGTATTTCTGGATTCTTCGATGCAAATGCCGAAAGAATTGGCGCTTCAGCCCGACAGGGCGAGCACCAAGATGCCCAGACATTTACAACTGTAACTTTCCCGATTTCATAATTAAATTTTCCGCCGCCGAGAGTTTCACCAGATATATTCGGTGCCGACTTGCGAAGTGGTTCTTTTATTAATATTGCTGCGCCATTTCCAGATACATAAGATTTTTCGCTATCACTTGAGAGACCTCCGGTTGAGCATGAAGTAAGAAGTAGTGTTGCGGCTAGGGCGAGTATTAACTTCATTTATTAGGGAGCAAATGTTTGGCGGGTTCGGTATAAGAAACGTTGTTAATCATTCCTTCATCATCTACATGCAAAGTAGTTACGGATGCGAGAGTACAAATTCGTTTTCTTGGATCGTGTAACAATCTCCGACCTTCAACTGCAGATCGCAAAATCCAGATTGGTAATTGGTGAGAAACAACTAGCGCATCTCTTCCATTCGCGGCATCGCGCGCAGCAAACACTGCAGCAAGCATTCTCTCAATTTGCTCGGTGTATGGCTCTCCCCATGAAGGCTTAGCGGGATTGCGAAGATGCCACCAAGATGCAGGATGTCTGAGAACGCCACTACCTAATTCAAATTTCTTTCCTTCAAAAATATTTGCAGCTTCAATTAAATTTTCATCGGTCGTAATTTTTAAATTATGTTGAGCGGCAATCGGTGCCGCAGTTTCCTGAGCACGTTGCAATGGCGAGGCATGAATTGCTCCAAGATTTAAATCTTTCGACCAATCAGCCAGTGCCAGTGCCATCTCTTGACCTCGCGTGGAAAGTCGCCATCCTGGTTGGCGGCCATAAAGAATTTTCTCCGGATTCTCGACTTCTCCGTGTCGCAGTACGTGAATCGCTTGAACCATGAACCAATCATAACTTGAACGCTAAGGTTGGGTAATGACGAATCTTGGCAAACGGGTTGCCTTCTTCGATGTCGATAACACAATAATCCGCGGCTCAACGATCTTTTTTCTTGGTCGTGGTATGTACCAAAGAGGATTTTTTAGCAAGCGCGATATTTCCGCCTTCGTTCTAGCGAACCTGAGGTATCGCTTAACTGGGGCTGAGAAACCAGAAGAAATCGCAAAGTTCCAGAACGCTGCTACTGAATTTATTGGGGGCCATAACGTTAAAGAGATAGAAGCAATAGCATCTGATATTTATGACGAATTTGTTTCTCCTGCGCTTTGGCTTGGAACGATTGAAATTGCAAATCAACATCTTGCAATTAATGAAGAGGTTTGGCTCGTTACTGCGGCGCCACAAGATATGGCAGTGTTAATTGCAAAGCGTTTAGGTTTCACTGGAGCACTTGGAAGCAAGGCTGAAGTTATTGATGGAAATTACACCGGAAAAATGAATGGTCTCTTATTACATGGAAACCAGAAGGCAATTGCAATTCGAGAGTTGGCCGAAATCGAGAATATTGATCTCGCAAATTCCTATGCATATTCTGATAGTCATAATGATTTTCCACTTCTGACAGCGGTTGGAAATCCTGCAGCAATTAATCCAGATACTTTGTTACAGATTCGTGCAATACGTGAAAACTGGCCGATTCATGATTTTCGAAAAGCCCGAGCGTTAAAGGCAATTTTTGGTCCGATACTCGCAAGGTTTGCCGCTATCTTGACCTTCTTTTCCCCTAGAAGATTGCGGTCGAAGTAGCGCCTAAAACTCGGTAAAGTAGGGCAGTTATGTCTGTTAACTCTTTTGCCGATGAATTGCGTGCTCGCAGCGATGCTGCAATTGCCGAGCTTTTTCAGGTTCGCCCAGACTTGCTATCTCCAGTTCCAACTGATTTATCCGCGCTCTCTGCTCGGGCAAACTCAACACCGAGTTTGATGCGCGCTTTGGAATCTCTAAATAAATTTCAATTAGAAGTTTTAACTGCAACTTGTACGTTAAATTCACCATTTTCAAAAGCAGAGTTGCTTTCAATTACAACACCAGATGCTGGCGATGAACTTCCGCGCCTATGGGCGGCGGGGCTTGTATATAAAGATGGCAACAAATTTAGATTACCTGGAAATCTCCCCCATTTAATAGGACATGAGCCAGCAGGACTAGGTCCACAATCCGTCAAGAAGATAGATTTCAAAGGCTTAAAAAATATTCCTGCAGATTCAGCTGCAGTACTTGAACGGCTAACTTGGGGTCCACCTCGAGGACAAGTTGCAAATATCAAATCGCCAGGGAAAGCAATTGGTTGGTTATTAGAAAACAATTATTTAATGGTGATGGATTCCCGAACTGTTGTTCTGCCCCGAGAAGTTGGAATGCATCTTCGCGGTGGAAAAGTTTTAAAAGAGTTTACGCCCTTTGCAAAGAAATTTGCTGGGACCGGTCGCAAACAGCGTGATGTTGATCGCGCTGCAATTGCAAATATTTCCAACTTCCTGCGATGGTGTGAAGAGCTTGCACATCACTGGTCTGATGAACCTCCGATAGCACTTCGTTCAGGTGGCCTTGGAATTCGTGATCTGAAAAGAAGTGCGGATCACCTTGGGGTCTCTGAAAATTGTGTGGCGCTCGTTGCTGAAATACTTTATTTGGGCGGCTTAATTGTTATAGATACAGATGATCAAATATTGCCGACAAACTCCTTTGATATTTGGATGTCGAGATCTCTTGAAGAAAGATGGAGCGCCCTCGTTAATTTATGGCTAGAAACTTCACGCGTAAGTGGGCTCGTTGGGAGAGCTGGCGAGAAAAATATTGCGCCCCTTGGACCCGAGCTTGATCGCGCAGGTATTGCATCTATGCGTAAGGTAACTTTAAATATCTTGTCGCAAAATTTAGAGTTAGATCCAGATTTAAAAACTCTTCAGGAAATTATTGCTTGGCAGATGCCACAAAGATTCAATGCGGAATATATTGAGTGGACCCTTCGCGAGGCAGAATGGCTTGGCCTTACTGGCCAAGGAGCGCTGTCAGAATTTGGAATTGCATTTCTCAGTGAAGCTGATGATTTAGGTATCGAGGGCGCGCTTCCTAAACCTGTTGATCATATTTTGATTCAGGCAGATAACAGTGCGATTGCGCCTGGTCCGTTAACTGTGGAACTTGCAAACATGATTGGAACAATTGCAGATATCGAGAGTCGAGGCGGTGCATCTGTATATCGTTTTAGTGAAAGTTCAATTCGACGTGGTTTGGATCATGGCCAAACCGGCGAACAGATAAAGGATTTCTTAAAGAAAACTTCAAAGACACCCGTGCCACAACCATTGGAATATTTAATCAATGATGTTGCAAAGCGTCACGGACGTTTACGTGTTGGTTCGGCACAATCCTATATCCGTTGCGAAGATGAAGGATTAGTTACCCAAATCTTACATGATAGAAAGTTAGAACCACTTCGCTTCCGTAAATTGGCTTCGCAAGTTCTAGTTTGTGATGTCGAACCTGGAGATGTAATTGCAACACTTCGCGAAGCGAATTACTTGCCTGCTGCTGAGAATGCAAGTGGAATTCTTATCTCTGCACCTGCAATCCGGCGAGCGAAATCTAGACCGAGACCACCAAGAGTTTTAAGTGAAACTCATGCACCTAGTGAAATAATAATAAAAGCCGCTGTGCGCACGCTACGTACTGGTGAAAAAGCGAGTTCACATAAGCCACGTGAGGTTCCTCGTACAACCGCAAATGAAACTTTGGATTTACTGCATCAATATATTGAAGAACAAGCAAGTCTTACGATTGGCTATGCCGATACAAATGGCGGGGTTTCTAATCGACTAATCGATCCAATTTCTATTTCACTAGGCACGCTTATTGCTAGTGATCACGCTACTGGTGAGATGCAGAGCTTTAGGATTCCAAGAATCACCGGCGTCAGTCCGGCAAAGTAAGGCAGACTTATCCCATGGCCTTCATCGAAGATTTGCAGAAACTTGTTGAATTTGAATCACCAAGTGAAGACTTAAAAGCTTGCCGCGGAGTAGTTGAACTTGCAGTGAAAATTGCAGAAGATAACTTGAACTCTGCTGCAGAAATTGTTGAGGAGAATGGTCGCCCAGTTTTTTGGTGGGGTAGCAAGAACCCTGAAATCGTTCTACTCGCTCACTTAGATACCGTTTGGCCGACTGGTTCATACCTTCCAACATGGAGTGTTGCTGGAGATATTGCAAAAGGTCCAGGAATTTTCGACATGAAGGCGGGATTTCTTCAAGCAATTTACGCAGTTAAAGAAATTTCTGGCGCACACTCGAAGGTTGCGATCATTGCGACGACTGATGAGGAACTTGGAAGTCAGACCTCGAGAGCGCTAATTGAGAGAGTTTCAAAGTCAGCAAGTGCAGTTCTGGTCTTAGAAGCATCGCTAAATGGAAAAGTTAAAACAGGTCGCAAAGGAACTGCGATGTATCAACTCGCACTTCATGGCCGCGCATCACATGCCGGATTAGAACCCGAAAAGGGAATAAATGCGACAACAGAAATTGCGGCAATTGTTATTGAGGTAGCGAAGCTTGCTAATCCAGAATTTGGTACAACCGTTGTTCCTACCGTGATGCGAGCCGGTACTACAACAAATACCGTTCCAGCACTTGCAACACTTGATATTGATATTCGGTCATTTTCTACCGCAGAGCTAATTCGCGTCGATAGTTCAATAAAGAAACTTGTAGCCGCGCATTCTGAAGCGAAGCTTGAAGTTACTGGTGGAATTAATAGACCGCCGCTAGACACATCCGCAACCTTGGAACTCTATGAAATCCTGGAGAAAGTAGCGAGTGAGATCGGCATGAAACCTATAGGCCAGGCATCCGTCGGCGGTGCAAGTGATGGCAACTTCGCAGCAGCCGCAGGTGCTCGAGTTTTAGATGGCCTCGGCGCTGTTGGCGATGGCGCACATGCACCACATGAACAAATATTGCTCTCTTCAATTCCGTCGCGAGTGAAACTTCTAACTGCTTTTATTAAGGAATTAATTCGTGACTGATGGCCCGCTAATTGTTCAGAGTGACAAGACGCTTTTACTTGATGTTGATCATCCACTCAGTGATGAATGCCGAAGGGCAATAGCCGCTTTTGCTGAACTTGAAAAATCACCAGAACATATTCATACCTATCGCTTAACACCACTTGGGCTTTGGAATGCACGCGCCGCTGGACATGATGCTGAACAAGTTGTTGATGTACTTCTTAAGTATTCTCGTTTTGCAGTACCGCATGCACTTCTCGTTGATGTTGCAGAAACTATGTCGCGCTATGGGCGTTTGCGGTTAGAAGCGCACCCGGTACATGGTCTAGTTTTAGTTTCACATGACCCAGCAGTTCTCAAGGAGGTCACTCGAGGCAGGAAAGTCGCACCCATGTTGGGACTTCAACTCGATGCTGAAACTATCGTTGTACATCCAGGCCAGCGCGGATTCTTAAAGCAAGCGCTATTAAAACTTGGTTGGCCAGCAGAAGATTTTGCAGGATATGTTGATGGCGAGCACCATGAGATTGACTTAGTTCAAGATGGTTGGAAGATCCGCAAATACCAAGAGCTAGCTGCTGAAGGTTTTTGGCACGGTGGCTCAGGTGTTGTAGTACTTCCTTGTGGAGCAGGCAAAACAATTGTTGGTGCCGCTGCAATGGCGCACGCAAAAGCCACAACTTTAATTCTTGTCACAAACACAATTGCCGCAAGACAATGGCGAGATGAATTACTGAAACGTACAACGCTTCATGAGGATGAAATTGGTGAGTATTCTGGCTCTAAGAAAGAGATTCGCCCGGTAACAATTGCGACATATCAGGTGATGACAACGCGTAAACAGGGCGTTTATGCCCACTTAGATCTCTTTGATGCAATTGACTGGGGTCTAATAATTTACGATGAAGTTCACTTACTTCCAGCTCCGATATTTAGATTTACTGCAGATATTCAATCGCGCAGACGCCTTGGTTTAACCGCGACTCTCGTTCGTGAAGATGGCATGGAGGGCGAAGTATTTTCACTTATTGGACCAAAACGATTTGATGTACCTTGGAAGGAGATTGAAGCTCAAGGTTACATCGCTCCTGCTGACTGTATTGAAGTTCGCATTGATTTAACACAAGACGAACGTTTAAATTATGCAACTGCAGAACCTGAAGATCGATATCGTTTCTGTTCTACAACAGCGACAAAGCGTAAGGTTGCAATTGCATTGGCGAAGAAACATAGTGAAGAACAAGTATTAATTATCGGTCAATATATTGACCAACTTGATGCTTTGAGCGCTGAACTTGGCGTCCCTTTAATTAAGGGCGATACGCCGATTAAAGAGCGTGAGCGGTTATTTGCTCTATATCGCACTGGTGAAATTAAATGTTTAGTTGTTTCAAAGGTCGCTAACTTCTCAATTGATTTACCCGATGCAACAATCGCTATCCAAGTATCGGGAACTTTTGGATCACGACAAGAAGAAGCGCAACGACTCGGCAGAATTTTGCGACCAAAGTCTGATGGTAGAACCGCAAGATTTTATTCAATTGTTGCAAGAGATACTGTTGACCAAGACTTTGCACAGAATCGTCAACGCTTCCTTGCTGAACAGGGATATGCCTATAGAATTATCGATGCTGATGATGTCCTGAGCGCTAATCCAGATTAAAGTTTGGACATCACTAATCTAAATCTCTCTGGATTAACCCGGAAAAAATCATGTGGTTCGTTGTTAATTAAAATGACTGGGACACTTTCACCATATTTTTCTTCGAGTTCAGGATCACCATCGATTAATTTCTTATTGATTGTGAAGCTAAATTCACTCTGCATCTGCTCTAAAACTTCTAGGGCCGCATCACAAAGATGACAATTGCTCCGTGAATAAATGCTTACTTCAACCATTTATTAATTCTATGATAATTATGGTTATTACCAGCCTTTTCTAAGCGAAGAAAGTCCAATCAAGTGGTATCCCGAAGGTTCGACTGCTAGCGTTTTGCCCATGCGTGCCAGATACCTTCTACTAATTACGGCGCTCTTTGGCGGCGTTCTCGTCGCACCTGCATACGCACTTCCATCCGAAGTGAAATCGGTAGATGCGCCTTGGCTCTATTTTTATGCAGATCAATCTGGCCTTCCACAAGTAGCAAAGCGAGCCATACCTAGAACTTTTTTCCAAGAGAAAGCGCTGACAAAGAGTTCATTTAAAGTTGATTTTACAAGTACTCCAGATATTTATCGTCCAGCAATCAATGCTGCAGTTGATGTTTGGGCAGAGAACTTTGCTTCTCAGGTTCCGGTGAAAGTCCAAATTTTGTGGGAACGTCAGGCAAACGCAGGAACACTCGCGGCAGCTTCACCTGGAAAACTTCATTCTAATTTTAAAAATATTCCTGATAAAGATTTGTGGTACTCATCGGCTCTTGCGGATGCAATTGCAGGCGAAGATATTGAGCCAACAATTCCCGAAGTAACAATTCGAATTAATTCGACGAATGGTTCGATGCTTTACCTTGGAACAGATGGAAATTGTCCAAGCACGAAATATGATCTTGAATCAATGATTTTGCATGAAATGGCCCACGGCCTTGGCTTCTTATCAAATGCAGATTACGACACACTTTATGGTTACGGCAGCATTCAACAGCCAACGCCTTTCGATGCCTATGCTCAACTTTCAGATGGTCGCCGATTAATGGATTTGGATTCACCATCACTCGCTTTAGGAACAGCTCTAACCCAACCTCTTATCTGGTCTGGTGCAAATGGAGTGCGGGCAAATAATGGAATTAAACCTCCGTTGTATACCCCGAAAGTTTATGAAGGTGGATCATCGGTAAGCCACTTAGATGAAGCAACATTTGAGAACGATCCCAAAAATGCGGTTATGTCACCAAACTTGAAGTTTGGTGAAGTTTTTCATAATCCTGGGCCGTTATTAATGGCGATGTTTGATGACATGTTAGCTAAACCACCAGCCGGATTACCTTTTGGAACTCCAGGTACTCCTAGAAATGTGAAAGCTTTAGTCGGTGATCGATCTGCAATTATTAGCTTCGATCCCCCAATTAATCAACGTACTGCTCAAGTTTCATCTTATGTAATTAAAGTAAACCAAACTGGGGCTGAAAAAATTGTGACCTCAAGCCCAGCAGTTATTACTGGGCTTACCAATGGCTCTGTCTATTCCTTCACTTTAACTGCGAAAAATGCAGTGGGCATCTCAACTGAAGCGACAACTAATGGAATCATCCCGCAAGGTGTTTGGCGGAAAACCATTATCGATCCGACCGCTGATGGTAAGTATTTAGCAACAGCAATGTATGCCGGAAAGACCGTCGTTGCTTATTCTGATACCCAGAACGGGCTATTGAAGCTCGCTACCTGGAGCGGTAAGAAATGGCTAATCGAATCTGTTGATGGCGATGGGACGAAGAGTGGAAAGACAAAAAATAGCGTTGCTGGAAGCATTTCAATCTGCACAAATAAAATTGGTAAGACTGAGTATCTAAATCTTTATTATGGGGATTTAACAAATAAAGATCTCCGCCGTGCCTCATATAATGGCAAAAAATGGAGCTTTGAAGTTATAGATGGCGATGGGCCAATAATTCAGGATTACAAGCAGACGGCAAGGGTAAGAACTGCTAGTGATGTAAGTGTGTCAAACGCTTGCGCAATCACTTCAGCTGGCGAACAAGTTTTTTATCGCGATGAAAGCCAAGGCATTTTATTAGGCGCAGTTCGCGATGGGAACAATTGGCGCTATGAAATTGTCGATGGTGACTCGCTACAGAATGGCAGAACTATGGGCGACGTGGCATTCCACCTTCGAGCAAAAAGTGTTGGAACTAAAGTCACTGTTGCCTATGATTCAATCCTTTCAGTAAGCAATTCCGACAAGAGTGCACTTCGTGGCGATGTCCGAATTGCAACACGTGAAAGCGCATTTCCTGAAGATTGGAAATATCAAGCTCTTCAAGCAAGTGGCACCAATACTATAGTTGCAGGATATGACCTTGCTCTTACTTTAAATTCAAAAACTTTGGATGCAAGTTGGTTGGGGGCATCAGTAATTTCACTTCCAAAGCCAGATCAGATTCAATGGAACAACGTTGGTGTTGAAGCGCTTCCAAATACCGCAAAGACTGATTATTTTGGTGCGCCAAGTTCGCCTATCGCCGTCGATGAATCAGCGATTATTTTCGGCTGCGAAGATCGCATCTGTACTTTTAATAAAGTAGATAAGACTTTTAATTTAATATCAGGAACAAGTGCAACAACCGCGAAATCTACGGCCTGGATAACAATTAATAGAATTAAATTTGCGTTGATAGCAAGTGAGGGAAAACTGACCTTATTTAGAAAGCCTTGATTAAGCCATATTTGTGAGAACGTGAATTTCATTATCCAAATTCGTCTCTACTAAAACAACTGCCCCAATTCCAGATTGCCAGAGAATCTTCTTGACCTTTCCGATAAATGAATTTGCAGCGAGTGCCTTTCCAGCTTTTGTATATTTAACTATTACCGGCGTCGGGGATTTTGCCCGCCAGGATGGGATGCCAATAATTGTTGTTTTTGAGATAAAACTCTTTAAATTATTTACTCCCGCTTTGATGGTCGCAATCGCCGGTGGTTTTGGAGCAGG
>QYQH01000028.1 GCA_007280395.1 Actinomycetales bacterium | reverse complement strand
TCGCGGACGCGTTATGGGTATTTACCAAATGGTCTTTCTAGGTGGCACTCCCCTAACCTCTCCATTAATTGGTTGGTCTTCCGAACACTTTGGAATCCGTCATACAATCGCAGCCTGTGCGCTAATGACGATGATTCCAATCATCCTTATCTGGATGCGATGTAGAGAGGGCATAGAAGTGCCATCAGACATCTCCGTCTCGGCGGTACTCGAAGCCGATCCAGATCTGCCTCCCAAGTAAGAGTTATCGGTTCGTTACCAAATCCTTGTGGCGCAAATGCCTGACACCTAGTAACTTCACTCCATCAACTGTAAACGATTACAGTTTGAGATGACAGGATAACTATCTCTATGGCCACTATCGGCGCCGTTGCTAAGCAAGCTGGGGTCTCTATCGCCTCGGTTTCGCGAGTAATTAACGGCACTGCTGCGCGCGCAGATACTGAAAAACGTGTCCGCGCCGCCATCGATGATCTGGGCTATCAGCCCAACTCGGCCGCTCGTGCATTAAAGGTTCGCCAATCTGAGCAGATCTGCCTTTCTTTTGATGATCTCTCAAACCCTGCCTACGTCTTGATGACTCGCGGAGTTGGCCAAACGTTGAGCTCTTCAAAGTATCGCTTAATTTTATCGTCGGCATTTTCATCGGTCGAAGAGATTGTTAAACACCTTGAAACAATGGGGCGTGGCTTTGCCGATGGCCTAATTATTTCGCCGATTTACAGCGACCCACGAATTGCCGAATTAATTTCTCAGTTAAAAATGCCTGTTGTACTTGTTGGCACAATGCCTGAAGGCGTCAATGTTGATAACGTCTACGTGGATTCCGCCGCTGGCCTAGACATGGCAATTAAACACTTGGTTGAGACTGGGCGAAAAAATATTGCCTTCATCAACGGACCGGTTGCAACTAATCCAGGGCGGCGTAGAAAAGCCGCCTTTGAAAAATCTATGAAGCAGTTGAATTTAGCCTTTTCGAATTCCAGCAATCTTCAGGCCGAAGCATTTACACCTGAAGCAGGTTATCGCGCAATCTCTGAATTTAGAGATCTAAAAAACTTTGATGCCATCATCTGCGCTAACGATCAGTTGGCAGCTGGAGCGATGAAATTCTGTGTTGAAAAAAGAGTTGCGATTCCACGCGACATTGCTTTAGTTGGAATCGACAATATTGATTTAGCATCACTATTACGCCCAACCTTAACAAGCGTTGATCTTCGCGCTGAAGAACGTGGCCAAATCGCTGCCCGATTAATGTTAAAACGTTTAGCTAATCCTGATAGTCCAGTTAAGAAAATTACAGTGCAGCCACAATTAATCATTCGTGAATCATCGGTGGCTTGATGAGCACATTGAGTACTAAAAAGGCATCTGGCAAGGGCAAGATGTATAACCGTGGGGCGTGGAAATATGCCATTCCAGCCTTTATTCCACTTCTACTCCTTAGCGTTGTGCCGCTGTCTCAAGCGATTTGGATGGCTTTTACCGATAACGTGGCTGGCTTTAATGTAAAGGTCAAGTTCATCGGCCTTGAGAATTTTCATCGCTTGTTGGGTGACAAACTTTTTTGGGCATCTTTTAAAATCGGAATTATCTGGGCTGTATCGGTAACACTTCTTGCATTGGTCTTAGGATTTGGTTTAGCACTTCTCTTAAACCAAAAACTACGTTTTCTTGGTCTTATGCGTGTCTTGTCACTTGTGCCATGGGCCATGCCGCCGGTAATCGTTGCAATCATGTGGAACTTATTACTGCGACCTACGAGTGGACCTATCGATGGCATTCTCTCTTTCCTCCACGTTCCAGGAGCAAAGACTGACTGGCTAGGCGATTTCAATACCGCTTTTCCTACTGTAATTCTTATCGGCGCATGGGTTGCCATGCCCATCATTACCGTTTCAATTCTGGCTGCGATCCAAGGAATTCCGATGGACATGGTTGAAGCGGCCACTATTGATGGTGCAAATGCGTGGCAGCGTTTTAGATTTATTACAGTTCCTGCAGTTCGTGCAATTACAACAGCACTCGTTGCCCTGAATATTATTTGGAACTTTAGTTCATTTGGTTTGGTCTTCGTCCTTACTGCAGGTGGTCCTGGTGGTAAAACATTTGTTCCCGCTCTCTTTGCCTATAACGAAGCCTTTAAATATGGAAACTTTGGTTATGCGGCCTCGATGGGTGTTGTTATGGCATTGGCAATTGTCTTGATGCTTGGTGTGTATTTGAAAGCTAGCAAGCGAGAGGACACCCAGCGATGAGTATCTCCTTAAATACACCGGCAGAAAAGAAGAAGCGCAAGTACTTCTTAATTCCAACGTACTTTGCCGTTATCTGTTACGTCCTATTCTTAGGTTTTCCATTTTTATGGATGTTCACGACTTCTTTAAAATCACCAATCGAACTATTACAGCTTGATCAATCATTTATTCCTAAGGGTTTTTACTGGCAGAACTATCAAGACATCATGGAAAAAAGAGGTCTTATTAACTCGGCTAAAAACAGCACCATCATCGCCTTAGTAACAACAGTGATCACAACTATCTTCGCCGTTCCTGCCGGTTATGCCATCGCACGTTTACGCAAAGTGTTTTCAGGAGCGGCAACGGGTTGGATTCTGATCAGCCAAGTCTTTCCAGTCTCTCTGGTCATTATTCCTTTGTTCATGGCAGTACGCCGAGTCGGTCTGCTCGACACAATCTGGGGTTTGATCTTGGTCTATCTGGTTGCTGCATTGCCCTTTGCCCTGTGGATGCTCAAAGGCTACGTCGCATCAATTCCCATGGATTTAGAAGAGGCCGGTGCCATGGATGGTGCATCTTCCTTCCAAATCCTTCGTCGCATCGTCTTTCCACTCCTGCTTCCAGGCATTGTGGCAACCGCGCTCTTTACCTTTCTTAACTCCTGGAATGAGTTTTTCTTTGCGCTAGTACTGATCCAATCCCCTGAGCATGAAACGCTGCCCCTGACATTGGCGCGTTTTATGGGCTCGGAAGGTCAAGTCTTGCTTGGCCCATTGGCTGCTGGTGCTTTCCTAGCAACGATTCCATCTCTGCTCATCTTCGGAATCATGCAACGCAAACTTGCAAGCGGCTTACTAGCCGGCGCGGTTAAAGGTTAGGGGGCCAGCAAAAAAGCTAAAGCAAGAAAGGTTTTAACCAGATCGGTTCAAACCGGATGATCAAATCTACTTATCTCGAAGGAGAACACAGTGAAGAAGTTTAAGTTATTTGCAGTTGTGGCATCTGTTGCCATGGTTGCAAGCCTTGCAGTAACAATTCCAGCACGTGCTGCTGGAATCACAATGACATATTTCACCCCTGCATACTTGCCAGGAACAGTTGCTGCCACTGAGCGCATCGTTTCTGACTGGAATGCAGCAAATCCAGCTGCCACCGTCAAGATTGTTTACGGCGATGTCAACAACATGCAGGATAAGCTAACAACTGCCTTTGCCGGCAATGTTGCTCCAGATATTTTTCAGCATGAAGCTGCATCGATTCTCTCATTCTCAAAGCAGGGTTACTTAGCTGACCTTTCTAAAGAAATGAAGAGTATCAAGAGCTCAATGCCTGTAGGTCTATGGAATGTTGGTTCATACAAGAATCACTTATATGGAGTTCCAACAATGACCCAGACTTACACAATTTATGCCAACGTAGATATGTTCAAAAAGGCTGGTATAGCTATTCCTGTTGGAACAAATACATTCACATGGGATGACTACCGCGCACTTGCCAAGAAGTTCACAACAAGCTCTAACTACGGTGTTGCTTGGGGACTTAAGTCACCAGCTGCAATGACCATGATTATGGGAATGAACTACAACGCTACATTCTTCCGTGGAATGTCGGCTTCAAGTGGTCCAATTCTTAGTATCAATAACGCAGAACTTGAAGTTCCTTCACGTATTCACGACATGATCTATGACGATAAGTCAGTTGATCCAGCATCTTTGACAATGTCAGGTGCCGGACCCGTTCCAGGATTCTTAGCTGGCAAGTACGCGATGATCTTTGCTGCAAGCTATGTAGCCGCAGATCTAGATACTGCTGCTAAGGCATCTGGATTTAACTGGACTGCACTTCCATTGCTCAAGGGCAGCAATAATCAACAAGGTGCAAATCCACAGACACTTTCTGTATCTGCACAAAGTAAGTATCCAAAGCAAGCTTCTGCATTTATTCGTTACATGATGGCGGATAAAAATCTTGCAGCTCTTGCAACTGGCGAGGCACTTATTCCATCTACAACCGGATCACTCAACACTTTGCTTGCACTTAAGAAGGGCAACGCTGGTTGGACTCAAATCCTTAGCGATGGTGCTGCATTAACACTTGCTCCATTTACTTTGGTACCTAACTACCAGAAGTGGAAGGACACAGTTCTACAACCTGCAATGCAGCAATATATTCAGGGAAAGATCTCATTAGCGGAGTTGAAGTCTCGAGAACTGAATGGTTGGTTAGCCATTCGTTAATCGATTCATAAATCCCTAGTTGATCATCCGAGGGTGAATAACTCGGTCAGAGCCGTAGTGATACGGCTCTGACCGGTGTTCAACTCGTTTCTTAATCTCTTTTTATCACTCTGACAACGATGCGAATGGAAACAATGTCTATTTTGGAAGATAAAGCGATCGGTGCACTCTCTGGTGCAGCCGTTGGAGACTCACTGGGTGGGTCTACAGAGGGCTATAGCCCAGAGGTTATTCAAGAGCGCTTTGGCGGTCTGGTGACTGGAATCGTTGGCCCATTCAATATCGATTGGAAGACTGCACGACCTGTCTCGCCTTTCCATAAAGGTAATGGTCACATTACCGATGACACGTTGATGACCGAGGCGCTCATTCATGTTTACGAGCAAGTGCGTGATCACTTAGATGCATTTACTTTTGCCGAAGGTATTGTCCCTGAGATGATGGCAAAGGAGCGTTGGATTCCAGAGCTCGAACGTGACTCATTATTAATTCACCGCGTTTTTCATGCAGAAAAATGGTTAGTGCTCAAACTTCTGCATGCACATAGCGACCCACGTGAAGCCGGCGTCGGCAACATAGTTAACTGCGGGGCAACCATGTACATGAGTCCAGTAGGAATCATCAACGCAGGTAACCCGGCTGGTGCATATGCCGAAGCGATCGAAATCGCGGGCTCACATCAATCCAGTTACGGCCGCGAAGCCGCTGGTGTATTTGCTGCAGCGGTTGCAACGGCGATGACACCTGGTGCAACGATCGATGATGTTATTAATAACGCAATCGCTTTTGCACACGATGGCACTAAGGCTGCGATTCAAGCAGTTACTGATGCAGCAAGAAATGTAAATTCGTGGGATACAAGCTTCAAGAGTCTGCGTGCTGCGATGGCTCCATTTGATTCATTGGGTGAGGCTTATCGCGAACCCGGCCCTGATGCCCGTAAACCAAGTCGATTAAAGGCTATTGAAGAGCTGCCGTTGGCACTTGCTTATCTGCGAGTATCTAAAGGCGACTTTGAAACTGGAATCCTCGGCGCAATTAACTACGGCCGTGACTCAGATTCAATTGCGACCATGTTTGGCTCAATGAGTGGAGCAATGAATGGTCGCAGCGTGATTCCGCATGGCTGGGCAGAGACAATTGAAAAAGAGAGTCGGATTGATTTAATTGCTAACGGAAAGAAGTTAGCCACGATTGCAACAGAAGTTGCTATAAAAGATAGAGCGCGCGCCGATGCAATCTCACTTTCGAAGGCCGAACTTTTCGGTAATCTTTAGCGATGAGCGAGCCCTTTGCCCTGCGACTTACGTGGGCTCAACCTGAAGATTTAGTTGCTCATTTTTTTAGCCAATCACAGTTTGAAGGCGTCGATGTCGATGATCAGATTGCAACATGGGTCAATGCAGGTGGATCTGCAGCTGCGCCGATGGCTGGTGCAACTCCAATACCTGCAACTGCCCCAATGCGAGCACTGGCTCGCAGGGTTATTGGCGAGATTGAAGCTAAGTTAGCGGCTAATCCAGAGTTAGATTACGAAGCCTTTCTTAACGCTCTGCCTGATAGCCAAACAGGTACAACCCCTGATTTCAATACTTTTCATGGTGCATGGCTGGGCCGTGCTGCTGGTTGTTTATTAGGCAAACCGGTAGAAAAAACTCAGCGTGATGGAATCCGTGCAATCTTGCAATCAAGTGCACGTTGGCCACTAACCGAGTACTTCACTGGAGTCGGTGTACCTCACGAAGTTCTAGAACAGCATCCTTGGAATAAGCAGAGCAAAGTTAACTGTCTGCAAGAAAACATCGATGGCATGGCAGAAGATGATGATATGAACTATCCACTGATTGCACTGCTGACGCTTGAAACATATGGGCGTAATTTCAATACTCACCATATCGCCGATCAATGGTTAAAACTTTTACCTGCTGGCCGTGTGTACACGGCAGAGCGCGTTGTCTATCGCAACTTACTTGAGGGCACATCCCCTAGTGAAGTCGGTGCTATTGCAAATCCATTTAAAGAGTGGATTGGTGCTTTGATTCGTGCCGATGTGTATGGCTGGGTTAATCCCGGCAATCCAAAGCGTGCAGCGCAAATGGCCTACCGCGATGCGTATCTAAGTCATCGCCGCAACGGTCTATATGGCGCAGCTATGAGTGCGGCAATGAACTCCGTTGCAATGGTCAGTAAAGATATTAATGAAGTCATCGATGCGGGAATGGCCGTGTTGCCACCAGATTCAGCTATCTATAAAGCCTGCGCCTTTGCACGTGAACTTGGAAACTCCGATATAGATTATGAATTAGCATTAGATGCGCTATATGCCCATGTTGATGGCATGCACTGGGTTCATACCGTTAATAACGCAGCGCTAGGTGTTCTAGGACTTTCGCGCAGCAAAGGTGAATTTTCTAAGGCAATCACACTCACTGTTATGGGTGGTTGGGATACTGATTCAATTGGTGCAACAGTTGGATCAATCTGTGGTGCCATGCTGGGGGCAGAAAAAATCGACCCCCAATGGAGCGCACCGATTGATAATCGATTAGCCTCAAGCATTCCAGGGTGTAATCAACTGCTTCTGACTGACTTAGCTGCACGCACGCGCGCTTTGGCTTAGTGATGAACTCAATAATTCCCCGTCCTATACACCTTGCATCGAAGAGTGACTGGGACCATGCCAAAATCATTGCTGGGCCTGAGAGCTTGGCGGAGCGCCACAAGTGGCGAGAAGATTTAAAAAAGTGGCGTACGGAATCTGCCAAAAAAATTCACTACAGTGACGCGGCATACACCAAGCCAGGGATAGAAGAGAATCCTCCATACAACGTTGCAGTTATTTGGCTATGGGATGAATATCTCTTTGACTTTGAAACCCAAGAGTTCACACCCGAAAAGCTAATTGCCGATTCTCAAAAGTTCGGTGGCTTGGATGGCATAATTTTATGGCATGCCTATCCTGTTATCGGAATTGATTCACGCAACCAATTTGATTTTTACAATGATGTTCCTGGTTTAGATCGGCTCATCGCGAAACTGCAAAACGCTGGCGTTAAAGTGTATTTAAACTACAACCCGTGGGATAAATGGACTAAACGTGAAGATGACACTGACCAAGTTGCAATAGCTCGTTTAATCGAGAAATTTAATATTGATGGAGTCTTCCTTGACACCATGAAATCGGCCGATCCAGATTTCATGGCACCAATCTTAAAAGTAAAGCCTGATGTAGTTATAGGCGGCGAAGGCAACGTTCAACAAGAGAGAATCTGTGACCACATAATGTCGTGGGGTCAAAGGTTTGGCGATAGCGAAATTCCGGGTGTAGTGCGGGCTAAATATTTTGAACCTCGTCACATGATTCATCAAACTCGTCGCTGGAACCGCTCTCACATAGATGAGCTGCACATAGCGTGGCTGAATGCAACAGGAATGTTGATTTGGGAAGTTGTATTTGGTTCGTGGGTAGGTTGGAATAATCGCGAGTCACGTATGTGGCAAGAAATGGTGGCTGTACTGCGCCAACATCATCGCCTCACTATTAAGGGTGAATGGGAGCCTCTGACACAGTTAGCGCCAGAAGCTGAAGCCGCCAATGTTTTTGCTTCATCATTTTCACTAGGTGGCGATGCCCTTATTGCGATTATCAATAAGAGCGATCAGGATTATCAAGGTCCTCTGGCATGTGGTCTCACAGGATTCATACCTGCATGGGGTGTTGGCGCAATTACCATTACGCCTGAAAAAACCGAACTCATAAAATTCACGTATGACCAGATGAGTGCAGAATTTCCTGCTCGCGATAACAAACGCCAAGAGGCTTTAGTGGGTACACCTACTGAGCTGACATATTCATATAGAAATCGTGAAACCAGCTTGTACGGTGAAGCAGCCTTTGTTCTTGCATGGAAACCTTTTGACCCATATCTCCACCAACTGATTGCAAGGCAGATTACGGTTCCTGTTGTTCACGGTGAACTTGATAAGCACGAAGTAAGTAACAAAGAGTTTTTCGAATTCCTAGAAGCTACTGGCTACACACCAAAGATTGCCTACCGCTTTCTTGCACATTGGGTAAACGGTGCTCCTCGTTCAGACCAATTGGACTCACCGGTCGTCTATGTCGATTTAGAGGATGCCAAGGCATATACGGCATGGAGAGGTTGCCAGGTTCCAAATGAGTGGGATTGGCAGTTAAATGCCAACGATATTCCAGATCGAACTTCTTCGGTATGGAATCTGACTAACAGCATGCATAGCAATGGCCGTACACGTTTTCTTATTCTCAAAGGCGGCAGCAAAGACAATCTACGACGATCTCAGGGCTCATGCTCAGAAACTGGAATCTGCGAATCCGATTGGTATGTAGATGGTGGCGATAAGGACAATACATGGGTAGAAAAACTATTATTGATGGGTGCAGGATTGTCGCGTTCAGAAAATATTGGTTTCAGATGTTTTAAGCCACACGGAGGTAACTAATGTCAGCACTTGCCGGGCTTCGAGTCATTGATGCCGCAACCTTGTTTGCTGGTCCAACTGCTGCAACCATGTTGGCCGACTTTGGCGCCGACGTTATTAAGATTGAACATCCAACTAAGGGTGATCCGGTTCGCGGACATGGATATTCCAAAGATGGTCAGTCCTTATGGTGGGCAAATATCGGACGCAATAAATCAACTCTGGCACTGAATTTAGGCAGCACACAAGGTGCACAAATCTTTTTAGATCTCATTGAGCACACTGATGTTCTGATCGAAAACTTCCGCCCCGGCACATTAGAGCGTTGGGGAATTGGTCCTGAGCAACTACATGCTCGCAACCCCAAGTTAATCATTGCGCGCGTTACTGGCTTTGGTCAGTTTGGTCCATACGCACATCGCGCCGGCTTTGGCACATTAGCTGAATCCATGAGCGGCTTTGCAACTATGACCGGCGAGGCCGATGGTCCACCAACTCTGCCACCATTTGCTCTGGCCGATGGAATCTCAGCGCTAGCGATTTCTCAAGCGATTATGTTTGCACTCTTTGCTCAAAAAAATCCTGACAGTGAGGGCTTTGGTAAGGGACAAGTAATTGACCTTGCAATCATCGAACCTATCTTGGCAATCCTTGGACCACATGCAACGGTCTATGACCAACTAGGAGTTGTTCCATCACGCACTGGCAACCGATCGGTCAATAACTCTCCACGCAATACCTATCTGACTAAAGATAACAAGTGGCTTGCAGTCTCTACATCTGCGCAGTCGATTGCAGAGCGAGTGATGATCTTGGTTGGACACCCAGAAGTAATTAACGAGACTTGGTTTGCTGAAGGATCAACGCGCGCACAGCATGCCGAGCTACTAGATCAATACGTCGGTGATTGGATCGCCCAGCGCGATGCCGCCGATGTAGTACGCGAATTTGAAAAAGCCGAAGCCGCCGTCGCACCGATCTATAACATCGCCGACGTGATGAATGACCCACAGTTCCAAGCGCTAGAGACAATCATTAGCGTCGATGACCGAGTCCTTGGCCCCATCAAGATGCAGAACGTTCTGTATCGCATGGATCAAACCCCAGGTGCGGTGCAGTGGACTGGCCGCACCATTGGCGCTGATACACGTGCAATTCTTACAACGCGCTTAGGAATGAGCGACGAGGCGGTAGATTCTCTTCTAGCCAAAGGCGTTATAGGAACGAGTGAGAATAAATGATCGCACGCAGCTATTTGTATATCCCCGGCAATAACGCTGCCATGCTTGAAAAAGCCCATACCCGCGGCGCCGATGCGCTGATCATCGACTTTGAAGATGCCGTAGCAATTAGTGAAAAAGCTAATGCCCGCGCCACCTGTGCAGCATGGCTAGATAACGCGCCAGAGAATATACAGACATGGGTGCGCATCAATCCAGATTCAATCGATGCCGATTTAGTTATCGCTGATCATCCACGTGTTGATGGAATTGTTGTACCCAAGGCTACGGTCGAAAACATGCAGTACGTTTCATCGCGCATCAAGAATGTGAAGCAGATCAGTGCACTGATAGAGAGCGCCGCCTCGATTCTAGATGCGCGAGCAATTGCATCGATAGATAAAGTAACTTTCTTACAAATCGGTCAGTTAGATCTTCGCGCCGAATTATCACTTGGTGGTGAAGGCCGATCTACAACCCTTGATGCAGCCCTTAGCATGTTGGTGTTTGCATCGGCGGCAGCAGGTATCAACTCCCCAATCGCCCCGATGTATCCTGATTTCAAGGATGATGCCGGATTGCGAAGTACGTGCAAAGCTTTCAAGAATGACGGCTTCTTTGGTCGCTCCTGTATTCATCCATCACAGGTTTCATCCGTCAATGAAGAGTTTTCTACTACCGATGCCGAGCTGGCTCACGCACACGCAGTTATTGATGCATTAGCCAAAAGTAATGGTGTGGCTGTTGATGAAAACGGAAAGATGATTGATGCAGCTTCAGCAAAGATCGCCGCACAGGTTATTGCGCGCAGATAGCTCTAAATAAGGCCATATGTTTGCGCGAATGTACTCCATCAACTGGAATCGGTAAGGACGAAAACTTAGCTATCACCGTTTCACTGGTTGGATCAACCCAGACGTACTGACCATAGATTCCAACCCCGAATATTTCGCGCGAGGCGCCAGCTGTGATCCACCATTTATTTTTATACGAACCACCTGGATGCAATGCTTGTAAGTAATCTGCAGATTCAACATCAGCAGATGCGCCAGCAAAAGTCGCGTTAACCCATGCTGCTGGGATCACCTGTTCTCCATTAGCTCGGCCGCCATTGACGATAAGTAAGCCAAAACGGGCTAAATCACGCGTTGTACAAGAGATTCCGCCGTTGCCCACGGACAAGCCTTCACGATCAACAATGACGGATGCATCATCGTGCGCCCCCATAGGTTGCCAGATGTAGCGGGTGAGCAAATCTTGATACGGAGTCTGTGTTACCTCAGAGATTAACCAAGCAAGTACATCGGTATTGGCCGAACAGTATTGATAGGCCTTTCCATGTTCACCGCTAGCCGTCATAGTTCGCAAGAAACTTCGAAGTCCCAGATCATGCCCCGTTGTATTTGTTCGCCAACCCGCTGCTCGATCTAACCGTGCCATCTCGGATTGAGGATCTGAATAATCTTCAGAGAAATTAATTGCAACAGTCATATCTAAAGCTTGAGCAATAGTTGCAGCTTCATATACCGAACCCACGAGTTCGGGTAAGTAGAAAGCAATAGGTTTATCGATATCGATCACACCACGCTCGGCCATGACTGCATAGAGCGCACCTAAAATAGATTTAGAGACCGATTGCAGTAAATGTACCGAGTCTGGGGTCATGCCATTGAAATACTTTTCATAAACCAAGACACCTTTGCGCACTACGACTATTGAATCAGTATCCACATCGGCCAATAGCTCTGGCAGTGTGTAGGTTGAATCAGCTACATCGATTGTGATTGCATCTAAATTTGCATCAAGCTCTATATCTAAGGACAAAGGTTCAGGGGACGCGGCAATTACTTTAGTAGGCAGGAAGGTCGAGACATTCTGGAAGGCCCATCGATTCAAAGGTCCGTCCTGCCAGGTATCTAAATCAAACTCACAAGAGGCACCCGAATAGACTCGAATTAATTCGCGGGTAAATGGATGCTTCGGTGTATCAATTACTTGGCGGGTTGTCCCCACCTCAACAAATACGCCATCTTTCATTACAGCTACACGATCACTTAAGTGAGAGACCACATCTAGATTGTGGGAGATAAGAAAGTACGTCAGATCAAAATCACGGCGTAGCTCCTCCAAAAGATTAAGAATTTGAGCCTGTACAGATAGGTCTAGCGAAGACGTTGGCTCATCTAATAAAACAATCTTGGGATTAGTAGCTAAAGCCCGCGCTATTGCTACACGCTGGCACTGCCCACCGGAAAGCTCATGAGATTTACGGCTCAATTGGCTGCTAGCAAGGCCTACGCGATCCATAAGAAAATTAACGCGCGTATCAATGCTGGCGCTATCCATGCCGGCCAACATCAAAGGTTCGGCGATGGCATCATAAACACTCATACGAGGATTAATCGAGCCAGCTGGATCTTGAAAGACAAAACCTAAGTTAGCGCGCAGCTCGCGTGTAGCTTTTCGAGATTTTCCAACCAGACTCTCGCCTAAAATTGTTGTGCCCCCACTAGTTGGTTCAGTGATACCAAAGGCACATCTTGCAAGTGTGCTCTTTCCCGACCCTGATTCACCGACTACACCGAGAACCTCACCTTTATGCAAGTCAATAGAGATTGAATCCACCGCTTTAAATCCAACTTTGCTATCGCGCAGTGGGAAGACCTTAGTTACTTGCGAAATCTGCATGACTACTTCGCTCATGAGTTCACCGCCCAACACGCCACACTTTGTTTGCCAATCTGCACAGTTGGTGGCTCTTGCGCGCACTTATCCATCTGCAGGGAACAACGATCGGCGAATGCACAGCCTTTTATATTGGTCAGCACGGAAGGTACATTGCCAGGAATTGCCACCAGAGTTCCACGGGCTTTCTCAGCACTTGGAATCGCACCCAGCAGACCTTGGGTATAAGGATGCTGCGGTGATTTCATGACTTCACTTGTTGGTCCAGTCTCCACAACTCGACCGGCATAGATAACGGCGATCTCATCGGAGGTTTTTGCTACCGCCGTTACATCGTGTGAAATAAAGAGCATCGCAAAACCTTCACGCTTTTGCAGCGCAGCAATCAGAGTAAGAACGTGATCGCCAATCGTTGCATCTAAGGCAGTTGTAGGTTCGTCGGCGATTAATAATGTAGGGCTTGAAAGCAGCGCCATAGCAATCATGGCGCGCTGCAACATTCCCCCTGAAAGCTCATGCGGGTATGACTCTAAGACGCGCTTAGGATCGCGCAAACCTACTGATTCAAGTCGAGCAGTCAAGGTCGCTGGAATATCGCTGATGCCTCGGCGTTGTGCCACCATCGTTAACTGTGCGCCAATGGAGAAAATAGGATTAAAGGCCGACTGAGGGTTTTGAAAAATCATCGTGATCTCTGAGCCACGTATATCGGCCATATCGGCTTTGGTAATATCGCCGTGATTACCAAATTCAATCTCGCCGCGCTGTATGGCACTCGATGGCAACAGCCCCATAATCGCAGTGGCCGTTAACGTCTTGCCGCAGCCAGTCTCCCCCACGATGCCCAGAGTTTTGCCGGCTTTAATCTCTAAGTTGATTCCGCGCAGTGGGGTATTAGTAATGACACCGTTGATTTCAAAATCAACTTCTAAGTGAGAAATCTTTAGCACAGTGCTCATTGGCGGGCAATCCGTGGGTCGAAGTGATCGCGCAAGGCATCACCAATAATGTTAAAAGATAAAACCGCTAAGAAAATTGCTAATCCTGAAAAGGTTGAGATCCACCATTGATCAAAGATTAAGTTGCGGCCCTGAGCGACCATTAATCCCCAATCAGCTGATGGTGGCTGTGCGCCAAGACCAATAAATGCCAGAGAGCCCGCCGCCAAAATAACCGTACCTAAATCGGCAGCGATCTGAACTATCAACGGTGTTGTTACGTTACGCAAAATATGTCGCACAATAATGATGCGATCGGGCACGCCCATAGCGGCAGAGATTTCAACGTAGGGCTTAGATCTAACAATGCTCGCCTCTACGCGGATTAAGCGCGCATACCAAGGCCACCACGAGATTATTAAGGCAATCAGTGCGTTAACTAAACCAGGGCCCAGAAAAGTAACGGCGACAAGGGATAAGAGCAGCGGTGGAAAAGATAAGAACAGTTCACTTACTCGCATGATGATGTTATCTATCCAGCCCCCGCGATAACCGGCAATGAGGCCCAATAACGTGCCGATAATGGCGGCAAAGCCCACGACGGCTAAAGCGATAAGTAAGGCCGGTCGGGCGCCGTAGATAATTCGGCTCAGCAAATCACGGCCTAGCTCATCGGTTCCTAATAAATGATGCCAACCTGGGCCAATATAAATATTGTCTACGTTAGTCTCTCCAGCTCCTTCTTTAGGAAAAGGTGCTAGCCATGGAGCAAAAATCGCTGCCCCTATAAAGATCGACATCATGACTGTGGCAATCGTGGTTAACGTATCTTTAAACAAAAAGGAAAGCCCCGCTAGTTTAGTTTTCATCGCATCCACACTCGCGGATCTAACTTGGCGTGGATCAGATCGACAATAAAGTTAATGACTAAATATCCAACGGCTGCAAGTAACGTAATACCCATGATGGCTGGGTAATCAATGCTCAGCAATGAGTTAACGGCAAAGCTACCGATGCCCGGCCAGTTATAAACCTGCTCGACAAAGAACGTGCCCGTGATTAAATACGCCGTAGATAGACCCGTGACAGTAATAATTGGCGGTAGTGCGTTGCGCAGCGCTAACTTAAAAAAGACTAAACGTTCAGATAGGCCATAGGCCCGTGCAACTTTGATGTAGTCCTGACTCATGACCTCTAATAAATTAGCTCTGGCCATACGCGATAGCAGACCAAATGAATATGCCGATAAAGTCAGAGCCGGCAAGACCATATGGTGCAGGCCATTCACGGTTGCAGCAAAGTTGCCGGTAATGATGGAGTCAAAGATCGGAAAGCCCGTTACTTTACTTATGGGGTTGTCATATTTCAGATCGATATCAAACTGACCTGTAGCTGGAAACCACGTTAAGCGTCCGGCAAAGAGCATCTGCAACAAGAGACCTAACCAAAAAGCTGGCATAGATACACCGGCGATTGCCACAATGCGAATGACTGAGTCTTGAAGCCGGCCGCGATATTTGGCTGCATAGACGCCCATAGCAACGCCGAAAATAACGGCAAAACTCATCGCAAAAAATATGAGCTCCAACGTTGCAGGTAAGCGATTAATAATCTCTTGCAACACTGGCTGCTTAGTCGAGAGTGAATAACCCCAGTTTCCATGCAATGTCTGCCAGACATATTTGAAATATTGAACCGGTATGGGTTGATCTAAACCTAAAGTAATGCGCAGTTTGGCTGAATCAGCAGCGGTGGCTTTGGGACCAATGTAGGCAAGGGCTGGATCACTCGGGATAACTCGTGCCAGTGTGAAGGTGATAAAACTGGCGGCACACAGGACTAGGAGCGCCGACGAAAGTCGGTTCCACAAAATCCTCATGGCGATGCCTCCAATAAAAAGTTGTCAGGTGCGCTAACGGTTGAGAGCGGACTGCATTACACAGCCCGCTCTCCCCTCGTTAACCGTATCTCTATTTAAGAGAGCTTTACTCCAGCAAAGAATGCTGAGAATGGATAGTTAATGTTGTACTTAGGAATAGAGAACTTCTTAGGTACAACACTTACTTGTGCTTCATCATAGAGATAGAGACCTGGTGCTTCGGTGTAAAGCATCATCATGGCCTGGCTGTACAACTTCTGTGCAGCAGCCTTATCAGAGCCACTGAGTTCAATTGCATCATCTACTAACTTGTCATAGGCGGCGTTCTTCCAGTAGCTCAAGTTAAAGAATGGCTTAGTACTGCTGTGGAATAGTGACCACAAGTTATCTACACCTGCATCACTATATGTTGGCCAGTACTTAACGATAAAGAGATCCTGCGCATTGGCTGGATCCTTCTTCGCTGCAGCCCACTGCTGATTAAAGAGAATTCCCTGCACTTCTGCAGTAACTCCGATAGCAGCAAATGCATCCTTAATCAGCGGCACAAAGCGCGCTTCTGCTGAGTTCTCAGATGCATAGGTGATCTTGATCTTAAGATCCTTCACACCTGCTCGATCCAACATGGTCTTGGCCTTAGCCCGGGCCATTGAATACTGCGGAATCGCTGGGTCATATGGGTAGATTCCAGCTGGAACCACTCCACGTGCCTGTGTTCCATATCCCTGACCACCAATTGCGGTGATATCACGGTAGTTCAACGCCATTGATAGCGCTTGGCGGACAACTGGGTTATTAAGCGGCGCACGCAAAGTGTTGAAGTAACCAACATAGTTAAATGGAGACTTATATGTAATTACTGAATACTTCTTATTCTTCTTCAACGTTGCCATGCTAGTCAACGGAATATTTGTTGACCAATCAACTTGACCTGAAGTCATCATCTGTTGTGCAGTGATTCCATCTGGAACAATTGAAATATCGATTGTTGAATAATCTGGCTTATCAGTTGCCCAGTGCTTTCCGTATGCACTTAGAACAACAGAGCTTCCAGCTTTATAGCTTGAGATTGTGTATGGGCCAGAGCCGCCATCTTTTCCTGACTCGTAGTACTTAGAGTCAGCGGCAACTGCAGCGAGCGCCTTTGGATTAACGATGTAGGCACCATAAGTCGATGATGCAATCAGATCCATTGGAGCTGCATACGAAAGAGTCAAGACAACAGTGTCATCTGATGGTGTTTCTACGCTCTTTAGCGGATCCCAAATAAAGCCCGCTCCACCAATTTTCTTGGATGAATCAAAGCTGGCCTTAACGGCTGCAGAGTTCACTGGTGAGCCATCATGGAATGTCGCACCGGCACGCAACTTGAAAGTCCACGTCTTTCCATCTTTTGATGACGTCCAAGACGTAGCAAGTGCTGGTGAGTACTCAGGTGTTATGCCATCTGGGTTCTTCCACAACAGTGGTTCATAAATATTGGTCATATAGAAAGCCTCAGTCGAGAATGACTGAACAGGATCCCACGTAGTTACAGCTGCAGATGTCGCAACCTTAAATACACCAGCGCCTTGTGCCACTGTTGGAATCGATAACGAAGCCACGGCCAGCAACGCAGTTGAGACAACTGCAATCAATCGCACGCGCGGGGATGAAAAAGCGGTTTTCATGGACATATGTATTCCTCTCTCCAATCACAAATGCAGCCACCTAAACGAGGGTTTTCATGCAGGTACGTGCATATTGCCTGAAAGTTTAAGCAGGGCGGGTATGCCTGTCTATGAAAAAACCTTGCCGTTGCCATGCTTTCTAGGCATACTACCTAGATGGATTTGCGACTGCTGTCTTACTTTTTAGCCGTCTTTGATGCGGGCTCTATTTCGGCGGCCGCACGCGACCTGCGCATTGGCCAGCCATCCTTATCTCGCCAGATTCGAAATTTAGAGCGCTCTCTAGGAGTCACCCTCTTTACCGCTGGCCCTAAGGCAAGTGCTACCGCCGCTGCTACTGCATTTGTTCCTATCGCCCGCGACTTAATCGCCCGCGCCGCACAAGCCGAGGCGACAATTAAATCAATGGATCACAACGAAGCGATTCGCTTAACAATTGCTGGCCCGCCAACAACGGTTGCCGATGTTATTGCGCCATTTATCGCTCAATCTGGTGCCCACGGTTTGCTCGCAAATATTCATGAAGTACTACCTAACGCTATCTATCGAGAATTAGCTCAGTACCGCGCCGATTTAGTTGTAGGTACAAGTCCTCCTCCTGCACATTTGGAGTACATCGTTATCGGTTACTCACCAATTTTGGCGCAGCTGCCAGAAGATAAAAAGAATATAAAAAAGAGAGAGATTACTTTGGCCGAAGTTGCAACCTATCCCATTGCAATCGTTGATGATAATCACAACGTACGCCGATTATTTGACCAAGCAATCTCTGAAGCCGGGTTATCTGTACGGATCGCTTTTGAAACACAGTCCACTCAAGCATCACAAGCACTAGCTGCAGCAAATCGCGCCGTCTGTATTAGTTCGGATGATCCACGCTTTAACTTACATCCCTTGTTTATAACAATTCCCGGACGCAAGAACCCGCTATCTATTACCTTGTTCTGTGCATGGGACCCAGGCCACTTTGCTGCAGAGCAGATTAAAGCTACTGCTCTTGCCCTGCATCAGTTCTATGAAACTCAGCGTTTGGTTACTACTGTTTAGGGAATAATTGTAAATTTGCTGGTAGCCACATTTGATGGCAACCACATATCGTTTCCACCAACTGAACCACTGAGCATACATTCACCAACAGCTAAGAACATGACCCAGCGGCCTTTGATACTGCATACAGCTGGAGTCGAAGAAGAGACTACTGGCTCAATTGTGAAGCCCAGCACTGGTGTTTTAGATGATGCGCTGAAATAGGCGCTCCAGTTATTACCACCAGTCTTTGACCATTCACTCTTTGAATATGTCTTTGACCATCCACCAAAGCTGACATTCTGCGCAAACTTTGTTGCCAGTGGACCATTTGTCATCGATGTAGCCCCCGGCGCAATCTTTGGGTACATCGCTGGATCAACATATGGCGTTGTGCACATATAGGCGTTCTTGGTAATCGTTAGACCAGTAGATGCGGCATTGCCAGCATCAACCGTGCGATTCCAACATGTTGTATTTGCGCTTCCACCGCTGAGAACAAGTGGAGCCTTAATTTTGCTGAGGCCCGCTGGACCCGTTGTGGAAATATATCGCCATTTATCGGCAGAGTTACAACCATATGCATTACATGACTGCACATTAATAACATAGAGCGTGCTTGGCTTTAAACCTGTGATTGATGCAGTTGTCTTTCCAAGAATTCCATCGAATACAACAGCCCCTGGATCAGTATTTGCTAACGCTTCCCAAACATTTAAGTGATAACCATATAAAGGTGCTCCACCATCATTAGGATCTGGAACCCAGGCAATATCCATAGCAGTATCACTCACAATGTTAGCCATTGGTTGCTGTGGTGCATAAGGAATCGATGCATACTTAATCGCATTAGATACCGCAGACGCTGGACCATCTCCCGCTGCAGTATTTACAACAATAGTAAATGTATAAGAATTGACATACCCCAATTGGCTCACTGGATAAACACACTTACTGGCCGCTGGATTTTTTACCACACACTTAGAAGCACCAGGGCTCGAT
>QYQH01000002.1 GCA_007280395.1 Actinomycetales bacterium | reverse complement strand
CCTGCAAATGCCCAGGCCTATGTGAAGTTCCTTGAGAAGATTTCTGAAGCACCAATAAGTGCAATCGGAGTCGGACCTGGCCGCGATGAAACAATTTCAATAAAGGATTTCATTTGAAAGTATTGCTGATTGGTTCCGGTGGGCGTGAACATGCTCTCGCCGCAGCGCTAAATCGTGATACATCTCTAGAAGAATTGCACGTAGCACCAGGAAATCCCGGCATCGCTGAAATTGCTTCATGTCATGCAATAGATATCGATGAGAACAAGGAAATTGTTGAACTCGCAATAAAACTTGCGATTGATTTAGTTGTTGTCGGCCCCGAAAAACCCTTAGTAAATGGAGTTGCCGATGCGCTAACTAAAGTGGGAATCGCTTGCTTTGGCCCATCAAAGGCGGCGGCGCAAATCGAGGGCTCGAAAGATTTTGCTAAACAAGTTATGCGAGATGCCGGAGTCCCAACCGCAAAGAGTTTTACCTGTAACTCAAGAAATGAAATTGAAAAAGCTTTAGATACTTTCGGTGCGCCATATGTTGTGAAGCACGATGGTCTTGCCGCAGGTAAAGGCGTTGTTGTCACCGATGATCGCGATCTCGCAATTGAACATGCCCTGCAAGCGGATCAAGTAGTTATCGAAGAATTCTTAGATGGCCCTGAAGTTTCACTCTTTGGTATAAGTGATGGGACGACAGTTATTCCAATGCAACCAGCACAAGATTTCAAACGCGCCTTCGATGGCGATCTCGGACCAAACACTGGTGGCATGGGCGCATATTCACCGCTGCCTTGGGCGCCTGATGAAATTATGGCCGAAACTTTAGATCAAGTTTTAAATCCAACAATCAAAGAGATGGCTGCGCGTGGCACCCCATTCGTTGGATTGTTATATGCCGGACTTGCACTTACATCACGCGGCACAAAAGTTATTGAATTCAATGCGCGCTTTGGTGATCCAGAGACTGAAGTGTTATTACCACGGTTAAAAACTCCACTTGCACAATTATTATTTGCCGCCGCCACAAAAAACTTAGCAACTTTTGGTGAACTTGAATGGTCAGATGACTCTGCAGTAACTGTTGTACTTGCATCCGAGGGCTATCCAACAAACCCTAAAGTTGGCGAGGCAATTACCGGAATCCAAACAAATTCAAATTCATTTGTCTTTCATGCCGGCACCCAATTACGCGATGGCGTTCTGCACTCTGCTGGCGGCCGCGTATTTGCCATAACTGGTTTGGGAAGCGATTTAACCCAGGCCCGCGATGCCGCTTATCGAACAATCTCGCGGATTTCATTGCCCGGCAGCCATTATCGAAGCGACATCGCGCTCAATGCGTCGGTGGCAGAGAAGGGCAATTAAATGGGAGATAATTCACCAGTGAGTTTATTAGCCCAACGATATGCCTCAAAGGGAATGCGCGAAATTTTTGCGCCAGAATCAAAAATAATTAGCGAACGTAAATTATGGATCGCGGTCATGCGCGCCCAAACAAAGTTCGGCCACAAGATCGAAGAGTCTGTAATTGCAGATTATGAAAGGGTAATTAATAAGGTAGATCTTGCATCAATCGATGCCCGCGAAAAACAGAGCCGCCATGATGTTAAAGCCCGCATCGAAGAGTTCAACGCACTTGCCGGCCACGAAGCTATCCATGCCGGTATGACTTCACGCGATTTAACGGAAAACGTCGAAGCGATGCAGATTCGAGATGGTCTACAACTTGCCCACGGCCGCGTTGTCGCAACCCTTGGTTTGCTCGGCACACTTGCCACAAAATATATTGACCAACCAATCGCTGGTCGCTCACACAATGTTCCGGCCCAAATCACAACCCTTGGAAAACGCTTTGCATCCGCTGCGGAAGAACTTCTCTTTGCATATGACCGGCTCGATAATTTAATTTCCCGTTATCCAATTCGCGGCATCAAAGGCCCAGTTGGTACTGCTCAAGATTCTGTTGACTTACTTGGTTCACCAGCATCACATGCAAAGCTGGAAGCCGAAGTTGCCAAGCACTTAGGTTTTGAAAACGTTTTAGATTCCACCGGCCAGATCTATCCACGTTCCTTCGATTTCGATGTTGTCACAACTCTGGTTCAACTAGCCGCCGCACCATCTTCACTTGCAACATCAATTCGCTTAATGGCTGGCGCAGAATTAGTAACTGAAGGCTTTAAAGCTGGCCAAGTTGGTTCGTCCGCAATGCCACACAAAATGAATACTCGTTCATGTGAACGCGTAACTGGTCTTGCTGTTGTTCTTCGTGGTTATGCCTCAATGGTTGGCGAAATTTCTGGCGATCAATGGAATGAGGGCGATGTTGCATGCGGCGTGGTTCGTCGCGTTGCAATCGCAGATGCGTTCTATGCCTTCGATGGCCTGATTGAAACTTTTATGACAGTGCTAATTGAATTTGGCGCCTTCCCCGATGTAATCGAGGCCGAACTAAGTAAATACTTACCATTTCTTGCAACAACAAAGATCTTGATGGCTGCAGTCAAAGCCGGCGTGGGGCGCGAGCTTGCACATGAAGTTATTAAGGAACATGCAGTTGCGGCCGCACTTGGAATTCGCGCCGGCAAACCAAACCAAATGATTAGCGCTCTCGCCGAAGATTCACGTATCCCGCTAAAGCTAGAAGAACTTATTGCACTACTTGCAAAGCCACTTGAATTTACTGGCGATGCAATAGGTCAAACCCAGCGAGTTGTAAGTCGCATCGATGCGATTACCTCCGCTCATGCGCTCCCAGCGCAGTACCGTCCCGGCCAAATTCGGTGACCGCCGTGCTAACCGGATGGAAACATCTGCGCAGCGGAAAAGTCCGGGAATTGTATACGAATGAAAAAGAAGAACTCTTAATTGTTGCATCTGATCGCATCTCGGCCTTTGATTACATCTTGCCAACAACAATTCCAAATAAAGGAAAGCTTCTAACTCAACTCTCACTCTTCTGGTTTGAGTTATTGAAAGATGTTGTGCCAAACCACATCATTTCAACCGATGTTCCCGCCGAAGTTGCGGGGCGCGCAGTAATTGTTAAATCGTTAATTATGTTTCCAGTTGAATGTGTTGCACGTGGTTACTTAGCAGGTTCTGGTTGGGCGGAATATCAAAAGTCGCAAACAGTGTGCGGGATTAAATTGCCAGCCGGTTTGCAAGAAGGTTCAAAATTACCGCAACCCATCTTTACCCCAGCGACAAAGGCTGAAGGTGGCGAACACGATGAGAACATCACTTACGAACAATGCGAAGAGACTATCGGCGAACAAGCATCGCTAATCTTGAAGAAGTTAACTCTTGCGCTTTACACAAAAGCCCACGATTTCGCAGCAACTAAGGGAATCATCTTGGCCGACACCAAATTTGAATTCGGTATCGATCCATCTGGTGCAATCTGCCTTGGCGATGAAGCGCTAACACCCGATTCATCTCGCTTCTGGGAACCCGAAACACATTATTCTTACGACAAACAATTTCTTCGCGACTGGTTGTTAAATTCCGGTTGGGATCGAAATAGCGCTCCACCACAACTTCCCGATGACGTAGTTGCAAAGACGCAAGAACGTTACACAAGCGCATTTGAATTAATTACTGGAAGGAAGTTTTAAAATGGCGAAAATAATTGTTGAGGTTATGTTGAAGCCCGAGATCTTGGACCCCCAAGGTCAAGCAGTCGCTTCCGCCCTGCCCCGCTTAGGTTTTACTTTCGCAAAATCTGTCCGTCAAGGAAAACGCTTTGAAATTGAAGTCGATGGCGATCCAACACCAGCACAAATGGCTGAAGTTGAAAAAGCGGCAGAAACACTTCTCTCTAATCCAGTTATCGAAACTTATGTTGTGAAGGTTGAGAAGTAATGTCATTTAGAGTCGGAGTAGTTACCTTTCCAGGATCACTCGATGATCGCGATGCGGCTCGCGCAGTTCAAATGGCCGGTGGTACTGCCGTTCCACTCTTTCACGCAAGTGATGATTTAAAAGAGGTTCAAGCAGTTGTATTGCCCGGCGGATTTTCTTACGGTGATTACCTACGTTGTGGCGCAATCGCACGCTTTGCACCGATCATGAATTCAATTGTTACAGCCGCAAGCCACGGCTTTCCAGTACTTGGAATCTGCAATGGCTTCCAAGTTTTATGCGAATCACATCTACTTCCAGGCGCTCTTACCCGCAACAGTAATCTGCACTTCTTATGTCGAGATCAAAAGTTAAAAATTGAGAACACAAACACAGTATGGACTAGCGGTTTTAAACCAGGTCAAGAGATCGTTATTCCACTTAAAAATGGCGAAGGCTCATTCCAATGCGATGATGAAACTTTGAAAATGTTAGAGAGTGAAGGACGTGTAATCGCACGTTACGTTGATTTCGATTCAAATGGCTCACGAAATCTAATCGCAGGTATTTCAAATGAGCGTGGCAATGTGGTCGGGCTTATGCCACACCCAGAACATGCAATCGAGCCTTTGACTGGCCCAAGTACTGATGGCTTAACATTTTTCACATCCGCCTTGCAGCAATTGGTAGGTCGCTAATGGCTTTAGATACCGTAACAATTGCAACGCAAAATCCAGACACTGCTCAACCATTTGCCGAACTCGGACTTAAGGATGACGAATACGCGCGCATCAAAACAATTCTTGGTCGCCGCCCAACTTCAAGTGAGTTGGCGATGTATTCCGTTATGTGGTCAGAACATTGTTCTTACAAATCTTCAAAGGTGCACTTAAAACAATTCGGCGAGAAGGCCTTCAAATCTGATGCGCTGCTTGTCGGCATCGGTGAAAATGCTGGAGTTGTTGATATCGGCCAGAATTACGCAATCACTTTTAAAATCGAATCCCACAACCACCCCTCATTTATCGAGCCATATCAAGGCGCCGCAACCGGTGTTGGCGGCATCGTCCGCGATATTTTGACGATGGGCGCACGTCCGATTGCAGTCATGGATCCACTTCGTTTTGGTCTTGCTGATGCCCCAGATACTCGCCGTGTACTTCCGGGAATTGTTGCGGGCATTGGTGGTTACGGAAATTGTTTGGGCCTACCAAATATTGGTGGCGAAATTGTCTTCGATGAAACTTATGCCGGAAATCCTTTAGTTAATGCGCTCTGTGTCGGCGTTATGAAGCATGAAGATATCAAGCTGGCAACCGCCCACGGCACCGGAAACCTTGTTGTTCTCTTCGGTGCAAAGACTGGTGGCGACGGTATCGGCGGAGTTTCAGTTCTTGCATCTGAAACTTTTAATGCAGCTAAACCAACTAAGCGCCCATCAGTACAAGTTGGTGATCCCTTTGCAGAAAAAGTCTTAATCGAATGCTGCCTTGAAATCTTTAAAGCAGATTTAGTTATTGGTATCCAAGATCTTGGTGGCGCTGGACTCTCTTGTGCGACCAGCGAACTCGCATCTGCCGGTAGCGGTGGCATGCAAATTAATTTAGAGAAGGTCCCACTTCGCGATCCATCACTTTCACCAGAAGAAATTCTGATGAGCGAATCTCAAGAGCGCATGTGCGCAATTGTGGCACCAGAAAAGATTAAGCACTTCATGGCGATCTGCAAGAAATGGGATGTCACCGCAACTGTTATCGGCGAAGTTACAAGCGGCGAGCGTTTACACATCACATTCAATGGCGAACTAATTGTTGATGTTCCACCTCGCACCGTTGCTCACGATGGTCCGGTCTATAACCGTCCAATTAAGAAACCCGATTATGTTGATCAACTTGCGAAATCTACTTTCGAAGT
>QYQH01000075.1 GCA_007280395.1 Actinomycetales bacterium | reverse complement strand
GTTGTTGCTCGCACCGCACTTCTATTCGCTGTTCTAGTTGGCGTTGGAAGCGCAGCATGGACGCTGAATCTTGGTGGCGGCGCACTTCTAATTGGTTTCCTTGGCGCTATGGGACTCGGTTTATATCTTTCATTTACTCAGAAAGTTAAGCCAGGTTTAACAATTGCTTATGCCGCTCTTGAAGGTCTAGCACTTGGAACCTTGAGCCATATGTATGAAGTTCAATACAACGGAATTGTTGGACAAGCACTGGTTGCAACAATTGCTGCAATTGCTGGAGTGTTGTGGGCGTATAAGAGCAAGCGTATCCGCGTAACACCAAAGTTCACTCGCGTAATGATGGCGGCTCTTCTCGGTTACTTAGTACTTGGTATCGGATCCTTTATCGGATCATTCCTTGGTCTTGGTAATGGAATGGGCCTTTACGGTCTATCTGGCTTTGGTCCACTGCTTGCAGTTGGTGGCGTATTGCTTGCAACTTTCTTCTTGGTTCTTGATTTTGACCAGATTGAAAAGATGATTGCAAGTGGCGCACCACAAGAACAATCATGGCGCGCTGGTTTTGCGCTAATGGTTACAGTGGTCTGGCTTTACTTAGAAGTATTGCGTTTGATTTCAATACTACGACGTGACTAGTTATTCTCTATTAACTTTCTGGTCTCTGGCATCTTTGCTGACAGCAGCAGTGTTAATGAAAACACTGCTGCTGTTGCTATGAATGCCGGGCGATATGAGTGGGCATCGACTAACCAGCCAAGTAGAACGGGACTGATGATATTTCCAAAGTCTCCGGCCATCTGAAATAGCGCAATTACGCGGCCACCTTTGCCACCAAATAAGTCACCAACCACTGCAGATGCAGCAGTTCCCTCAAATGCGCCACCGATTCCGAAGAAGACCATCGCAAGGAAGTAGTACCACCAGTGTGATGAAATTATTATTGTTGCAACACCAGATAGAAGTGTGAATGAACCGAGCATTAGTGCAAATTTTCGCCCTCGAAAATCAGATAACTTTCCAACATAAACCAGGGCAATACCTTGGACGACTGCTGCAACAGTAAAACCAAGGCCAAGAGTTGTATTTGAAGCACCAAGATTCTCTTTTGCAAAGAGCGGAAGGATGGAGTTTCGGAGCCCGAAGAGAACCCAATTCGATAGGAAAGAAATCGCCATTGCTGCAATATATGGATAACTCTTTAGTGCATCCCTTAAAAGAATACGATCAGCAGGATCTTGCTTGTTAGTTATTGATTTACCAAGTCGATTCTCGGCTAAGAAGAATGAAGTTACAAAAGCAGCACAGACAAGTGTGAAGGCATAAGCAAAGAATGGAACACGTAGCGAAACTACCGAAAGAATTCCACCAATTGCCGGTCCAGCAATACCTCCGATGAGAAATCCACCATTGAATGTGGACTGTGCGCGACCACGAATTGAATCATCTACAGATCTCATTAAAAGCGAGCTCGCTGAAACTGAGAACATCACTGAACCAATTCCGCCAAGTGCTCTGTAAGTTAGTAATTGCCAGTAAGAGTTAGCAAGACCAGATGCGAAAGTTGAAATTGCAACAATTAGCAGTCCAGTAGTTTGAACGCGACGTTCACCGAATAGATCAATTAACTTTCCAGCAGGAAGTCCCATACCAAATCTTGCAAGTGCGAAGGCAGAAATAATTGCGCCAATTTGAGCATTGTTAACATGAAAGGTTTTAGCAAAGAGTGGAATCGCAGGAATGATCATTCCGTAGCCAAGTGCAACAAAAAAAGCAACTACCGAGAGAACATATACTTCACTCGGTAGTAGCGCTTTAGAACTTTTATTACTAAGCAATTGCCTCGCCCGCAGCCTCTTCTTTTGCTGCATGGTGCGCGACACCTGTGCGAAGTGGGGTCTCACGAAGTAGGAAGGCAACCAAGAATCCAATTGCGGTAATAGGAGCGGCAGTTAAAAAAACCGCATGGAAAGAGTTCACAAATGCATGAACAATTCCGGCTTGTAGTTCCGGGGTGAAAGTCTGGAGAACAGCCGTATTCTCTTTGAGTGCGGCAAATTTCTCGGGCGTAGCACCAACAAGGGCTGCAGGGTTACTGGCCTTTAACTTTGCGATTTCAATTGGCAAATTATGGCTTAACTGGCTCGCATATACCGTTCCAAAAAGCGCAACTCCGATAGTTGCGCCGATTGAACGGAAGAAGGTATTGGCGCTTGTGGCAACGCCCATATCCTTGAATTCAACTGAGTTTTGCAGCGCAATAACAATGGTCTGCATTGAGAAACCAAGACCAGCTCCTATTAGGACTGCATAAATTGAGAGCTTCCAAAATGGTGTATTTTCAGTAAGCGTTGCGAGAAGTGTGATTCCAACAGTCATAAGTGCAAGCCCGATAATTGGATAGCGCTTGTAGCGTCCGTGTTTTGAAATCAACTTTCCACTTGTAATAGACATTGAAACGATACCGATCATAAATGGAATCAATTTTAATCCAGCCGATGTTGCAGAATCACCCTTAACAACTTGCAAATAAAGTGGCAACATAACGATTGCACCGAACATACCGGCGCCGATGATGAAACCAAGAATTGAGGTAACAGTAAAGGTGTGATTCTTGAAGAGCGTAAGTGGCAAAATTGGTTCTTGAGTACGGCTCTCGTGATATAAGAATAGAAGCACTAATACCAGCGCAATCGATAGCGAGGTAATTGTTTTCGAAGTTTTCCAACCATCTTGTGGTCCATAGACCGAGATACCTAGAAGAAGTGCTGAGACCCCAGTAACTAAAAGCAGCGCACCGAGATAATCAATTTTATGTTCGCGCTTTACCTTAGGAATATGAAGTGATATCGAGGTAATAATTAGTGCAGCAATTCCGAAAGGAAGGTTGATGTAGAAAATCCAACGCCACCCGGTAACACCGAGAATTTGTGCGTGATCTGAGAAATATCCACCAAGCAACGGACCAGCAACAGATGAGAGTCCCCAAACTGCTCCGAAATAACCTTGATACTTTCCACGTTCGCGAGGTGAAACTAAATCTCCAATGATCACGAAGGTAAGTGACATCAAGCCACCTGCGCCAAGTCCTTGAATTGCACGGAAGGCAATTAGTTCGGTCATGCTTGATGCGGCACCTGCGGCAAATGAACCAATAAGGAAGGTAATGATTGCGAATTGAAATACCGGACGGCGGCCATAAAGGTCAGAAATTTTTCCATAGAGCGGCGTCGATGCAGTTGAAGTTAAGAGATAGGCGGTAACAACCCAGGTGTAATGGGCGAGGCCATCGAAATCTTCAACGATGCGCTTTAGTGCAGTAGAAACAATTGTTTGATCAAGAGCAGCGAGCAACATTCCGACCATAAGTCCGCTGAGGACAAACATAATTTCTTTATGAGTGAAGGGTTTCGGGGTAGTTTGATTTTTATTTGACTCAGTAGACATGAGGGCAAGGTTACTACGCATCAATCTAACTAGAGTATTAAGGTAGGTATATGAAGAGCATTGTTGCCCAAGAGTTAGTTAAATCCTATGGAAAAAGGGCGGTAAAAGCGCTCGATGGCTTAAGCCTTGATGTTGAAGAGGGAACAGTTCTTGGACTACTTGGACCAAATGGTTCAGGAAAAACAACAACAGTTCGCGTGCTTGCAACGCTATTAATACCAGATTCTGGAAGTGCGACAGTTGCTGGGATTGATGTTTTAAAACACCCTGATGAAGTTCGCAAAGTTATTGGACTATCTGGTCAATATGCGGCGCTCGATGAAACCTTAACTGGTTGGGATAACTTAACTATGTTCGGCCGGTTGTATCACTTAAATTCCACTGCGGCCAAGAAACGTGCAGAAGAGTTACTTGAAAAGTTTTCACTTACCGATGCTGCTCGTCGCCCAATTAGAACTTACTCTGGTGGCATGCGCCGCCGTTTGGATTTAGCGGCCTCGTTAATTGTTAAGCCAAAAGTTTTATTCTTAGATGAGCCAACCACAGGACTGGATCCACGTGGTCGTATGGAGATGTGGGGCGTGATTGATGAACTTGTTAAAGGCGGTGTTACCCTGCTTTTGACGACACAGTACTTAGAGGAGGCCGACCAGCTTGCAGATTCAATTGCAGTTATCGATTCTGGAAAAGTTATTGCCCGTGGAACTGCAGATGAGTTGAAGAATCAAGTTGGCGGTGAACGTTTAGAAATTACAGTTGAAGCGAATCAAATTACCGAGGCAACAAGACTGGTAGAACAAGTTGCCGGTGCAACGCCTAGCGTTGATCTTGGAATTCGTAAGATTTCAGCCCCGGTTAGCAATGGCAGTGCATCTTTGATTCAAGTTCTTCGCTTGTTAGATGAAGCGAAAATCCATCCACTCGATATTGGGTTAAAGCGGCCATCGTTAGATGATGTATTTATATCGTTGACCGGGCATGTTGCCGAAGTAGTTATTGAACCAGAATTGGGAGGAAAAAGTGCTGCAAAGCGTAAGTGATTTTCTTGTAATAACTAAGCGCCAACTGCTTCAGATGATTCGTATTCCTGAAGTTCTAATTTTTGCAACAATCCAGCCTGCGATGTTTGTACTTCTCTTCCGCTTTGTATTCGGTGGTGCAATCGATTCAGGTGTAAAGGGTGGATATGTCCAACTACTTATGCCTGGAATCTTCGTTCAAACCGTTGCATTTACCCTTGCAGCCACCGCAGTTGGGCTCGCCGCAGATATGCAGAAAGGTTTAATAGATCGCTTTAGATCTCTTCCAATCTCTCGCTCTGCAGTAGTAATTGGTCGCACCGTTGGCGATACCTTGCAGAACGTTGTAACGCTAATTGTTATGGGTTTAGTTGGTTTCCTAGTCGGTTGGCGGCCAAGCAGCGGGCCGGTAAAAATTTTTTTCGGCTTCTTATTCCTTCTTGCCTTTGGATATTCCATGTCTTGGATCGGCGTAATAATTGGACTCTCAGTCCGCGAAGAGCGCGTTGCCCAGAATTTAGTTTTTATGACGGTATTTCCACTGACCTTCCTATCAAATGCTTTTGCGCCAACAACAGGAATGCCAAAGATTCTGCAATATTTTGCCGAATGGAACCCAGTCTCAACGATGGTAGCCGCTTGTCGGGAACTCTTTGGCACGGAAAATATTTTTGGTGCTACTGCTAATTCATGGCCAAGTCAGAATCCAATTTTGATGTCGCTTATTTATATGTTCTTACTTGTTGCAATCTTTGCACCAATTAGCGTGCGTAAATATGTAAGGGTTAGTAAATAGCGGTTAGAAGAAGTTCTGGGCTTCTAGAACTGCAACGTTAATTTCACGGCCATTTGGCGCTGTGTAGGTAACAGTTTCGCCAATCTTTGCGCCAAGAACTGCGGCGCCAAGTGGTGATTTTTCGCTATAGATATCGACATCGCCGCTAGCAATTTCTCGTGAACCAAGAAGGAATTTCAGCTCATCGCCAGCAATATCAACTGTTACCAACATGCCAAGTCCAACAACACCTGATTCGCCAACCGGTGGATCTCCAATATGTGCATTTTCTAGCATGTGCTTTAGTTGACGAATCCGGGCTTCGGTCTTTCCTTGCTCATCTTTTGCTGCGTGGTATCCGCCATTTTCTTTTAGATCGCCCTCGGCGCGGGCAGCTTCAATCTTCTTAATAATGTCAGCGCGACGCGGCCCTTCAAGTTCTGCCAATTCCGCACTCAAGCGGTCAGCAGCCTCTTGGGTAAGCCAAGTCTGTGTAGGTTCGATAGCCATATGACGAGGAGTTTACAACTTAAATCAGCTTTAGATAGTCGTACAGGATTCAATCTTGGCATTTACCGCAGCAAGGCGCGTAGGAATTTGAATAATTCTCGTCGTATTCGTGACGCCCTTCGGGATTGGATCATCAATCTGACCAACAATATTTAAGCCATAATCCCGGGCGCTTAGTCGACAGATCACTTCACTCTTAGGGTTCTTAATTTCAACCGAGTAACGAATCTCAATGCTTTTAGTATCGACTTCCCTAAAGGAGATAAGAGTTGATCTAATCTCTGGATTAGAGAAATGGTTTGCGCTCCAGAGCAACCAACTGCCACCGATTACTGCAAGGGCGATGGCGGAGACCAGCCACTTTGGGTAGCGGCGCTCTTTAATCCCATATCTACTTCTTAGGTATGGGTCACTTTTAAAGAGCTCGGTCACAGGTACAAGTCTATGTATTCTCAATACAATATGCACATGAACGGTAAAACAACAGTCGATGTCGGAATTGTGGGCTCGATAACAATGATTATTCTGACTATTGCAGTTACCTTGCTTCTCGTGAACTTTTATCGCAGATTTAAAAGATTATCCGACCGCTCATCCGACCGCTCATCCGACCGTAATGAAGATAAGTAAAGGATTTATCGCCCAACTTGTTGTGGCCCTCTTAATTTCAATAACATTTATCGGGTTAGGTAATTGGCAATTAAACCGAGCGCATGATGTAAAGATTGCAAAGCAAATTGTTGCAGATAGTCCTCTTAGTTCGCTAGAAAATATTGCAACGGCTGGTTCGAATTTAACCCCAGATGCGATTAATCGCTTAGTTAGCGTTTCTGGAAAATATCGAGAAATATTTCTCGCACCGAAACAATCTCTAACTTCGGGTAATAAGAAATCGATTGCAAACTTAGAAGTTAGATTGTTGGAACTTCCAGGTAACCGTGGAGTATTAATTGTGCGGGGTATCGAGGGTTTGGAAGATCAAGAAATTATTGGTGAGGTAAAAGTTAACGGCCGGCTCTATCCAAGACAGACTTCTGATGCGACTCGAGCAATTAATGGCGATCTCTCTAGGATTGATCCTGCGCTAATAGTCGGAGCTACCAAATTAGAACTTTTCGATGGCTTCATAATCGCTACCTCAGAAGCGACAAAGTTCGGGCAAGAGATATTGACGACCAGAATTCCGGCGCCACAACTTAAATCAAAGGTCCCTGGGAATTATTGGCAGCACATTTCATATGTCTTTGTTTGGTGGCTTATGGCGCTATTAGTCCTACTCGCGCCTTTCTATAATTCGATGAAAGAACGAGAAAGTGGCGGTAAAGTTCGGCCATGAGCCAATTAAACCCACGTCAGGCCGCACTCAATGGAGCGATGGTTCGCTTTCGCATCATGGCAATTTATGCCGGTGTTATGTCACTACTCCTCTGGTTTGTAAATGTGCCTACTCATTACTTAATTTTCGAATCGAGCCATCACTATTTCACATGGATTGCACTAGTTCATGGCTTTACTTACCCAATCTATGTACTAGCCGCATTTCACTATTGCTTAAAGGCTCGTAAGTCGCTAACTAGCACCATTCTCTTTATTCTGGCGGGAACTCTGCCCATCGCATCTTTTATTGCAGAACGCCGCGCAGTCAAAGAATTTAAAGCGCTCAATTAAATTCCATAATTTAACTTCATGGCTAATTCAATTAAGGGGCTAATAAAGCCCGTAATTAAATCAGTCTTATATCCACTCTATGAACGCCGGATTTTCGCTGATTTAGATTTCTCGCAAACTCCACGTCATATCGGAGTCATTCTCGATGGCAATCGCAGATGGTCAAAGGCTAATCCAGCGTTCAATGGAGATACCTCAACCTCCCGGGGCCATAAAGCAGGGGCCGAGAAAATTATCGATCTACTTGATTGGTGTGAAGAGAGCAAGGTTGAAGTCTTAACTATCTGGCTTTTGTCGAATCAGAATCTGACTCGGCCGGCCGATGAACTCGAGCCACTTCTGCAGATAATCGGCGACACCGTTAATGATTTAGCGAATCGCAGACGTTGGGAAATTCGACCAGTAGGTTCAATGGAGCTCCTGCCAAAAGAGCTAGTGGCGCAATTAACTGATATTGCGGCTAAGACCAAAGGAATAACGGGCGTAGTTATAAATGTTGCCATCGGATATGGCGGGCGAAGTGAGATTGCAGATGCCGTTAAATCTCTAATTAACTCACCTGCAAATACCGGGAAGAGCGCTTCTGAAATTGCCAACTCAATTAGCGTTGATGAGATAAGCCGCCATCTATATACGGCTGGTTTGCCTGACCCAGATCTGGTAATTCGCACTTCAGGAGAGCAACGCCTCGGTGGTTTCTTGCTCTGGCAGAGCGCCCACTCAGAATTCTATTTTTGTGAGGCCTATTGGCCAGATTTTCGTCGGATTGATTTTCTCCGAGCCCTTCGCGCCTTCTCACAACGCAACCG
>QYQH01000076.1 GCA_007280395.1 Actinomycetales bacterium | reverse complement strand
TTGCCATCTAGCTTCTTCTTATTGCGCGAAATGTCCTTCGATTGCGATGCGCGGGATGCGAGATCTGAACTCATTTACTTCGCCTCCTCTGTCTTGCTTACATAGATTAGGTATGGAATTACCACTACCGCGATCAATACCAGAATGACTACTGCGATTGCCGCACCTTTTGCATAGTTCTGGAAATCGAAGATCACCTGCCACATATAGATTGCAAGCACCTTAGTGACATAACCTTTAGATGCAATACCGTAAATCAAATCGAAGACCTTCATCGAAATATGGCCCAAGATAATAAGAATAGTTAAGAATGTTGGGCTTAATTGTGGAAATAAAATATGACGATAAATCTTATATTCACTTGCACCATCTACGCGAGCGGCTTCACGCAAATCATCTGGAATCCCCCGGAAGCCCGCCAAGAAGAGCGCCATTACATAACCGGACATCTGCCAAATCGCAGGAAGCGCCATTGCAAACATCGAACTTTTAATTGAGGTGTACCAGGCGTTCTCAAGGAAAGTTAGGTGCATCTTTTCGAAAATCAAATTTAGACCAGTTGCCTTCGGACCTTGCGCAGAGTCCATCAGCCAGCGCCATGATGTTCCCATCGCGATAAATGAGATTGCCATTGGATATAAATATGTTGAACGGAAGAAACCTTCGCCCTTAATTCCCTTTTCAAGCAGTAGCGCCATGATTAAACCGGAAATCATTGTGCCGACCATGAAAACAATTGTGAATTTTAGAAGATTTGAAAATGCATGGGTAAACTCTGGGTCTTGTAATAACTCGGTATAACGAGCAAATCCCGCGAAGCTATTGTCTTTCTTCCAAGCACTCGTGCGATTGCTAAATGAGAATTTGAGGGTCCAACCGATCATTCCATATACGAAGACCGCCATTGCAATGATTGATGGAAGAACGAAGAAGAAACCACCCCAGGGGTTTTGAATGTGTTTCTTTTGCTTTATCAAAGTTGTTGCCGCCACCTAAACACGCACCTCTCAAAAATCAATTTAAATCAAATTCTTTCATTACTGAAACGGTTCGGGCCAATTCACGAACTCTAGTCAACAACGACTAGTTTTTACCAATATTTTAAATACTTTAATTCGTAGCTATTTTTGCGCTTAATTGAAAATTCTGGTGAGTCCTTTCGGTCCCACCAGAATTCCCTTATTTCTTATTTACTGCTAGACAACAAAGCTTAAATTAAGCGTTGTTAGTCTTGTATGCAGCAACTAGACCCTTTACAAGTCCTTTTGAGTCCTTTGCATCTCCTGCATAGAACTTGCCGACTGCTGAATCGTAAGCTGACATACCAGCGTTGCCATAGTTAACGCCGTGAACTGTTGAACCGACTAGGCGGTCAACCTTCCATGACTTCATAGCTGCTTGTAGGTAGCTGTCGTAAAGCTTTGCATCTGAATCCTTACGGACTGCAATTGAACCCTTCTTAGGGTTAAACGCATCTTGTCCTGCAAGAGATCCACAAACCTTTAGCCATGCGATACCAGCTGCACGGTTTGGAGCACCCTTTGGCAATGTGAATGAATCAGATAGCCATTGGTAAACGCCATTAGTTCCTGGACCAGCAGCCCATGTGTAATCCTTGCCAAGCACTAGGCCTTCTGATTGCCATTGTGATGATGCCCAGTCGCCCATGATGAAGAATCCGGCTTTACCAGTTGTGATTAGCTTTCCAGCGTCTGGCCAGTCAAGTGACTTGCTAGCGTTTCCGTAAGAAAGAATCGTTGCGAACTTTCTGATAGCTGTCTTTACATCTGCGCTATCCCACTTTGTGCCACCGTTCCACAGGCCATTGAACTTATCTGGTCCCATTGAAGCAAGAAGTACATAGTCGAATAGGTGAGCAATCGCCCAGTCGCCTTGTCCTGCAAGTGCCATTCCATCGATTCCAACCTTCTTGAACTTAGCAAGATCTAAGATCATTGCGTCAAGTGATGCAGGAGCCTTAGTGATTCCAGCCTTCTTTGCAGCTGCTGGATTCCACCATAGAACGTTTGCACGGTGAATGTTTACTGGAACTGAGTAGATCTTGCCCTTTGTTGTAAGGGTCTTGATCAAGTCAGCTGGGAATACTTTGTCCCAACCTTCTGACTTGTAAAGAGATGTTAGATCTTCTAGTTGTCCAGCCTTTACATATGATGAAAGTTCTGCACCAGCGTGAGCTTGGAAAGTATCAGGTGGGTTTCCTGCTTCCATACGTGATACAAGAACACCCTTTGCGTTTGTTCCAGCTGCACCAGCAACTGAAGCGTTAACGAAAGTTGTGTCTGGATTCTTATTTGTGAATTCAGTTGTCATTCCTGCAAGACCAAGAGCTTCTCCGCCTGATGCCCACCAGGTGAAGATTTCTAGGTTTCCTGCGGCAGGAGCTGCTGGTGCTGTTGATGCAACAAGTGCAACCGCAGCAAGCGCTACTACTAGCTTTGATTTCTTTAGCATTTATATCCATTCTCTACGTAGATAAAATGTGCAGATCTGCTGCACGTGGCAAATTCTTGTGGGGTGAGGCTGGCTGGTCAAGGTAGATAGGGGCATATTTGATAACACTTCCGTTACCGAAATTACGCTCAAATCCGCCTTAAATCTCGCCCCGGTTTATTAAATATTGCGGGGCATACCCGAATGTATCTACAAAGGCCTGGCTCAAAAGTGGGGCTGTGTGGCCGGGCAGAGGGCTGCGAATCTCAGTCTTAGGGTGAAATTTGGCCATGAGCTCCATTGTTGGCGCCTTAGCCATTATGTCTGGCGCTGCAAAGTTATAAACATGTGAGCCTTTTATATCTGAATTAATCACTACCTCAATTGCTTTAACCGCGTCCCGCAAATCTAAATAGGTCCACAATATTTTTGCCACAATTCCTTTGGGAAATCTGGGATCTGGTGGCAAGTTATCTTCATCATTAAATCGACGAGCAAGTTCTAAAGTTTTCTCCGGAGTATTTGTCCAAGGAAAACGCATACCTACAAAGGCAGTGTCACATCTACGCGACCACATTAAGGCTGAACGTTCATTCACCTCTTTTGAAAGTGCATAACTCTCTTCAAAGATAAATGGGTGTGCTTCATCGACTGGGGCATAAATTGGTGAAGTCCATTCATCAGAATATGCAAAGCCATATGCCGACAAGCTTGAAGCATAAACAACTGTCTTAACTTTTGCTTGGGCCGCTGCGGTAAAAACTCCGAAGGTACTAACAGAATTATTTTGAAAGACGTTGAACTGGCGTGCATCCGTTGGGTTTGGAATTGCACCTAAATGTACAACGGCATTTGCACCTTCGATTACGCTGTCGCAGAAATCTAAACTTGTTAATTCCCCTACTACCAACTTCGAACCAACCGCAAAATCTCCCGTTTTACGATCGACGCTAATTACTTCGTGGCCGCGCTCGACAAGATGGGACGCAGTCGCTCTGCCCAACAATCCAGTTGCACCAGTGACGACAATCTTTAACTTGGCCATGGCGAAATATTACTTTCCAATTCCAGCGGTAAGGCCATTTACTAGTTGGCGCTGGAAGATTAAATAGACAACAACTGCAGGAATTGCTGAGATTAAAGAGCCCGCCATAAGTACCGGAATATCTGTGACCCGCCCAGCAGAGAGTGCGCCAAGGCCAACTGTGATAGTTCGATAAGCAGGATCTTGAATAAAGAGCAGGCCAACCAGAAGGTCATCCCATACCTGGATGAATTGCAGAACAATTACTGTGATGACGGCAGGAACGGCAAGTGGAAGGGCTATTTTCAAAAATACTTTGGGATAGCTCAAGCCATCAACAATTGCCGCTTCAACTAAATCATCTGGAATTCCACGGAAATATGAGGTCATTAAGAAAGTTGCGAAAGGCGAACCAAGTGCCGCATAAAGAAAAATCGCGCCCGAGTATCCATCTAACAAATTTAGTTTGCTGGCATTTATATATGCCGGGATAATTATTGATTGCAATGGAATCAACATGGCGCCGACAATGCCCAGAAAGAAAATGGGCGTTGCTTTAGATCGCATCTTGGCAATTGCAAAGCCCGCCATCGTTGCAACAACGAGAATTATCGAAATAGCGCCAGCACAAACCAGCGTTGAATTCAGTAATTGTTTCCAAACTGGCAAAGTGTCAAAGAGCTTTCCCCAAGATGCAGTTGAGTGGCCAGGGGCTCCGAAGTATTGTGCTTTAGATTTAAAAGATGTGTTAATCATGAAGGCAAATGGATAAAGCATTACTACAGCGAGAACGCACATCGAGGTGAAAACGGCGACTGTCTTTGGACTGTATTTTCGGCTTCGCATTTACTCATCCTTCTTTCGCATGAGCAAGAGTTGGCCGATTCCGAGAATTGCCATCATGAAGAAGAGGATTACACCAAGCATTGCGCCAGTGCCGAAGTTGCCACGTGAGAAAGCGCTTTGGAAGATAAAGAATTCAAGGGTCGTTGTGCCAAAGCCTGGTCCACCACCAGTCATAACAAAGATCAAACTAAAGAGCGCGGTAAATGCGCTGATGACTGTGATGATGAATGAGAATTGAATAAAGCGATTTAGTTGGGGCAGGGTGATACTTCTAAAGATTCTAAAATTCCCAGCACCATCCATGCGGGCCGCCTCGTTTAGCGATTGGTCTAAAGTTGCCATTCCAGTTAAGAAGATTATGGAATTTGTCCCAACCATTGACCAGATAAAGGTAATCGCAACTGCGAAGAGCGCGCCCTTCTCGGATGAAAGTAGGTCAGTCTTTATGAAGCCCAGGCCAAAGGCTTTGAGCAACTCATTTAGTAATCCCTCTTGCGCAAAGAAGCGCATAGAAACCATTCCGATAACAACCCATGAAATTGCTGTTGGCAGAAAATAGATCGAGCGAAAGATTTTCCAGCCCGCAACTTTCTCGTTTAATAGAAAGGCGATTCCCATTGGAAAGAGAATTGCTACTGGGACTCCAAGAAGGAGTAGCCCATTGTTCTCCAATACTCGCCAGAAAATGGGGCTCTTAAACTCTTGTACATAGGCGGAAATACCAAGCCACTTGGCATCAATCCCATTCCATTCAGTAAATGAGAAATATCCAGCTTGAATGATTGGAATACCAAGAAAAGCGCTCACCAAAAGTAAAGCCGGAGTTGCGAAGATTATTCCAACTCGCGTGCGTTGCTGGTTCAGTGATGATTTCTTAGCCATTTACAAGCACCATTTAAGTTTCAAATTCCTTAATTATCTTAATCAAAAGCATTGAGAGCAAAGAATTCACTTCGCTCTCAATGTCATATCTATGTCATATCTATGTCATATCTACTTACAGAGGTTTACTTATAACTTCTTTTAATTAGTTATAAGAAGCGCCGCGCTTTGCAGCGGGAAGTGCTTTCCAAACTTGTGCCATCTGCTTCAAGCCATCTGCAGCCTTGGTTTTTCCACCAAGAATTGCTGGAATGATCTTGTTACCAGCATCAACAACGTCGCCTTGCAGCACGTTATCTAGCATTGGATAGCGAACAAAGCTCTGCTTCGCAGCGAAGTCCAACATCTGTTGGTTAACAGGATTCGTCGTCTTAGATCCTGCGATGTTTGGAATTAAGCCAACACCATCAAGAATCTTTGCTGCTTCATCAGTTGTCATGAACTCTAAGAACTTGCTGGCTGCGGCTTGGTTCTTTGAGTAGTTAGTCATTGCAAGACCTTGTCCCGCAAACTCGACAACGCCCTTGATTGGCTTATCTGAGAATGGTGGAACGAATGCTGCAACATTTGTCTTCATTGCATCTGTGAACTTCTGAGTGTCCCAAGTTCCATCAATGATCATTGCAGCCTTGCCACCAATGAAATCTTCAACGTTATTAGTCTTAGTTAATACGTCAGTGTTTGTGCAACCCTTTGATTTAAGTGCTGCGTACTTGCCATATGAATCTAGGTTTGCTTTTGAATCCCACTGATTCTTTCCGCTGTAAAGATCGCGTAGACCAGAAACTGAAGATTGTCCGATTGCGATATAGCTTGCGTCATACCATGGGTAATACAAAGCACCGAGGCTCTGGCCACCGTTACCGTAAACAAGTGGGGTGTATCCAGCGCTTTTTAGCTTGCCACATGCTGCGTAGAGTTCATCCCAAGTTCCGGGAACAGTTGCAACTCCGGCTTTTTTAAATGCTGCCTTGTTATAGAAACCAATATAGAACTGGCGATCAAGCGGCATTACATAAGGTCCATTTTTTGCATCAAAGTTTGGAGAAGACCAGCTCAATGAACCTTCGCGAGCTAGCGCAGCATCTGAAACTTTGCCCTTTAAGTTTTGTAGGTAACTCTTATATTGAAGTGCAAAGAGGCCGGTCCACATAAGAGCCAAATCTGGGCCCTTCTTTGAGATGGCTGCTGATTGCAGAAGCGCGAAATAATTATCACCAGGTTGATCGACTAATTTAAAGGTAACTGATGGATTTGCCATTGTGTAAGCAGAAGTAAGTGCCTTAACTGCTTCAGCATTCTGAGTGGTTCCTAAGTTATGCCAAATCGTAATTGTTGTTGCTGCATTTGCAGCTTGGATATTTAATCCAACACCGGTGGCTGCCATTGCAAAAGCAAGTGCACCAGCCAATAGTGACTTTCTACGCATTTTTCCTCCTGTAATAGTGGTTGTCGAACTTTATTGCGTTGGGCGAAAAAAACCCATGCTTTACCAATGAATTTTTAAGATCTTCCAACAACTGGTGGCACGAATTGGCGCTCAATCTTGCTCTTTGGGCGTAAGAAATCGAGATCACAACCTAGATCAGCCTGCATTACATGTGTTTGATATAAAGCCGGCCAACCACGTAAATGCTTACTTACTGGTGCTTGCCATTTAGCCCTACGTGATTCGAGCTCGGTATCTGAAACTAATAATTCGAGGCTAGCACTATTTACATCCAATTTAATTTGATCTCCATCTTGGACAAGTGCAAGTGGTCCACCAATTGCTGATTCTGGTGAAACGTGTAGCACGCAAGTTCCGAAAGATGTTCCGCTCATCCGAGCATCAGAGATTCGAACCATATCCGTAATGCCCTCTTCAATTAATCTCTTTGGCACTGGAATCATTCCCCATTCCGGCATTCCTGGAACTCCGACCGGACCACAATCGCGCAGAACCAAAACTGAATTTTTTGTAATATTTAAAGCAGGGTCATCAATTCGGATGCGCATATCTGAATACCCATGAAATACAACAGCAGGTCCAGTATGTGAAAGTAACTCTTTGGAAGCCGCCGAAACTTTTATTACCGCGCCATTTGGTGCGAGATTTCCTTTAAGTACAGCGAAGGCGGCTGATGGATAAATCGGATCTTGAAGTGTGCGAATAGTTTTATTACTTGGAACTACGCCCTTAACTATTTCCCGCCAGCTCTTACCGATAAGTGTTTGTTCATCTAATTCGAAAGCATCTCTACAGTTTGCAATCAAGGCGGGCAGACCACCAGCCTGATTAAAGTCTTGAATTAACTTGGCACCAGATGGCTCGACATCTGCGATAACTGCCAGACCTGT
>QYQH01000078.1 GCA_007280395.1 Actinomycetales bacterium | reverse complement strand
TCCGAAGATTTACAAACACTAAAAATGTTGTCACGTACGCATAATTTGAAGTGGGTTGTGAGGGGTTCGAACCCCAATAGGGGTTATTTACTAACATAGTCCACATATTGATGTAACCGATCTTGAACTATCTCCCATATTAGGGATGTGGTCTGAGATTTACTGGAAATTGAATTAATTTTGGATGAACTTAGGCTCCAACCATTGAATTGGCCAAATAATGTATTTATTCTTATTCGATGAATACGAAGCTAATAGCATTCTTACCTGTACTTACTCTTTCTCTATTCCTCCCCTCAATTCCCGTTAATGCAACCGTTAAAGCAGGTGGGGTCTGTATTAAGGCGGGAAGCACGTCCGTTGCATCTGGGTACACGTACACCTGTTTTAAATCTGGAAAGAAGTTGGTGTGGGGTAAAGGCATAAAAATTTTATCAACATCAACTCCGACACCAACTCCGAGTGGCAGCGGCACCATGAACCAAGAAGGTAACGGACAATCAGGTGGTAACAGTGGGAACAATTCTGGCCAATCTGCACCTACGACAGTTGCGGATGTATTTGGAAAAGATAAATGCTCAGGAACATCAACAGAACTCACAGCTGGAATTATTGATCCAGCAAAAGTTTCTTACTTTCTTCCTTTGGGAGTAATGACGACCTCTCATATCACTCCCATTGATCACATATATGTTTACTTTCCATCCAATTCTGGTCAGCCAATTGAAAAGCCAGCCGGCACCTATCAAGTGACATCCCCGGCTGCTGGCAAAATAATCAGTGTCGAAGATTTTGCCAAATCAAATGGCTATCCGTATGCAGATTATCGAATCGTGATAGCTCACTCCTGCAATCTGTTTAGCGTATTTATCCACGTTGGAAAACTCACTGGCGCTGCCGCTCAAATAGCTTCTCAAGTTGGGGCAAGTGGGGGATGGGGTGGAGCAGTTTCTGTGAAATCTGGTGAAGCAATCGCTGATGATTCAGAGAGGCCAAACTTCGACTACTCATTATTTGATGGAACAAAGAAATTGACGGGTTTTGCCAATCTCAAGAGTTACTCAGAAGCGGAAACATCGAAACCATGGACTGCAGATATTCTCGAGTACCTGCCCAATAATCTCAGGGGTGCATATGAGGCTAAATTCCTATCAACAGCTTCCCCAATTGGCGGAAAGATTGATTGGGATAAGAAAGGTACGGCACAAGGAAACTGGTTTGTGGAGAATACCAACGGATATAGAGGTTTAGGCAATCAGGGTGCCGCTTACGACAACCACGGAAAGATTGCACATGGATATTGGGACACGCACTTAGCGATTGCACCTGACGCTGTTGATCGCAACTCCACAGTGTTTAGCATCGGAGACTGGGAAGGTTGCCCATGTCAATTCATCTCGAAGAATTCAGCCGTTACGGGAACTTCGATAACTGCTTCCTCTGGAATTATTGTCGTTGAGTTAATCGATTTCACTTTCCGAACTCCTGCTGGAGCAGAAGTAAGTCGTTCAGAACCAACCAAGGGATACGTTCTTTACTCCAACGATAATGTTGTTGGGCTACTTGCTCTTCAAGTGCAATCTAATGGAAATATGAAAGTGGAGAAATTGCCCGGTAAGACAGATAAGTCTCAATTCACCGGATTTAGCTCTGCCGCGAAGATATATACACACTGATCATTTTTGCCTTTTCACAGTAGTTCAGATTGATTAAAGATAGAGATTATTTCTCTTCAAACTCCTCAGTTGACCGCATTAAATCTTTAATTGATTTCACGCTTGTATTTGGTGGGGCGGGTCGGGCTCGAACCGACGACTACCGAATTATGAGTTCGGGGCTCTAACCAACTGAGCTACCGCCCCGGTGCGCTAAAAGCGCCTAGGAATAGGCGAGATTAACACATTGAAGTTGGTGCGTAAGTTCTTATTTCCGCGGTGTCTAACCCAATAAGATTATCTAATCTGAGATTAGCTATCAATTATGAAGCGGGGCATATGAAACTTTCCAATGCAACGGTCGGTTCATTACCAAATTTCCTTCCAGTTCCAAGCTACGACCGGTCGAAACTTTCGCCCAAGATAGTTCATTTTGGTGTCGGACATTTTCACCGGGCCCACCTGGCTAAGTATTTGGATCAATTATTAAATTCAGGAGCAAATTCAGATTGGGCAATCTGGGGTGTGGGAATTGGCGCATTATCAAATGAGGTAAGAGAGGCACTTGTTCCACAAGATTGTTTATATACCCTCACTGAAAAGTTTGCAGATGGCACAGCAACAACTTCGGTGGTCGGTTCAATAATTGGGATCGACCAAGCAACTTCAACTGGTGAATCTGTTGTTTCACGCCTTGCTGATGCAGATACCAAAATAATTTCACTCACCATAACCGAAGGCGGATACGGACTTGATTCCGTTACTGGCAAATTTAGCGGCGCTGGTGACAAGTTAATTGAAGCAGATTTAGCAGATCCAAAGTCTTGTCAATCGTGGCTCGGGATTTTAATCCAGGCACTTCGCAGACGCCGCGATACTGGCGCCGGCAAAGTTACTTTAATGTCTTGTGACAATATTCCGCACAATGGTGAAGTTGCCCGGAACGCTGTTGTCGGGTTTGCCAGCAAAGTTGCGCCCGAACTTCTGCCATGGATTGAAGAGAACATGACTTTCCCAAATTCCATGGTTGATCGCGTTACACCAGGAACGAAAGATGAAGATCGCGATTACATCAAAAATACTTATGGCCTAGAAGATGCCTGGCCTGTTGCCTGCGAGCCTTACACGCTTTGGATTCTTGAAGATAACTTTGCAAATGGCCGTCCGGATTTTGAAAAAGTTGGCGTAACTCTGGTTAAAGATGTGCTGCCTTATGAGTTAATGAAGTTGCGCTTGGCCAATGGCACCCACCAAGCACTTTGTTTCTTTGGCCATCTGCTTGGTCATACCTATGTTCACGAAGCAATCCATGATCCAGATATTAATGATTTACTGATTCGCTATATTGATGAAGAAGCAGTTCCAACTCTTGCACCAGTCCCAGGTTTTAATCTAAAAGAGTGGGGACGCATCGTTATCGATCGGTTTGGTAATCCCCAGATCCAAGATCAGCTTGTGCGCATTTGCGCTGAAACTTCAGATCGAATTCCAAAATTTGTGCTGCCCGTCGTAATTGATCAAATTAAAATGGGTGGTTCAACTCCTATCTGTGCTGCAGTGATCGCAAGTTGGTCGCGTTATGCCCAGGGCGCCGACGAGAAAGGCACCGCGATAAACGTTATTGATCCTAAGAGAGCTGAAATAATGGCAGCAGCAAACGCGGAACTTAATTCACCGGGGGCCTTCTTGAAAATTACCTCTATCTTTGGAGGTTTGGCCGAGAACAAAGTGTTCATGAAAGAATATTTAGCTGCTCTAGAAATTCTACGTAACAACGGAGCACGCGAGCTCTTACGGAGCCTAAAATAAAAAATTCTCGTCTCTTACTTTGGGTATTGATCTCTGGAGCGCTATTTGCGCTAACACCGAGCGCGTTTGCTTCACCTGATTATGTCTTTCCGATTGCTGGCTGCAAGATAACATATTCCAAGGCTCATCATGATTATCCGGCAACAGATATCTTGACGAAAAAAGGATGTCACTTTGTGGCACCAACTTCGGGGGTAATTGATGAAGTGAACACAGTTGATGAATATTCTTGGAAAAATAGCGGTGGAGCATTTCGCGGGGGACTTTCAATTTCAATAATTGGTGATGATGGTGTTCGCTATTATGGATCACACTTTTCTAAGATTTATAAGAAAGTTATCCCAGGATATCAAGTAACGGCAGGGGAGCTACTTGCGTTGGTGGGAACTTCGGGGGATGCCGCCGGACTTGCACCGCATGTGCACTTTGGAATTTCGTGGCCAACTAAAGCAGGAATCTGGTGGGTACGTCGCGGTGAGATTTATCCGTGGAAATATTTGGATGCATGGAAGGCTGGAAAAGATTTAAACCCAGCGAAAGAAGTTTCTGCTAAATTAAAAAAAGTTGGAACAGTCCCAAAACACGTTGGTTATTAATTTACTTGGCGCATTAAAAAAGCCCCACCCGAAGGTGAGGCTCTCTTTTTTGTTAATGGTTGATTATGCAGGATTAACTGCGTCAGCCTGTGGGCCCTTTGGACCTTGAACTACTTCAAATGTCACGGCTTGACCCTCGTCTAGAGACTTGTATCCATTACCTTGAATTGCTGAGTAGTGAACGAAAACATCTTGTCCGCCACCATCAACTGCAATGAAACCAAAACCCTTTTCAGAGTTAAACCACTTAACTGTACCTGTTGCCATGTAGCTTTTTCCTTACGGTAAATGTGATCAATAAGAATTCCTTAAAGACCGGTCTTCCTCTGTACAGATTTACCGAGTGAACGGGTACTGCCAAGCGTCGGACTAGGCGAAAGTGTAACTGCATAATCGGTAGAAGCGAAAAAAGATTTGCTCAAAATTAGTGGAAAGTGGGCTAGCCAAAGTTGGCATCAAGGCCCCATAATTGTCAGATAAGTTAGTTCTAGAAGCGCAATTTGAGCGTGTCTTTAATGGTGGGCTGGGGAAGGTCGCACCAAGGCAACCTGATTGATGGTTCTAGGAGAAATACGCGTGATTACATTACCGAGCAGTAACGGGTTGTTGGCTGGAGATCTTCGGATCTACTCCGCCCCCAAGGCTTTGCTTCGACATATCCAATGGTCACTAAATGAAATCTTTGGTTACCCCGTTGAATTAAATTGGGAAGCGCAACACTTGTCACCGGGGGCGCTCGCAACTCAATTGCAGTGGCGCGAATTGAAACCAGTTGCATCAAAGATTGCAAGCACACTTAAATCTTGGCATTACCTGCGCTTTGAAGTGCGCGAGTTTTCAAACATTAGTGGCGAAGGTGTTTTGTATCGCTGTACTCCTGATCTTGGGCTACATCAGGCAGTGACGGCATCGACTGGCGATGTGATGATTCACGAAAATCGCTTGGTAACAATTCTGGAGAATTCTCGCAGTTATGAAACCCTGCGTAAATCAGTTTCGGACTCCCTTGGAATTGCCTGGGACTTGGAACTTGAAAGCTATCGCCGGGGTGTGGGTAGCGAAGGAGAAATCCGAGCGATTAGTATTTAGCTATGAGCGATGAATTCCAAGCGAAGAAGTTATCCCGCCGATCTATCACGACCGTTTTTGCTGCGCTAATTCTCGCAGTTGGTATGGGATATGGGCTAAGCCTTGTAGGCACTGGGCTCGCTTCGAAAGCTGGAAATTCAATTACCGTTACTGGTTCTGCTAAGACAGCCGCCGTTGCAGATAATGCAGTTTGGACTTTGAACGTTAGTGAAATGTCACAACAAGTCTCAGTTGCTGTTAAGAAAATTGGATCTAGCGTCGATTCACTTTCCAAGTATTTAATTGATGGCGGACTTTCCACTGAGGCAATTGAAATCGGTGGCGTTACAACATATGCAAATAATGAATTTTTAAATGGCAACTCAACAGGTCGAGTTCTGAGCTATCAAGCAAATCAGAATGTGACTGTTCGCTCTAAGGATGTAGAACTAATTAAGAAGTTATCAAATGGCCTGGGTTCGCTCTTGCAGACTGGTGTAAATATAAATAATTACGGCCCAATGTTCTATGTTTCTAATTTAGATGTGTTACGTCCAAAACTTTTAGCCGAAGCGATGGTTGATGCCAAAGCTCGTGGTATTTCAATTACGAAAGCTGTCGATTCTAAACTCGGTCCTGTCTTGGCAGTAACAAGTGGTCCGGTGCAAGTAACCCAACCTGATTCAGTTGATACCTCTGCTGGTGGAATGTATGACACATCATCAATTCCAAAGAGCGTCAGCGTTACAGTTTCAGTCAGCTTTAAAGTTAATTAACCCTTTTAGCTCTCATAAGATCTAAAGACCAGCACGACGTTATGGCCACCAAAGCCAAATGAGTCGTTTAGGCATGCGATAGATCCCTTTGGCAAATCGCGCGGAACATCGCGCACCACATCAACGGTTACCGCTTCATCAAGATTTTCAATGTTAATTGTTGGTGGTGCTTTATGGTGATACATCGCAAGTACGCAGAAAATAGATTCGATAGCCCCGGCGCCACCAAGTAAATGACCGGTCATTGATTTAGTCGCAGAAACTGCAACGTGTGAAATATCGCTGCCTAGCGCCTTAGTTAGAGCGTTTGCTTCAGCAACATCGCCAGCAGGAGTTGAAGTTGCGTGCGCATTTAAGTGAACAATTTCAGAGAGTGGAATGCCAGCATCCTCGAGCGCTAATTTAACAGCGCGAGTAACACCGGAACCATCTGGGTCTGGTGCTGCAATATGAAAACCATCGGAGGTTAAACCCTGCCCCATAACTTCGGCATAAATCTTTGCGCCACGTGCTTTTGCATGTTCTAACTCTTCAAATACTAAAACACCGCCGCCTTCACCAAGTACGAAACCATCGCGATCTTTATCGTAAGGACGAGATGCTTTTTCTGGTGCGTCGTTGCGAGTTGAGAGCGCCTTCATCGAAGCAAAACCTGCCATCGGCAATTGGTGGATCGCAGCTTCAACGCCACCGGTAACAACGATATCCGCGCGATTATTGCGAATCATTTCAAGTGCGTATCCAGCTGCTTCCGCGCCAGATGCACATGCACTTACTGGAGTATGAACACCTGCTCTTGCCTGAAGTTCAAGTCCAACATTTGCAGCAGGACCATTTGGCATAAGCATTGGAACAGTGTGTGGACTTACAAAACGTGCGCCTTTCTCTTTCAAAACATCGTATTGATCGAGCATAGTGATTACGCCACCGATACCTGATGCAATTACAACGCCAAGTCGTTCTTTATCAATGTCAGGAGCGCCAGCATCTTTCCAAGCTTCGCGCGATGCAATCATTGCAAATTGTTCTGATCGATCTAAGCGACGCATTTCTACGCGCTCCATAACTTCTGATGGTTCTACTGCAACTCTCGCCGCGAAGGTAACTGAGAAATCTTGCGCCCACTCATCTTCAAGTTTGCGCACCCCACTTTTTCCTGCGAGCAAGGCCTCCCAAGTTGAGGAAACATCACCACCGAGTGGGGTAGTGGCACCAAGGCCTGTTACAACTACGCGACGCCTACTCATTTATAACTTAATTTCTACTTACTTACCGTTTGCAACGATGAAGTTAACCGCATCGCCAACAGTTGCCATCTTTGTAACTTCATCATCAGGAATCTTTACGCCGAATCTTTCTTCAGCAGCAACGACAACTTCAACCATGCTAAGTGAATCAACATCTAAGTCGTCAGTAAATTTCTTATCCATCGCGATGATGCTGGCATCAATACCTGCAACTTCAACCACGATCTCTTTGATTCCTTCGAGTACTACTTCAACTGTTAGTGCCATTTTGGTTCTCCTTCTTTTCGTTTTCGTGCGTTAGTTACTTGGTTTAGGGGGTAGTTCAACAACTTGGCCGGCATATACGAGCCCTGCGCCAAATCCTATGAGAAGAGCGCTCTTACCGTGAAGTTCTGGCTTCTCGGCGAGTAGCGCATCCATTGCCAGTGGAATCGATGCGGAGGAAGTATTGCCCGAGGTTCGAATATCATGGGCAACAAGAACAGATTCTGGCAATTTCATTGATTTTGCAAGTGCTTCGATAATTCGATCATTTGCTTGGTGTGGAATAAATGCATCGAGGGATTCTGGAGTTAGCCCCGCAGCCTCGAGTGCGCGAAGTGCGATTGGGGCAATTTCATATACCGCCCAGCGAAAAACAGTCTGACCTTGCTGCGTGATATTTGGCCAACCGATATCTAATTTTCCAGGATTATTTTTGAATTCTAAGAATGACGGTTCGAGGAGAATCGCTTCGCGAGTTTCGGCGCTGGCACCCCAAACTGTTGGACCAATTCCAATATCTTGTGAAGGTCCAATAATTACCGAGCCCGCACCATCAGCGAAGATAAATGCAGTAGCGCGGTCATCTGGGTCGGTGTAATCCGAGAGTTTTTCTGCGCCCATTACTAAAACATTCTTAGCCGTCTTATTTCGGACTAAATCATTTGCAAGTGCAACGCCATAACAAAAACCCGCACAGGCTGCTGAAATATCGAAGGCAGCTGCCTTTGTGTTTCCAAGGCG
>QYQH01000073.1 GCA_007280395.1 Actinomycetales bacterium | reverse complement strand
CTTTAGAGTGATGTCACTTGGTGAGTTGCATTACTTAGCCACTTTGGATTTATTTCTACACCCCATCCAGGCCCTGATGGAATTTGAATTTTGCCACTTTCAATAGCAAATGGATCACCAAGAAATAGATCTTTTTGCCATGGATAATAATCAAAGCCTTCAATTGAAAACTCTAAGTATTTTCCTGGATTATCTATTGCACCTAAAAGATGCATAGTGCAAATTGTCACAAGTGAAAGATTGGCGCTATGCGGAGTAATTGACATATTAGCTTTCTTGGCCATCTCTACAACTTTTAACGTGCGCCAAATTCCACCCATATACATAATGTCTGGTTGTAAAATGTCTACAGCTCGCATATCGATCATGCGTTGCCAGGTAACTAAATCCCAATCTTGTTCGCCGCCTGTTACATCAATGGCCAGTGCGTCGGTAACCTCTTTGGTCTCTTCAAGCTCCCAGTACTTACATGGTTCTTCAAAGTGCGTAATACCTTCGGCCTCAAGGAGTACACCAACTTCAATTGCACGTTTAGGTGAAAAACCACTATTGCCGTCGACCAATTTTGAAATTCCATCGCCTAGTGCGCGAGAAACTACTGGGACAACTTCTTCTGTGCGTCCTGGCCATTCATCGATATCATTTCCGCACTCTGCAGCTACGCGCCATTTAAATGCATCAAAGCCATACGTGTCACGTAACTTTACGAAGCGTTCGGCCTCCTCTTGTGGTGTGATGTCGCGCTTCATAGACGATGCATACGTGCGAAGTTTCTTTGGAACGCCCCCAAGCAGCTCGACAACTGGCTTACCTTCGGCGCGGCCACGCAGATCCCACAGCGCCGTATCTAGCCCGGCATTTGCACGGCACCGATAGCTACCTGGAAATTTATGCTCTTTGGCTTCGATAAGCGTAATTAAGGCACCGATATCCGAGGCATCTTTACCGATCGCCCATGGCGCAATTTGGCGATGAAAGACTTTGGCAGTTATGTCAGCGTTGTAGTTTGAAGTTTGACCCCAGCCAATGTGTCCATCGGTTGTAGTAACCTTTACAAAGCAAACAAACTCATCGGTAAAAGTCTCGAGCGACGAGATTTTTCCGAACATTATCCAGCAGCCTTTACAAACACTGGCATATCTAGAAGTGAAACTTTCACTGGTGCACCTGCACCAAGTCCAGCGGCGTCAGGACTTGGCAACTGGGCGGTAACGCGGGTTCCGTCATTGAGCGAAATACTTAAACGACATGTAGCACCCAAGAAACTAGCCGAGAAGACGGTTGCATTTCCCGATTTGCTTGCAACAACATCAAGGCTTTCAGGTCGTACTAGAGCAATTCCATTACCAGATGTAATGGAGCCGGGTAGAGTTTTTACAACCCCACCAAGAATTTCAATTGTCCCACTACTTACTTTTCCAGCAATCGGATTAGTTAAACCAACGAATTCAGCGACAAAGGCAGTATTTGGACGATCATAGAGTTCAGCCGGTGCTGCAATTTGTTCAAGAACACCATTGCGCATGACACCAACTCGATCGGCGATGCTAAGCGCTTCTTCTTGATCGTGAGTTACAAATAGAGTCGTGGTGCCCAGCTCCACTTGAATGCGACGAATTTCTTCGCGCAGCTGCGTGCGAACTTTGGCATCCAGGGCCGAGAGCGGTTCATCTAGAAGTAAAACTTTTGGAGATATTGCTAAGGCGCGAGCAAGTGCAATGCGCTGTTGTTGTCCACCCGATAATTGGTATGGATAGTGGTTGACGTGGGTAGATAGGCCAACTAAATCTAATAACTCACCTGAGCGCGCTTTGCGCTTGTCGGTAGTTATTTTATTTGCCCGAAGTTTCAAGCCGTATTCAACATTTTCACGCGCAGTCATATGAGGAAATAAGGAGTAAGCCTGAAAAACCATACCCATTCCACGCTTGTTAGCGCTTTGGAAAGTGACATCCTTACCATCCACAATCATCTGACCGCGATCTAACCCTTGAAGTCCAGCTAGTGCACGAAGGGCAGTTGTCTTTCCGCAGCCAGAAGGACCAAGCAGAGCCACGAGTTCGCCTTCGGCGATATCGATAGTTAAGCCGTCGAGAGCTTTGACCTTGCCAAAGTGCTTAACAAGATCTACTAACTGTACATATGCTGATGAGCTCAACGTATGGGTCCTTATCTCTTAGGCGATGTCAACATCAAGGACGGCGCCTTGACGTTTTTTGGTAGGGATGATGAGCAACAAGAAGATAACAAAGAGCAAAGAGGCAAGTGAAACTGCAACCGCCACGTTGCCATTTTGTCGGCCAATTTGAGCAATGACTACTTGGAACGTCTTGAAGTTAAGAATATTTGAAATTGTGTATTCGCCAAGCACTAAGGCGATCGCGATAAATGAACCATTAACGATTCCAGTTTTAATAGTTGGCATGATGATTCCAAAAATTACCCGTGAAATCGATGCGCCCAAAGTAGTGGCGGCTTCAGCTAACGTATGAATATCAACGGCATCAAGGGCGGCTGACAATGAGCGATACGTGTAGGGCAGAATCAGCATGGAGTAAACGCCAGCTAAAGTAATCGGTGACTCGTTGATGTTGATTGAGATCCATCGGTACAGTGGAGCGATTCCTACCACAATAACAATAGCGGGGATGGCAAGTGGTAGTAAGCACAAGAGTTCAAATGGTCGGCGTAGAACCGGAAGCTTTAAGTGAACCCAGATTGCTGTGGGAACAATCATAAATAAAATCAGTGCCATGACTATTGCTGCTGTAATTAAAGAGCGTGAAATTGCAGCCAAAAGATCTGGTTGTGATGCAATCATTGTCCAGGCACGGAAAGTACGACCTTTATCGGCAAAACCAAAAGGCTTAGTAGAAAAATCAAACATCGCATACAACGGCACTAAAAGGTATAGCGCAACGAATGAAATAATTGTCCAGCGCCATAAGCGCACACCCATTGATTGCTTCATCGCTTTTGCTCCCACTTACTGACTTTTCGACGAAGCAGTGCGTAAAGACTCATCACGATAATGACAACGATGACCATGAATAGTGATAGAGATTTTGCTTCGGCGGGGTTTGATCCACCGGTCTCACTTGTTAGGGCGGTAGCGATCTCAAGCGGAGTTAAGAAGTCTGAAAGATTGATCAACGTATTTGCTGTTGCATACGCTGAAAATGAGTTCACAAAAAGTAGGAGCGCGGCACCAGCAAATGATGGCGTCAAAATTGGTATTCCAATGCGTAACCAGTATTCGTAGGCTTTGCCACCTAAAGCATCAGATGCCTCGCGCCACTGAGGTTTTAAATTCTCTAACGTTGGCAAGAAGACTAGAACCATGAGTGGAATTTGGAAAAATGTATAGAGGATACTCAAGCCCGTCATGCCGTAGAGCCACGTTGAATCGGCTAAAAAAGTATTAGGTAAGAACTTTACTGCCAGACTCGACACAAGACCGTTAAAGCCAAAAGTCGCCAAGAAAGCAAAGGTCAACATTACTCCGCCGAACTGAGCTAACACACTGCTGAGCGCGACAGAGACTTTATAAAAAACTCCACCTTGTTTTCCGGTAGCTATCGCCCAAGCAAATAATCCACCTAGCAAAGCACCAACGATTGCAGTCTTTGCCGATAGTTCAAGGGAGTTAGCAAATGCATGTCGAGCAACAGGGGAGTTGAAAACCTCTTTCAAAACGGTGGTACTGAACTTACTGTTGTTATCTTTTACTGCGCCAGAGACAACGTTCCAGGTCGGATATAAAAGAAAGAGTCCACTAAAAAGTAAAAAGGGTAGCACTCCAAGATATGCAGTTTTACTGCGCCAATACCGAGAACCGGTCCTGCCATTGGCAGAACCGGTTCCCCTGTATTGAAGTTGAGTCAATTAATTGATCTTAGTTTTTAGCTTGTTCCTACAGCTGCTGGCCACGCAGTCTTAAGATACACGCGAGCCTTTGCTGTCTGATCAGAAGTTGCTTTTTCAGCAACTACTTTGCTGTTACCGATTGATGCAATACCTGCTGCAGATGCACGGCCAGTCTTTATTAGCCATACCCACAGCGTTGGTGTTGCTCCGCCAGTTGCGAATACTGTTGCACCTATTTCACCAAGTGTGTACTCCATCCAGAGACGAGCACATGCTGGATGTGGTGCCCATGCTGAAATTGCCATGTTGTAAGTAGAACCAACTGCAGCAGGGGTATACATCTTCCATACCTTGCCAGCCGCTGCCATCTGCTTTACGACGCCCGCTTGGATGTAGCCATTATCAATAACAACTGGAGTCTGTCCAGATGCGATTGTGGCCTCAGTTGGGTTTACGTTGATGAAGTTACCGGCAGCCTTCAACTTAGCGAAGAAAGCAACGCCTTTAGTGACATCATCAAAAGTTCCACCAAGTGCCTTATTAATCATGAAGATACCGTTCATAGCAGCAGATGAACCTAGTGGGTCACCGTTTAGAGCAATCTTGCCCTTAAACTTTGGATCCAATAGATCATCGAGCTTAGTGATTGTGCCAAGTGCTCCGCTGTAACCAATTGTCATGGTTCCTGTGTAGTTAGGAGTTACTTCAGCTGTTGGATCTACAGTTGAAGCAAACTGCAAGTAGTTCCATGTCTTGACCTTGTATGGTGCAAATGTCTTTGTGCCTAAGTACTTAACGGCAACGGCTAGACCAATATCAAAGACGTCAGGTGAGCGAGTTGTGCCCTTATTTGTTACTGCGGCATCAATCTCTTCCTGAGAAGATCCTTCTGGGTTAGCTTCATCGATCTTGACGCCGTATGTCTTAGCAAATCCTGTAATCATGTCACCGTAGTTTGCCCAGTAATGAGGCAGCGCGATCACGTTGAGTTGTCCTTCCTTCTTGCAAGCGGCAGCTAGTGCAGTCATTCCTCCGCCTTGTGAGGCAGAAGTAATCGTTGCGTAGTTAACCTTTGCAGAAGCTGGTGTAATTCCAACTGCTGGTATCACGAGTGCTACAGCAACAGCTGCAACAACGGATCCAGTAGTGAGTTTTGAAAACTTCACTGATTTCCCCCTAATGTGTTAAGTGGTAAGTGGTATGTAATTTTCATACATCCATTTATCTTGCAGTACACGTGTTGACTGCAAGTAAATAGAATTTTTACTTACGCGGATCCACCTTTAGTCAAAGACCAAGACGTTTCGCGCTCCCTCTCCAACTCTCAAACGATCAAAAGCTAGATTAAGACCTTCTAAACCTATCCGTTCTGAGATAAGTTCGTCCAGAAATAGGTGTCCATTTAGATAACTTTTAACTAACTTTGGCACATCTTTTTTCAGGTTTGCCGAGCCAAAATAACAGCCCTTGATGTACTGCTCGTTCACAAAAGGGCCAGCATCGAGCGTGAGCGTGGCGCCATTTTTGAGCAGCCCCACCAAAATCAACCCTCCATCGACATCGACTGTGCCCCAGGCTTGCTGGATTGTGGATTCGCGCCCCAACGCTTCAAAGGCGTAGTCCACGCCACCGCAGATTTTCTTAACTTCGGCCACGGGATCACTTGTTAGAGCGTTGATCGTATGCGTTGCTCCCACTGTGCGTGCGAGCTCTAATTTTTCATCTGTCACATCAACGGCAATGATCGTTGTCGCCCCAGCCATTCGTGCGCCTTGCACAATATTTAAACCAACTCCACCGCAACCAAAAACGGCGACTCGAGATTCTGCCTTAACTTTGGCGGTGTTCATTACTGCGCCATAGCCAGTGAGAACTGCGCAACTAATGAGCGCTGCACGATCCAGTGGCATCTCTTTAGGAATTACTACGGCACCTGAAGCTGGCACAACAACGTACTCGGCAAAAGATGCAACGGTTAAGAAGTGATTTAATTTTTCACCGTTCTGGCTCAAACGGCTGGTGCCATCAAATAATCCGCCCACTGACATAGCGTTTCCAGCGGTAGAGCAGTAGTTAGGGCGACCAGATTGGCAGTAGTCACAGGTTCCACAGTTAGGAACAATCGACATGATCACGTGATCACCAACATTGAAACCAGATGTGTCAACGCCGACCTCGACAACGACACCTGCTGCCTCATGTCCGATGACTGCCGGAAATGGAACTAACTTTCTTTTGCCATCGACGGCATTTAAATCGCTGGCACACAATCCACTGGCAGCAACTTTAACGAGCAACTCACTAGCTTTAGGTTTATCTAAATCAACTTCACGAACATCGAACTTTGAACCGACGCCATCTAGAACTGCCGCTTTCATTTTCACTCTCGCGTACTCCTCTTGCTTAGTAGTGATGGTTAATTAAGATCGACCCACGTAGTTTTTAAAGCGCTGTAAGAATCTAGGGCATGTAAAGATTTATCGCGGCCTCCACCAGATGCACCAAAGCCACCGAAGGGCGTGATGACATCTAGCATGTCAAAGGTATTTACCCAGACGGTTCCGGCACGAAGATTGCGCGCAAACTTATGGGCTTTGGCGATATCACTTGTCCAGACTGATGCGGCTAAACCGTATTCAGTTCTATTAGCTAGCTGCAGCGCATGGTCTTCATTGTTGGCATCTATTGCTACAAGCACGGGGCCGAAGATCTCTTCTTGAGCTAAACGCGAATCTGGTTTTACGTTATCAACTAACGTTGGTTTGATTAATAAATCATTACCACTAGTTTTTTCTCCACCAAAAATGAGTTTTTCACCCTCTTGGCCAATGAGATCTAAGTATGAATTTACGCGGTCACGTTGAATCTCCGAGACTAAGCCTGCCATCTGAGTAGCTGGATCACATTGATCCCCAACAACAAAGCTTTCTAAGAAGGTGTGCAGGTGTTGAAAGAGCTCTTCTTTAATCTCTTTTTCAATAATGATTCGTGAACCAGCGTTACACGTTTGTCCGGCGTTGTAATAAATCGCCCACCCAATAGTCGAAGCTGCAGCCTGTAGATCAACGCAGTCCTTCAGAATAACTTGTGGACTTTTGCCACCGAGCTCAAGAGATACTGCTTTCATATTTGATTCGGCGGCGTACTGCATCATCTTGCGCCCAGTTGGTCCGCTGCCAGTAAATGCGATCTTGGCAACATCCATGTGTCGAGCAAGAGCTTGACCGGCTTCTGCGCCCAAACCTGGAACAACGTTAAAGACGCCATCAGGTAATCCGGCGGCAGTTGCCAGCTCTGCCATCTTCAGTGCACTCAGTGAAGAGTTTTCAGCAGGTTTAACGATGATGCTATTTCCCATGGCAATTGCCGGGCCCAACTTCCAACTAGTGATCATCATCGGGTAATTCCACGGAACTACTGCGCCAATAACTCCTAACGGCTCACGAGTAATCATGGCAAGCGCGTTGCGTGGAGCAGGCGCTATTTCGTCATAGGTCTTATCAATAGTCTCGGCATACCACTGAATTACACGCGTTGAATTAGGCGCATCAACGGATAACGCATCACTAATAGGACGACCGGTGTCGATAGCTTCAAGAAAAGCTAACTCTTCACGGTTTTCACCCAATAACTGCGCCCAGCGCAACATAATTATTTTCTTATCCCGTGGATTCATATCTCGCCAGGTTCCAGCGTCAAATACTCGCTTAGCCGAAGCCACCGCTCGATTTATATCTTCAGTATCTCCTGACGCGTTCTTACCAATAGTGCGATTTTGCCCTGGAGCAATATTGTCAAAAGTTTTACCAGATGCAGCATCGCAGTATTTTCCATCGATAAAAATCTTTGCATCGGATGTAAAAGCGGCCGCTTTTTTTGACCACATATCTTTATCTGCCATGTGCCTATGCTAGTACTAACAAAAACTTTATTCCTGCGATGATTAGTACACAACCTAGAGCCCGTTTGAT
>QYQH01000004.1 GCA_007280395.1 Actinomycetales bacterium | reverse complement strand
ATTGAACATTGGCTTACCACTGTTGAGAAATCAGCTGATCAAAGCATTACAACTAAAGCTGAAGTAACAATTACTGCACAAGGTAAAAAGATCTCTTGCAATGGTCAAGGAAACGGACCCGTTAACGCATTCGATAACGCGCTTCGTTCTGGGTTAAAACAGTTTTACCCTGAGTTAGAAATTCTTGAACTCACAGATTACAAGGTTCGAATCCTTGAAGGTCGCTTAGGAACTGGAGCGGTAACGCGCGTATTAGTTGAAACAAGTGATGGACATGGTGAATGGAGCACCATTGGCGTGCACGAAAACGTTATTGCAGCCTCGGCGATGGCGCTCGAGGATGCGCTTACCTTCGGCCTCATCCGACAAGGCAGGACCTCCGAGTAACCTAGGTACATGTCTAACTCTGAATTCGCAGAAATTATTGACGCATTTGAAAAGAATTTACGAACAGAACGTCACCTCTCCGATCACACAATCCGTGCCTACCTTGGTGATCTTGAGAGTTTGACGGCACATTTAGGCGCTCTAGGTATTACCGATATTTCGAAATTAGAACTTTCTCACATTCGTTCATGGCTTGCCAATATGCAAGTAAAAGGTGGAGCTCGCACTTCATTATCTCGCAGAGCAGTATCTATACGATTATTTACTAAGTGGGCGAAGAAAAAGGGATATACAGAAACTGATGTTGGAGTGCAACTAGTAACGCCAAAACCACACCGCACGCTTCCTGAAGTATTAGATATTCCTAGTGCAACTCTTGCAATGGACGCTCTTGCACTTCGCGTTGGAGAAGAAGGAGATTCACCCATATCGCTGCGAGATTGTGCGATGGTTGAAGTGCTGTATGCAAGCGGAGCCCGAGTGAGTGAGTTGTGTGGCCTAGATTTTGATTCAGTAGATTATGAGCGACAAACAATTCGCGTATTAGGTAAAGGAAATAAGGAACGGACAATTCCTATTGGCAACCCAGCTATGAAAGCATTAAAGGCGTGGATCAAAGATGGACGCCCACATGTTGCAACAAATATTTCAGTGAACGCACTCTTCTTGGGGGCTCGTGGGAAAAGAATTGATCAACGTGCAGTTCGAACCGTTGTATATGAAGCGCTATCTGCGCTAGAAGGTTATGAACGTATGGGGCCTCACGCATTGAGACATTCTGCAGCAACGCATTTATTGGAAGGCGGTGCCGATTTACGAACGGTGCAAGAGATATTGGGACATGCATCACTTGCAACTACTCAGATTTATACTCACGTTTCAACTCAAAGACTTCAACAAGCCTTCAAACAGGCCCATCCACGCGCATAACGCTGGCTATTGTGGTGGATTTTGGATCACATTTCCTCGGGTAGTATTTGCCCTGCACCACGACCCATGTAAAAGTGAGATTGCGGTGACTTCACGCACTTAGCAAGAGCCATTTCGGTCCAGGCAACTGGTCGGCGTTTAAGTGCTAGAGGGCCAACAAAAGTTGGTCCATTAACCGAGAGCTAACTTCGCAAGAAGTTGGCAAGAAGGAGTGTGCCGCCATGGCGGTTGTAACAATGCGAGAACTTCTCGACAGCGGAGTCCACTTCGGACACCAAACTCGTCGATGGAATCCAAAGATGAAGCGCTACATATTTGCTGAGCGCAACGGTATTTACATCATCGACATCCAACAATCACTTGCACTAATTGATAGTGCTTACGAATTCATTAAAGACACCGTTGCTAAAGGCGGACATATCCTCTTCGTAGGAACCAAGAAGCAAGCACATGAGTCAATCAAGGCGCAATCTGCTCGCGTGCAAATGCCTTACGTTACAGAGCGCTGGCTTGGTGGAATGCTTACAAACTTCCCAACCGTATACAAGCGAATTCAACGTCTTAAGGAACTCGAACTTCTCGAGAATACAAATGACCAACTTTTAACAAAGAAGGAACTCCTAGTTCTTCGTCGCGAACGCGAGAAGCTAACTAAGAACCTTGAAGGTATCCGCAACATGACTAAGTTACCTAGCGCAATTTGGGTTGTTGATACTAAGAAAGAGCACCTTGCTGTTGCAGAAGCACACAAGCTAGGAATTCCAGTAGTTGCAATCTTGGATACAAATTGCGATCCAGATGAAGTCGATTACAAGATCCCCGGTAACGATGATGCGATTCGTTCAATTGCACTTCTAACCCGCGTTATTACTGATGCTGCAATTGCTGGTCTTGCTGCACGCTCTGCAAATGCAGCCGCTGCTGCCGATAAGGTCGCACCAGTTGCTGAAACTGCAAAGAGCGAAGAACCACTTGCTGATTGGGAGAAAGATCTTCTCGCAAAGGGCGATGCTCCAGCCGCAGAGGTAACTACAGAAACAACTACAGAAGCAATTACAGAAGTAACAGGAGAATAATTAAATTGGCTTACACCGCTGAAGATGTAAAGAGATTACGCGAAGCAACAGCTGCCGGAATGCTTGATTGCAAGAAGGCGCTTGATGAAGCAGATGGCGATTACGAAAAAGCCGTTGAAATTATCCGCGTTAAGGGGCAAAAAGGCGTAACAAAGCGCGAAGGCCGTACAACATCAAATGGTTTGGTGCTTGCTAAGGCTGAGGGCGATGTTGGCGTAATGCTTGAATTGAATTGTGAAACTGATTTCGTCGCAAAGGGCGATCGCTTCCAAGAGCTTGCAGATGAACTTCTAGCCCACTTGCTTTCAAGCAAGATTGGCGAGATTGCAGAGTTTGGCGCATCAAAAATGGCAAACGGTAAGACTGTTCAAGAAGTAATTGACTTAGGAAATGCAACTCTCGGCGAGAAGATCGAACTTCGCCGGGTAGCAGTTCTTCAAGGTTCTCCAGTCTCACTTTATTTGCATCGCACTAGCCCAGATTTGCCACCACAACTTGGAGTTTTGGTTCAACTTGTTAAGGATGCAGCTGAAGCTGGAAAAGATATTGCGCAACATATTGCAGCATTCGCTCCACAATTCGTTCGTCGCGAAGATATTCCTGCCGAAAGCATTGAGACCGAACGTCGCATCGCCGAAGAGAGTGCCCGCGCAGAGGGTAAGCCTGAGGCATCAATCGCCAAGATTGTTGAGGGCCGCGTAACTGGTTTTGTTAAGGAAGTTAGCTTGCTTGAGCAAGCCTTCGCTAAAGATGCCAAGAAGACCGTTCAGCAAATCGCAGATGAGGCAAAGACAGCCGTGTCGGCATTTCACCGATTCCGAGTTGGACAGTAATCTCGCCTATTAGAACTAATAAGAAACTAGTAAGAAAAGTAGATAAGGAGCACTTAAATATGGCCCGCAAAGGTTATAAGAGAGTGCTCCTTAAACTTTCTGGCGAAGTATTTGGTGGCGAAAAAGGTATCGGTGTAGATCCCGATGTAGTTCATGATGTTGCAACTCAAATCGCTGATGTAGTTCGCAGCGGAATTCAAATCGGAATCGTTGTAGGTGGCGGTAATTATTTCCGTGGCGCAGAACTACAACAACGTGGAATGGATCGCGCTCGCGCCGACTATATGGGAATGCTCGGAACAGTTATGAACTGTCTAGCGCTTCAAGATTTTTTAGAAAAAGAGGGTATTGATACCCGAGTACAGACCGCAATCACAATGGGGCAAGTTGCTGAGCCTTATATTCCTCGCCGCGCTATCCGACACTTAGAAAAGGGGCGCGTAGTAATTTTCGGTGCTGGTGCTGGAATGCCATTCTTTACAACAGATACCGTTGCTGCGCAACGCGCACTTGAAGTTTGTGCCGAAGCGCTCTTACTCGCAAAGAGTGGAGTTGATGGTGTTTATTCAGCCGATCCAAAGAAGGATCCCTCAGCAGTTAAGTACCAGAACATAAGTTTCGATGATGTTTTATCTAAGTCATTAGCAGTAGCAGATGCCGCGGCATTTAGTTTATGCCGAGAAAATAACCTTCCGATTGTTGTTTTCGATTTGAAGAACAAGGGCAATATCGCACGAGCAGTTCGTGGCGATAGCGTCGGAACTTTAGTTTCGTAAGGCTATAAGGGGAGAACATGAGCGATATTTCAACAGCTTTAGGTGATGCAACTTCGAAGATGAATAAGGCAGTTGAAGTTGCGAAGGAAGATTTCGGCGCAATTCGTACTGGTCGCGCCCATCCTGCGATGTTTGCGAAGATTGTCGTCGATTATTATGGAGCAATGACACCGCTCTCACAACTTGCCTCTTTCCAAGTTCCAGAACCACGTATGGCGATTGTTTCGCCATTCGATAAAGGCGCATCGGCAGCAATCGAAAAAGCGATTCGCGAATCAGATCTCGGGGTAAATCCAGCATCCGATGGTGGCGTTATTCGCGTAAATTTCCCACAATTAACTGAAGAGCGTCGTAAGGATTACATCAAGGTTGCACGTAATAAGGCTGAGGATTCTCGAATCTCAATTCGCAACATTCGCCGCACCGCAAAAGAGGCGATGGAGAAGTTAGAGAAGGATGGACTTGCTGGGAAAGATGATGTAGCTCGCGGTGAGAAAGATTTAGAGAAGATAACTTCAGATCACGTAGCAAAAATCGATGAACTCTTGAAGCATAAAGAGGCCGAACTTCTCGAAGTTTAAATTATGGATGACTTTCACTCGCTAAATGAGGCGATCAATGCCAGGGCTGGACGCAAATTAGGGCCTTCAATCCTTGTTTCACTTTCCCTCCTCGCAGTGGTCTTTGTAACTATTTCATTTGTTAAATTTCTCTTCGCAATTTTTGTTTGGGTTGCAATACTTTTAGCAGCAAGAGAGCTAATTCGGGCATATAAGGCTGGCGGCATTGAACTTCCAGGAAATGTAATAGCAGCAGCAATAACTATTCTGCTTGCGGCTGCTTGGTTTGGTCGAGTATCTGGATTGGCAGTTGCAACCGCGATCGCAATCCCAAATGTCTTGGTTTATATTCTCTTCAAAAACCCTAAAGATTTTGTCCGTAAATCTACTGCTGCAGCATTTGCAATATTTTATCTAGCTTTTCTCGGCGGTTTTATTCTGCTGCTAGCCCACGATAAAGAGGGTCTTGCTCGAATTTTCACGCTCGTAGTTCTCGTAAGTTGTAACGATACCTTCGCTTATATTTTTGGGGTCTTAATTGGCAAACACCCACTGGCTCTTCACATCTCTCCAAAGAAGACTTGGGAAGGTTTAATTGGTTCAATAATTGCAACAACTATTGGTTCAGCGCTGATATTTCAATATGCACTTGGGCATACTTGGTGGATCGGTGCGGCAATTGGTTTACTTGCGGTAGTTACTGCAACATGTGGGGATTTAATTGAATCAGCCGTGAAGCGAGATTTAGCGATAAAAGATATGGGTACTATTTTGCCTGGCCACGGGGGAATGCTCGATCGAATCGACTCCGTCTTATTCACTGGACCAGCGGTCTGGTTTGCTCTCGAATTTATTAGGCACTTCAAGATATGAGCGAGTTAAAATTAGTCTTTGACGAGCCAAAGCAACGAGTAAAGCCACCAAAACATTTTGCGGACTTAGATCCGGCCGAGCGCAAAGCCTTAGCAATTGAACTTGGAATTCCAGCATTTCGGGCAAACCAGATGGCGGTTCACTTCTTTACACATTACAACGACGATACTGAAACCTGGAGTGATATCCCGAAAGATCTTCGTGAGACCCTTGCCAAAGAGTTCGTTCCAAAGTTAATTACCCTGGTTAAATCTGTTACAACAGATAGTGGCAAGACTCGTAAAGATTTATGGCGATTGCATGACGGAGTTTTAGTCGAGAGCGTCCTGATGCGCTATTCCGATCGCACTACGGTCTGCATCTCTTCACAAGCTGGCTGTGGAATGAATTGTCCTTTCTGTGCAACCGGGCAAGCAGGGCTAACCCGCAATCTAACTGCCGGCGAAATTACCGCTCAAGTTGTTGCAGCTGCACGAATCTGTGCTGATGGCGAATTACCGGGCGGAGAAACCAGACTTTCAAATGTGGTCTTCATGGGCATGGGCGAACCAATGGCTAACTACAACCCAGTAATGCGTTCAATTAGAAATATCACCGCGCCACAACCAGATGGACTTGGAATTGGTGCAAGGTCGGTAACGCTTTCAACGGTTGGTTTAGTAAATGGAATTGAGAAACTTTGCGATGAAGGAATTCCAGTAACACTTGCAGTCTCACTTCACACTCCGGATGATGAACTTCGCGATACTTTGGTTCCTATCAACTCGCGCTGGAAAGTTCGTGAAGTTTTAGCCGCTGCTGATAAATATGAAGCAAAGACAGGTCGACGCTATTCAATTGAATACGCCATGATTCGGGACATTAATGATCAGGCTTGGCGCGCAGATTTATTGGGACGTCTTTTGAAGAATCGAAATGCCCATGTGAATTTAATCCCACTAAATCCAACCCCTGGTTCAAAATGGACTGCATCTCGCCCCGAAGATGAAGCGGAGTTCGTTCGGGTTTTAGAGAGCTATAAAGTTCCAGTAACGGTTCGAGACACAAGAGGTCGAGAAATTGATGGCGCATGTGGTCAATTGGCCGCGTCCGAGATAATCTCTGAGGATGAAAAAGCTAAATAACTTTATTGCTGGAAAATCCTTACCAGCAAAGTCTGGTGCAACAAGTGAAATTATTAATCCAGCCACAGGTCAGGCATATGCAACAGCCCCAGTCTCTGGAGTGGATGATGTCGATAGCGCACTCAGCGCCGCAAGTAGCGCTTTTGTCGAATGGCGCGATACAACTCCAGCTGAACGTCAACGCGCACTAAATAAAATTGCAGATGCCTTCGAGGCAAGAAGTGATGAGCTAATTGCAATAGAGGTGGAGAACACCGGTAAGCCAATATCTCTAACTACTTCCGAAGAAGTTCCACCGATGTTAGATCAGATTCGCTTCTTTGCGGGTGCTGCCAGAAATCTTGAAGGTAAATCAGCGGGCGAATATATGCGCGGAATGACCTCATTTATCCGTCGTGAACCAATCGGCGTATGCGCACAAGTAACCCCATGGAACTATCCAATGATGATGGCGGTTTGGAAGTGGGCACCGGCAATTGCAGCAGGCAACACTGTTGTTTTAAAGCCAAGTGATACAACTCCAGCATCAACTGTATTTATGGCAGAAGTTATGTCAGAGTTTCTACCAAAGGGCGTATTTAATGTTATTTGTGGCGACCGTGAAACTGGACGCACACTTGTTGAACACAAGATACCTGCCATGGTTTCGATTACCGGATCAGTTCGTGCAGGTATTGAAGTTGCTAAATCTGCAGCGAGTGAATTAAAGCGAGTACACCTTGAACTTGGTGGTAAAGCCCCAGTAGTTGTATTTGATGATGCCGACCTTGAAAACGCTGCTGAAAATATAGCAATCACTGGCTTCTTTAATGCTGGCCAGGATTGCACTGCGGCTACTCGAGTAATAGTCCAGGAAAATGTCTACGATAAATTTGTCGAACTTCTTGCAAATCAAGCAAAGAATAATATTGCAACTGGTGGCCCAACTGAAGATGTGCTTTATGGCGCTCTAAATAACGCCGACCAACTTGCGCGAGTTTCTGGCTTTGTTGAGCGCACCCCAAGCCACGCGAAGATTGTTGCTGGTGGAAGCAAAGTTGATCGTCCAGGTTATTTCTTCGCACCAACAGTTATCGCAGGCCTTCGCCAAGATGACGAGATGATTCAGAACGAGATTTTTGGACCAGTAATTACTGTCCAAAAATTTAAGGATGAGGCAGAAGCGATTTCAATGGCTAACGGCGTTGCCTACGGCCTTGCTTCAAGTGTCTGGACAAGTAATCATGGTCGAGCAATGAGATGTGCAAGAGCCTTTGATTTTGGTTGTGTCTGGATTAATACCCACATCCCGATCGTCGCTGAGATGCCACATGGTGGATTCAAGCGCTCTGGTTATGGCAAGGATCTCTCGAGCTATGGCTTCGAGGATTACACCCGTATCAAACACATCATGACAAACCTCAACGCCTAATCCCCAGTAATTTTTTGGAAAAACTCGCCTCATTTCTGTTGCAATATCGCAACTTCGTGGGGCTAGACTTTCCCCGTTCTCAATAGTTGCTGATTACGAGCTAGCCCTAAGAAGAGAGTGGTGCAATGACTACAGATAACTCCCACGAAGAGATCCAACCAGGATTGAAAGATATTATTTCCGCGAAAATTTCAAGACGCGGAGTATTTGCCGGTATCGGTGGCGTAGGCGCCGCAGCTTTTCTTGCATCTTGTGGATCAAGTGGTGGAAGTTCTGGCGGAAAAGGCGCAGCGTTACGTTGGGGAAACTGGCCGCTTTACTTAGATTTTGATAGCAAGACCAAGAAGTACCCTTCACTTGAGGCATTCATCAAGAAGACCGGAATTGAAACAAAGTATTTCGAAGATTACAACGATAACGATGAGTTCTTCGGCAAAGTTCAAGCGCAATTAAAATTAAAGAAAGATATTGGATATGACATCGTGACGCCTACCGATTGGATGGCTGCACGTTGGATTCGACTTGGTTACACCCAAAAATTCGATGGCGCCAATATTCCAAATGCATCAAATATTTTAGCTACATTAGCTAGCCCTTCTTATGATCCAAAGCGTGAACAATCACTTACCTGGCAGGGAATTATGTCGGGCTTTGGTTGGAACACAGCGAAGAATCCAAAGGGAATTCGCACACTTGATGATCTCTTTGCTCCTCAGAACAAGGGCAAGATTGTGGTCCTAAGTGAATTGCGTGACACCATTGGAATTATTCTCCTTGCGCAAGGTGTTGATATTACAAAGGTCACTGAAAATCAATATATGAGCGCTGTAGATTTTATGGCAAAGAAGATTTCTGATGGTTGGATTCGAGGAGTTAAGGGAAATGAATACGCTCAAGATTTAACCTCTGGCGATGCAGCCGCAGTTATAGGCTGGTCCGGAGATATGTTCATCCTTGCTTCAGAGAATAAGGGCAAATTTGATTTCGCAATTCCAGAATCTGGCGGAACAATTTCTGGAGATAACTTGATGATTCCTTACACCGCAACAGCTGAAGCCAAGAAAAGCGCTGAAGCGCTTATTAATTATTACTACGATCCAGCAGTTGCTGCGCAAGTTGCGGCATATGTAAATTATGTATGTCCAGTAAAAGGCGCTCAAGCTGAGATGGAGAAGATCGATCCAGAGCTAGCAAAGAGTGAATATATTTTCCCAACTGAAAAAACCCTCGCGAACTTACATGTCTTCCGCTCGCTAACAACTGATGAAGAAACTTCTTGGACTGAAGCTTTCCAAAAAGCTGCAGGAAATTAAGTGACAAAAGCCTCAATAGAAGCGCGAGGCGATCTTCGGCTAACAAGACTCACCAAGACTTATGGTGATTTCACCGCAGTTGATGATCTAACTCTTACTATTCCTAAAGGTTCGTTCTTTGCTCTGCTTGGGCCATCAGGTTGTGGAAAGACAACTACACTTCGAATGATTGCTGGCCTGGAAGAACCAACTGCAGGAAGCATTCATCTTGGTGAAACTGATATCACAACAACTAAGCCATACCAACGACCAATTAATACTGTCTTCCAGAACTATGCGCTATTTCCACATTTAACAATCTTTGAAAATATTGCATTTGGACTTCGTCGCCGCGGTCAGAAAGGCGTTAAAGAAGCTGTTGATAAAGTTCTAAACCTTGTTGAACTACCGCATCTGGCAGAGCGTAAACCAACCCAACTTTCTGGCGGACAACAACAACGCATCGCCTTAGCCCGCGCAATCGTGAACCGTCCAGCGTTACTTCTACTAGATGAACCTCTGGGTGCACTTGATTTGAAACTTCGTCGCCAGATGCAGATAGAACTTAAGTGGATTCAGAAAGAGGTCGGCCTAACTTTCGTGCACGTAACTCACGACCAGGAAGAGGCCATGACAATGGCGGACACTATCGCCGTTATGAATGAGGGTCATATCGAACAGATGGGTTCTCCAGCAGATCTATATGACAATCCTGAAACTGCATATGTCGCAAACTTCCTTGGCCAATCAAACTTGATTAAAGGAACCATCTCAGGAAATGATGGCGACTCACTTATAGTTGATCTTTATGGCCAGAAGATTGCGCTACCAAAGAGCAGATCGCATGCGATTGATAACTCAACATATGCCGGCATCCGTCCCGAAAAATTCCGTATCTCACTGTTAAATACCCAAACTCGCGGAAATGTTCTAACTGGTGGCCATATTGAAGATGTTTCCTATATCGGTGTTTCAACCCAATACCAGGTCGAGATGCCATGGGGCCAAGAACTCATGGTCTTCGAACAGAATGATGATGGCGTGGCACCATTTAAAAAGGGCGATGCTGTAAATATTTCATGGGAGCCAACATTTACCTTTGCACTTCGAGGCGATGAAGATGCAACCGCGGGATCAGAAGTCGAACCAGAAGTTCTTGACGAAGAGTAAAAATGGGTAAGAATCGCACTCCTTATTTACTTTTACTTCCTGGATTTGGTTTTCTATTCACTTTCTTTATTCTGCCGATTATTAACTTAGCCCAAACTTCTACGCAAACAAAGATTGCTGGGGGAGATACTGGGCAATACGAGCAGACTCTTCACTTTCGAAATTATATTGATGCCTTTGTCTCAAATAGAGAGCAATTTGGTCGCTCGTTTCTCTTTGCAACAATTTCTACCCTTCTAGCGCTGGCAATTGCATACCCATTGGCTTATGCGATTGCCTTCAAAGCTGGAAAATATAAGAACTTATTGTTGGTGCTTGTAGTTGCACCTTTCTTCACATCTTTCTTACTTAGAACAATTGCTTGGAAGCAGATCTTAGGTGAAGAGGGTTTCGTTATTCCTACTCTTCGTTCACTTGGAATTATCAGTCAGAGCACAACTCTTACCTCGACCTCATTCGCCGTTGTAATGGGTATGACATATAACTTCCTGCCATTTATGACACTGCCACTCTTTGCATCGATTGATCGTATTGATCCAAGAACCCTTGAAGCATCTGGGGATCTTTATGCCAATGGCTTCACCACATTTAGACGGGTCACTCTTCCACTCTCTATGCCTGGTGTTGTCGCCGGAACGCTGCTGACATTTATCCCAGCAGCTGGTGACTATGTAAATGCTTCAATTCTCGGTGATCCAACTACAAAGATGATCGGTAACGTAATTGAATCTAGATTCTTCAAGATTGTTGATTACCCGACTGCCGCAGCACTCTCATTTACTTTGATGGCGGCAATTCTGATTCTAGTAACGCTCTACATACGAAAAGCTGGAACGGAGGAGTTGGTATGAGCCAAAAAGTTAAAGATGCAACGATTCCAACAATTCCTACCGGTGCACGCATTCAAAGATGGATTGGCCGGAACTTAATTCGCATCTATGCAATCTTTGCCTTTACCTACCTATTTATTCCAGTTGCATATACCTTCGCCTTCTCATTTAATGATGCTGGCAAGAGCAATCTAATTTGGCAGGCCTTTACCTTCAAGAACTGGCAGAATCCATGTGGTGCGCCCGAAGTTTGCAGCGCTCTTGGCAACTCAATAAAGATTGGCTTCCTTGCAACGTTCTTCTCAACAATTCTGGGAACCATGATTGCATTTGCTATCGGGCGCCATAATTTTAAAGGTCGCTCAGCATCCAATCTTCTGATCTTCTTGCCAATGGCAACTCCAGAAATTGTTTTAGGTGCTTCTCTGCTCTCACTATTTTTAGTATTTAAAATTAATCCTGGCTTCTGGCCAACAGTTATTGCACATATTGTTTTCTGTATCTCTTTTGTTGTTGTTACGGTTAAGGCGCGTATCGCAAGCCTAGATCCCAGACTTGAACAGGCAGCGATGGATCTCTATGCAAATGAGTTTGAAACATTTAGAAGAGTTACCTTGCCTTTAGTAGCACCAGGCATTGCAGGTGCCGCCCTTCTGGCATTTAGCCTCTCCTTTGATGATTTCATCATCACAAACTTCAACTCTGGAACTTTGACGACATTTCCTAAATTTATTTACGTATCTGCAGCTCGGGGAATTCCAGCACAGGCAAATGTAATTGGCTCTGCAATGTTCTTCTTAGCCCTAACAATTGTTATCGTGGGGCAACTAGTAAACCGCCGGAAGATGTGATCCCGGTTTCGGCCGGATTACGCGATGGCTAACTTGATTGCTAACAACGACTCCTCCTATTTAAAACATCTCTCGCATATGCAACCTCAGTTGTATTGGCTCGATGCTGACCCATTAGAACCTGAAGCTCATCCAACACTTATTGGTGAAACAACAACTGAATTATGCATTGTGGGCGCCGGATATACCGGACTTTGGACCGCGCTATTAGCCAAAGAGAAGAGCCCAGAGCGCAAGGTAATAATTATTGAACAACTCGAAACTGGTGCTGGTGCATCCGGTCGTAATGGTGGATTCTGCAGCTACTCCTTAACTCATGGATTTATGAATGGTTACAACCGCTTCAAAGATGAGATGGCAATCATCGAACGGTTGGGTCGCGAAAATCTTGAAGGTATTGAAGCAACAATTAAGAAGTACAAGATTGATTGTGGTTTTGAATTGACGGGTGAGATCAGTGTTGCTAATGAAGAGTGGCAGATGGAAGGAATAATTGAGGAAGCTAATCTCCGTAATTCATTTGGCGATAGCGTTGAAGTTTTAAGTAGAAAAGAAATGCAAGCTCGTGTTAATTCTCCGCTATCTGTTGGTGGACTTTGGGATCCAGATGGAACTGCACTTGTCGATCCAGCACGTTTAGTTTGGGGCCTTGAACAAGCTTGTATTGCCAGTGGAGTACAAATTTATGAAAACACCAGCGCGCTACGACTAGAACGCACAAGTACAGGAATTACTGTTCACACTCCATATGGAAAAGTATTCGCGCAGAAAGTTGCACTCGCAACAAATGTTTATCGCTCACTGATCAGGAGCGCTAAGAAATATGTTGTTCCAGTCTACGATTTTCAATTAGTTACAGAGCCACTTACACCAGCCCAGATGGAATCAATTGGTTGGAAGAATCGCGAAGGACTTTCAGAGGCTGGAAATCAATTCCACTATTACCGCCTAACTAAAGATAATGAGATTTTGTGGGGCGGATATGACGCTATCTATAACTTCCGTGGAAAAGTTCGCCACGAATATGAGAGCAGTGCTGAAACTTACGCACACCTGGCACAAGCATTTTTGGAAACTTTCCCACAGCTACAGGGAATTAAATTCACTCACGGTTGGGGCGGTGCAATTGATACTTGCTCGCGCTTCACCCAATTCTGGGGCCAAGCCCATCGCGGAAGAGTCGTATATGTAATGGGATATACCGGACTTGGTGTTGGAGCATCTCGCTTCGGTGCTCAAGTCATGTTGGATCTCTTAGATAGTGAAGATAATGAGCGGACCAGATTGCGCATGGTTAGAAAGAAGCCGCTGCCATTCCCACCAGAACCATTTAAATTTATCTTTATTCGATTAACGCAATGGTCAATTAATAAATCAGATATGAATCAAGGCAAGCGAAACTTGTGGCTTAAACTCTTGGATGTACTAGGGCTTGGCTTCGACTCTTAAGTTAGCGGCTGGAAAAAGCTTCATTTCCTCCTTTGATAATTTGCTGGGAATTTGGACCAGTCATGGACGCAGTCGATCTGAAGCAAATTTTCTGCCTATTACTACTTAGAATGGGGGAGTGTCCGCTCCTATCGATTTAGTCATCCTTGGTTCAACGGGATCAATTGGAACCCAAGCGCTAGAAATAGTTGAGGCTAACCCAGATAAGTTCCGAGTAATTGGTCTTTCGGCAGGCTCTAAAAACCTTGAACTTTTAGCAGAACAGGCAAATAAGTTTTCGGTACCGGTAGTAGCAACTACGGGAAATCGAGAGGTTTTAATTTCAAAACTGGGCAAGACCCAAGTAATCGATGGCCCAACTGCAGCATCGGAAATTGCAGCGATGACTTGTGGCGTTGTACTAAATGGAATTTCTGGATCAATCGGACTTGGACCAACACTTGCGGCACTTTCGGTGGGAAATAAAGTTGCGCTCGCAAATAAGGAATCACTTGTAGCAGGTGGCGATTTGGTAATGGCTTTCGGGCGAGATCGAATTATTCCAGTTGACTCCGAACACTCTGCTTTGTACCAATGTTTCTTAAGCGGTAAGGCTTCGGAAGTAAAGCAAGTTATTTTGACTGCGAGTGGTGGACCATTTAGGGATCGTAGCGACCTATCAGATATCACAGTCGCCGAAGCGCTAAACCATCCAACTTGGTCGATGGGTCCGGTCGTAACAATTAACTCTGCTACGTTAATGAATAAAGGTTTAGAAATTATTGAAGCGCACTACCTCTTTGATCTTCCATATTCCAAAATCAGTGCAGTAATTCATCCACAATCTATTGTTCATTCAATGGTGGAATTTGTAGATGGTTCAACCATCGCACAGGCTAGTCCGCCAAATATGAAGGGCCCAATTGCATATGCAATTTCTGGTGCCAACCGAATTCCTAAAGCGACGCCTCCTATCAATTGGAATCTAAGCCACTCTTGGGATTTTGCACCAATTGATAACACAAAGTTTCCAGCCGTAGATTTAGCTCGCAGATGCGGTGAACTCGGTGGGGGACTTCCAGCAATCTTTAATGCGGCCAATGAAGTTGCGGTAGAAGGATTTCTAAATGGCGCGATCTCATTTGCTCAAATCGTTGATGTAGTTGATGCAACAGTTCAGAAGTTAGGCGGAAATTCACCGGTAACAATAAGATCGCTCGCTGATGTCAGTGCTATCGAGAATGATTCAAGAGTTATATCAGCCCAATTAGTTCAGGAGCGCAAGTGAATTTTCCAGGTTTAGGTATTCTCGGAGTTTTAGCCTTTGTAGTTGCACTTCTCTTCTCAGTTATGGTCCATGAAGCTGGGCATTATTTAACGGCTAAGAAATTCTCGATGCGAGTTACCGAATTCTTTCTCGGTTTTGGCAGAAGGATCTGGTCATTTCAACGAGGCGAAACTGAGTTTGGAATCAAAGCAATTCCCGCTGGTGGATACTGCCGAATCTCTGGCATGTCAGTAAATGAAGAGTTACCTGAAGATGTAAAGCATCGCGCCTTTTACTTAGCCTCTGTTCCAAAACGCTTAATCGTTCTCGGAGCTGGTTCTTTCCTGCACTTTGTTCTTGGTTTTCTAATTCTTTTCATTCTTCTCGCAGGCGTTGGCGTTACCACAGTCACTAATACCATCAGCGAAGTTGTTCCTTGTGTTCTAAATACTTCGAGCGGAGTTACTGATACTAAATGTTCGGCAACATCTGCTCCTTCACCAGCGAAGATTTCTGGCTTACTAGCAAATGATCAGGTTGTCGCTATAAACGGTAAAGAATTTGATAATTGGTCTGATTACACTACAACTATTCGTGCTTCAGCAAATAGGGAGATAACGCTCACTGTAATGCGAAATGGCGAGCGGCTCTTAATTCCTATTACTCCCGCAGCCCGAACTTTAGATGGTAAAAAGATTGGCTACCTTGGAGTAATTAATAAACTTGGGACGCGTAAAGATGGTTCATTTAAGGCGATTGCAAATAGCGCCCGCTTAACGAAAGATCTTCTAAGTAACAGTGTTACATCGCTGATCTCTCTTCCTACTAAGATTCCGGCGCTAGTACGTCAGACTTTTGGCAGCGAAAAGCGCGATGCCCAGGGCTTGGTCGGAGTTGTCGGAGTTGCCAGAGTTAGTGCACAAACAGCAAGTGATCCAAAATTACAATCTCGAGAGAAGATTGCTTCCTTCTTAATTATTATCGCCAGTCTAAATATCTTTGTTGGTGTATTTAACCTGCTTCCACTCCTACCGCTTGATGGTGGCCACATGGCAGTTGCGATTGTTGATGGCGTACGACGATTACGAGCCAAACAGCGGAAAGAAAGTCCGCCAGCACCAATCGATGTCGAGAGGCTAGTGCCCCTGACGCTCGCAGTTTTTGCAATATTGGCAGTTCTCTCACTTCTCCTACTTGCTGCAGATATTTTCAATCCAATAAATCTCTACCAATAATCTAGGATGCAACCATGGTAAACCTCGGAATGCCAACCGCGCCACCACCTACTCTGGCGCCTCGCCGCAAAAGTAAGAAACTTAAAGTTGGAAAAGTTCTAGTCGGTGGAGATGCCCCAGTAAGTGTCCAATCAATGTGCACGACACTTACCTCAGATGTAAATGCCACCCTGCAACAGATTGCTGAACTCACTGCATCTGGTTGCCAAATAGTTCGCGTAGCGGTACCGAGTCAAGATGATGCTGATGCACTTGCCCAGATAGCTAAGAAGTCACAAATTCCGGTAATCGCAGATATCCATTTCCAACCAAAATATATCTTTGCCGCAATTGATGCAGGTTGCGCAGCAGTCCGCGTTAACCCCGGAAATATCAAACAATTTGATGACAAGGTTAAAGAAGTTGCAAAAGCTGCGGGTGACGCAGGAGTTCCAATTCGTATTGGTGTTAATGCTGGCTCTCTCGATCCAAGACTTCTAGCAAAATATGGCAAAGCAACTCCAGAAGCGCTTGTCGAATCTGCGCTCTGGGAGGCATCACTTTTTGAAGAGCATGGCTTTAGCGATATTAAAATTTCAGTTAAACACCACGACCCAGTAACAATGGTTCAGGCTTATCGATTACTTGCCAGCAAATGTGATTATCCACTTCATCTTGGTGTAACAGAGGCTGGTCCAATCTTTCAAGGAACAATTAAATCTGCAACTGCATTTGGAATTCTCCTGTCAGAAGGAATTGGCGACACAATTCGCGTTTCACTCTCTGCGCCACCGGTTGAAGAGGTAAAAGTTGGAATTTCAATTCTCGAATCACTTAATCTTCGCCAACGTAAATTAGAGATTGTTTCTTGTCCATCATGTGGCCGCGCCCAAGTTGATGTTTATACCTTGGCAGAGAAAGTACAAGCTGGATTGCAAGGAATGACAGTTCCACTTCGCGTTGCAGTAATGGGTTGCGTAGTAAATGGGCCTGGTGAAGCGCGCGAGGCAGATCTTGGGGTTGCATCAGGAAATGGCAAGGGCCAGATATTTGTTAAGGGTCAAGTAATAAAGACTGTTCCAGAGAGCCAAATTGTTGAAACTCTTATCGAGGAAGCTATGCGATTAGCCGATGAAATGGAAGCTGCTGGCGTTGAAAGCGGAACGCCAACCGTAACTGCTAAATAAATTCGGTAAGGTAAGCCCATGTTAAAAATGTCTACCTTGCTGCTGCGCACCCTTCGTGATGATCCAGCAGATGCCGAGGTAGCCAGCCACCGCCTATTAGTTCGCGCGGGATACGTTCGCCGAATCGCATCTGGTGTTTATTCCTGGTTGCCACTTGGTTACATCACATATCGAAATATCGAGCGCATAATCCGCGAAGAGATGGATGCCGCAGGGTTTCAGGAAGTTCACTTTCCAGCGCTCTTGCCACGCGAACCATATGAGAAGACGAATCGTTGGGAAGAGTACGGACCAGATTTATTTAGATTGCAAGATCGTCGCGGAAATGATTATTTACTAGGACCAACGCATGAAGAGATGTTTACCTTGATGGTTAAGGGTGAATACTCTTCTTACAAAGATTTACCACTTTCGATCTACCAAATTCAAACTAAATTCCGTGATGAGACTAGACCACGCAGCGGAATCATTCGTGGACGTGAATTTGTTATGAAGGATTCATACTCATTTGATATCGATGATGCTGGCTTAATCGCTTCTTACAATAAACATCGCGAAGCTTATATAAAAACCTTTAATCGACTTGGCCTCAAATACAACATAGTTTCAGCAGTATCTGGCGCTATGGGTGGTTCTGGTTCTGAAGAATTCTTAGCACCATGTGAAACCGGTGAAGACACTTATGTGCTCTGTAACAAATGTGGTTATGCCGCAAATGTTGAAGCGATGGTCACAAAAGTTGCGCCATATTCTGGCTCTGTACCTGCAGCAATGGATGAATTCGATTCACCAAATACTCCAACGATTGACTCACTTGTAGATTTATTAAATTCGAAATTTGGTATCGGACATCAAGCATCAGATACTTTAAAGAATGTGCTACTGATGGCCGATGATAAAGCAATTTCTGTTTTGGTTCCCGGAGACCGCGAAGTTGATTTAAAACGTCTGCAGGCAAATTTGCCAGGAGTTCAAGAACTTCGACTCTTTGAAGATGGAGATTTCGCAAAGTTCCCAGCACTTGTCAAGGGATATGTTGGACCACAAGATGCAAAGAAACTAGGTGTTACGGTTTACGCAGATCCAAGAATCGTTCCTGGTTCACATTGGATTACTGGTGCAAATAAGAAGAACACACACGTTCGTTTCCTAACCAATGGCCGCGACTTTGAAGTTGAAAAATATTTAGAAGCAGCTGAAGTTCGCGCAGGTGATTTGTGTCCAAAGTGTGAAACTCCGGTTGTAATTGATCGAGCGATTGAAATTGGCCACATCTTCCAACTAGGCCGCAAATATGCCCAGGCTCTTGATTTAACTGTTTTAGATCAGAATGGAAAATCTCAAGTTGTGACGATGGGTTCTTATGGAATTGGAGTATCGCGCGCAGTTGCTGCGATTGCAGAGCAGACTCATGATGAGATCGGGCTTAATTGGCCACGTGAAATTGCTCCTGCAGATATTCATATTGTTGCAACCGGCAAGGAGGATGAAGTATTTAAAGCCGCACTTACCTTGGCAGAAGATTTGGAGGAGAAAGGCTTGCGCGTGATGTTTGATGATCGCCGCGAAGCAAGTGCCGGTGTTAAATTCAAAGATGCCGAGCTAATCGGAATCCCATTTATTGTAATCGTTGGCAAAGCTCTTGCCGAGGGTAAAGTTGAATTCCGAGTACGCAGTACTGGTGAAAAAACTGAGATTGAACTTTTAAAGGCCGTCACTGAGATAACTACAAAGGTATTGAATTCTTAATTAGTTGGGGCCACATGAGTATTGAAACCGCAATCTTTCTAGTAATCGCAGCAGGCTTTGCTGGTTTTGTTGATGCAAAGGCTGGTGGTGGTGGGCTAATTCAACTCCCAGCGCTTTTGATCGGCCTATCCGAAAAGCCAATCCCGCTAATTCTTGGCACAAATAAAGTAATTTCTATCTTTGGAACTTCATCAGCCGCAGCAAATTATTTTAGAAGTGTTAAACCTGATTTAAAGCTGACTTCATATATGGCTCTTCCGGCTTTTGTTGGTTCGGCCTTGGGCGCCAGGCTTGCAAGTACTTTCCCGACTTCAGTATTTAGACCGTTAATAATTTTCTTGCTTATTAGCGTTGCAATCTATACCTGGCGCAAGCCGCAACTTGGAATAACTGAAAGCTTGCGATTTACAGATCGCAGGCGCCACCAGATAGTTATTGGCCTTGGTTTAACCATTGGTTTCTATGACGGAATCTTTGGGCCTGGAACCGGAACCTTTTTAGTCTTCTTGTTGGTTGGTTTAGTCGGTTATGCATTTCTAAAAGCATCTGCCACCGCAAAATTGGTAAACATTGCGACAAACTTCGGTGCGATTATCTCCTTTCAATTAACTGGTCATATCTGGTGGAAGCTGGGGCTCGCCCTCGCCCTCGCAAATGTTTGTGGCGCTATCTTCGGGTCAAGATTGGCAATACGTGGTGGTTCGCCACTGGTACGAAAAGTATTCTTAGTAGTGACGACAATTCTGATTGCGAAAGTGGGTTATGATTGGCTCGCTAATTAAAACTTAATACTGGAAAGGCTAGGCGAGATGCCATTAAACGAAGAAGTAAGCGCCGCTATCCGGCCAATAATTGAAGCAACTGGAAATTACCTAGAAGAGCTCACAATTACGACTGCTGGAAAAGTTAAAATTCTCACGGTAATTGTTGATAGCGATACCCATTTAAATTTAGATCAAGTAACCGTTGTAACAAAACAGATTTCCGAAGTTATCGAGGCGCTGCCAGTTCTGGGGGATGGTGCTTTTACTCTTGAAGTAACTTCACCTGGCCTAGATCGGCCCCTTACAAAACCCCGCCACTGGCGCAAGAACCTTGATCGACTGGTAAAAATCACAATGGTAAGTGGCGCTGTTATTGAAGGTCGAATCGGTGAATCAACTGAAGCTACAGTTCTTGTTGGCACTGAAAAAGTATCTTTTGAAGATATAAAGCGAGCCGTCTTAGAAATTGAATTCAAATGAGTGTAGATGTCGACGCACTTATTGCGTTAACAATTGAGCGTGAAATTCCACTCGAGAAAATGATTAGCGCAATTGAAAATGCCGTTACTGAAGCTTATGTCGAGTTGGAAGATGCTAAGCCACAAGGTCGCGCAGTTTTAAATCGAGTTGATGGTGAAATCTTGATCCATGTTCCACAATTTGATGAAGAGGGAATTTATACCGAAACGCTCACTCATATGCCTGAAGGTTTCGAGAAAGTAATTAAATCAATCACTCGCAAAGAGATTAAACAGCGGATGCGGGCCGCAAAAGATGCGGACGTCGTTGAAGAATTTTCAGCTACCGTCGGCGAGGTAATTTCTGGAGTAATTCAGCAAGGCCGTGATTCAACAATTGTTTATGTTGACCTAGGTCGCGTCGAAGGAAAAATCCCACCTGTCGAACAAGTTCCCACCGAAACATATATACACGGTCAACGGATTAAGTGTTTTGTTGTAGATGTAAAGCAAGGGCTTAAGGGACCAGAAGTAACACTTTCTAGAACTCATCCGCTCCTTGTTAAAACTCTCTTCACGCTAGAAGTTCCAGAGTTAAAAGATGGAATCGTTGAAATTGTTGGGATCTCTCGCGAACCAGGATTCCGAAGTAAAGTTTCAGTTCGTTCACACCGCGCAGGTGTAAGTCCTAAAGGCGCACTTATCGGCCCAGTTGGTGCTCGCGCAAAGGCCGTTATGGATGAGTTAAATGGCGAGAAGATTGACATCGTTGATTACTCAGAAAATCCAGCAGTTTATGTCGCAAATGCCCTTGCCCCAGCAAAAGTTTCAAGTTGCGAGGTTGTTGATCTTGAAAGTAAATCTGCGAAAGTAATTGTTCCGGATTACCAACTCTCACTTGCAATTGGAAAAGATGGCCAGAATGCTCGTCTTGCAGCAAGGCTTACTGGATGGCGAATTGATATCCACCCAGATAATCCAGTTGAGCGGATTCAAAAGCCAAAGCCAGAAGAGGTTGAAGAAGAGGGTGAATTTCCCGCATAATCGCAGGGCGGTTCCTCGCTGATTGGGAACATCTGATTTTCGCGAGTAAGGTTGGCCCCTGCTAGTTTCAAATGTGAGGGATAAGAGATGCCGATTCCGATTCGGAGCTGCATAGCTTGTCGCAAGCGCGAGAACTTCAGGGAATTACTTCGCGTAGTTCGGATCGGAAATCAGGTTCTGCCTGATGAAGATCACCGAAAATTTGGTCGCGGTGCTTGGTTACATCGAAGTTGTTTCGATGTGGCAAAGGAGCGCAGATCATTTCAACGGGCCTTTAGAACAGATGAGAATCTTTCTACAGATCCGCTGGAGAAATTTTTAACTAACAAGTTGTAAAAATATAAGGAGCGAAAGCTATGTCAAGCAAGTCAAACCCAAATTGGGAAACTAAGTAACCATGAGCACCTCGCGCTCATGATTAAGGCATTAATTTAGGCTCCAATTAAGACGTGGGGCCAAGACAGGAAGGCAACTGTGGCAAAGGTCCGCGTTTACGAATTAGCAAAAGATTTAGGTTTAGAGAGCAAAGAGCTCCTCGCTAAGTTACAAGAAGTCGGCGAGTTCGTTCGATCTGCATCATCAACTGTTGAGGCACCCGTTGTGCGCAAGTTGATGGATAAGTTCCCAGATCTCAAGCCCGCAGATGCTGCACCAAAACCAGTTAAGAAAGCCGCAGCTAAGAAGGTTGCTGCGAAGAAAGCAGCCGTCCCAACTGCAGAAGAGATTGAAGCGGCACTTGCCGCCCTTCCAGAAGCAACCCGCGAACAACTTTCAAAAGCCCAGAGCGAAATTCCGGTTGCTCCAGAAAAACCTGTTGCACCTGTCGCACCAGTAACTCCAACTTCAGCGGTTAGACCTGCTGCACCTTCAATGCCACGTCCTCCTCGCGCTGGAAATAATCCATTTGGTTCAAGTGGTGGTTCTGGTGCAAATGCCATGCCACGCCCACCAGCACAACGACCATTGCGTCCAGGTGAACGTCCACCAATGTCAGGTGCACGTCCAGGATCTGTTCGTCCAGGTTTCGCTGCAAGACCGCAACAAAATCGTCCAACAACTGGAGCACCAACAAGTGGTGGCCGTCCAAGTGGTCAGGGTGGTCAGGGTGGTCCCGGCGGTTCAACAACTAGCGCACCAAATTCAAATTCTCCATATCGCACACCGAACGCAAACGCTGGTGGCGCACCAACAACATTTGGTGGTCCAGGTGGTCCAGGCGGTAAAGGCGGTGGCCGTCATCAACGTGGCGGAACTGCTGGTGCATTTGGAAAGCAAGGTGGAAAATCTCGCAAGGCGCATAAGAGTAAGAAAGCGTTACGTGAAGAGTTCGACAATATGGCGGCACCATCACTTGGTGGCGCAGTCATTCCACACGGCGATGGCAAGTCAACAATTCGCCTACGTCGCGGCGCAACCCTTATGGATTTTGCAGAGAAAATTGGCGGCGATCCAGCCGCGTTAGTCTCTGCGCTATTTCACTTAGGTGAAATGGTTACTGCTACACAATCTGTTGATGAAGATACCTTCACACTTCTTGGGGCAGAACTTGGTTATAAAATTCAAGTTGTAAGCCCAGAAGATGAAGATCGCGAACTTCTTGAACAATTCGATATTGACCTTGATCAAGAGCTTGCCGATATCGATGAGGCAGATCTTGTTGTGCGCTCGCCAATCGTTACGGTTATGGGCCACGTTGATCACGGTAAAACAAGTTTGTTGGATGCAGTTCGCAAGACCGAAGTCGGTCGCGGCGAAGCAGGTGGAATTACCCAGCACATTGGTGCTTATCAAATTCACCATGATCATGAAGGTCAAAATCGCGCGATTACATTTATCGATACTCCGGGTCACGAAGCATTCACCGCAATGCGTGCTCGTGGCGCGAAGGTAACTGATATCGCAGTACTAGTAGTCGCTGCGGATGATGGCGTAATGCCACAAACAATTGAAGCCTTAAACCATGCGCAAGCGGCCGATGTGCCAATTGTTGTAGCGGTAAACAAGGTTGATAAAGAGGGTGCAAACCCAGACAAGATTCGTCAGCAATTAACTGAATACAACTTGATCGCAGAAGAGTACGGCGGAACAACAATGTTCATAAACGTATCTGCGAAATCAGGTGAAGGTATTGATGCTCTCATCGATGCAATTCTTCTTACCGCAGATGCCGCAATCGATCTTCGTGCAATTGCCGACGATGTTGCTCGTGGTGTTGCGATCGAAGCGAACCTAGATAAGGGCCGTGGCCCAGTTGCCACAGTTCTTGTTCAACGCGGAACGCTGCACGTCGGAGATGCAATCGTTGCCGGTGGAGCATTTGGTCGTGTTCGTGCGATGTTAGATGAGAACGGAGATGCCGTTACTGAAGCTGGTCCATCTCGCCCAGTTCAAGTACTTGGTTTCACATCTGTTCCTGGTGCTGGTGATTCATTCATAGTCGCTGAAGATGACAGAACTGCTCGCCAGATTGCCGAAAAGCGTCAACTCGCAATGCGAAATGCGCTGCTTGCTAAGACACGTAAGAAAGTTTCACTTGAAGATTTCATGGAGCAATCCAAGATCAGCACACTTAACCTCATTCTTAAGGGTGACGTTTCTGGTTCGGTTGAAGCGCTGGAAGATGCCTTGCTACAACTCGATGTTGGAAGTGAGGTTGATCTTCGCGTTATCCACCGCGGTGTTGGTGCAATCACAAAGGGCGATGTAACTCTTGCATCTGCTTCGACTGCTGTAATCATCGGCTTTAACGTTAAGCCAGAACCACAAACTGCAACCTTTGCTGAAGTTGAAGGCGTAGAAATTCGTTTCTATACCGTTATCTACAATGCAATTGAAGAGATTGAAGCTTCACTCAAGGGCTTGCTAAAGCCAGAGTTTGAAGAAGTTGTTCTTGGTAACGCTGAAGTTCGCGATATCTTCAAATCAAGCAAGTTCGGAAATATTTCTGGCTGCTTGGTTCAAGATGGAACTATTCGACGTAACGCTAAGGCGAGAACACTTAGAAATAGTGTTCTAGTTGGCGAAGGTCTAGTAGTTGATTCATTGCGTCGCTTCAAGGATGATGCAACTGAAGTTAAGGATGGCTACGAGTGCGGTATCGGACTTGGTTCATTCAAAGACATTCAAGTTGGCGACATCATTCAGACCTACGAGTTACGCGAGAAGAAGCGCGTATAACAAATGGCCTCGAATCGTGCATTAAAAGTGGCAGACCGAATTAAAGAGATAGTTGCCGGAGCTCTTGAGACGCGGGTTAAAGATCCGCGTCTTGGCTTCATAACTCTTACCGATGTGCGAGTAACTGGCGATCTACAACAAGCATCTATTTTTTATACTGTGCTTGGTGATGAAGCGGCACAAAGCGCAACTGCAATTGCCCTTAATTCAGCGCGCGGAATGTTGCGAACTGAAGTTGGCCGTACTCTTGGGCTTCGAATTACGCCATCACTTGAATTCTTCCAAGATGGTTTACAAGAGAGCGCATCCGCAATGAACAATTTATTATTTGAAGTTGCGCGCAAAGATGCTGAACTTGCTAAAGCTCGTGAAGGTGCAAAGCCGGCTGGCGAAGCTGATCCATACAAGCACGCTGAAGAGTAAAAATAATTATGCATGGCTTCGCGCTGATTGATAAAGCCGCTGGCATGACAAGTCATGACGTTGTGGCTAAGGCGAGAAAAGTATTCGGAACGAAGCGAGTTGGGCATGCCGGAACTCTCGACCCAATGGCGACAGGTGTCTTGGTTTTAGGCGTTGGCGCAGCAACTAGACTTTTACAATATGTTACTGATGGCACCAAGAAATATGAAGCAACTATTCGTTTAGGCCAGGCTACACATACTGATGACCGTGAAGGTGAAGTTACTTCAACAACAGATGCATCTGGAATTAGTGAAGATCAGGTGCGTGAAGGTGTAACGAAATTTATCGGCAACATTGCACAAAAACCTAGTTCAGTGTCTGCAATAAAAATTGATGGCAAGCGCGCACATCAGAGAGTTCGCGATGGGGAAGTTGTAGATATTCCTGCCCGCGAGGTAAATATCTCCGAGATAGATGTTCTTTCTATAACAACTGTCGGCGAATTTATTGATCTCCAAGTTGTCGTCACCTGTAGCGCTGGAACTTATATTCGGGCAATCGCACGCGATCTTGGCGATCTATTGAAAGTTGGCGGCCATCTAACGTCGCTGCGCCGTACCTTAGTTTCACCATTTGGTATCACCGAGTGCTCCGAACTCGATAGCAATAACTTGATTTCAGTAGCATCTGGAATCTCGCGGATCTTGCCGATTCGAACTATAGATTTTGCAGAAGCCAATGAAATCTCTTTTGGTCGCGTTATTCCTGCAAGTAATAAATCGGGAGCGGTCGCAGCCCTAGATCAGAGCGGGGAATTTGTGGCGTTGCTCATAGATAAAGAGATTGATGGAAAGAATGTTGCGACCCCAACCCTGGTAAGCGTGAAAGAATAATCCAATGGCTCAACCTGGAAACTGCGTTCTCATCGGAATCTTCGATGGCGTTCATGCTGGGCACCAAGAGCTGCTTAAGAGAGCGAAAGCAGAGGGCAGAGTAATTGCGCTAACTTTCTATCCACACCCAACTTCGATCTTTGCACCAGAGCGAACTCCAATGCAATTGCTTCCACTTGAAGATCGAATCACTCAGTTAAAGGCTCATGGCGCCGATGAAGTTGTAGTTATTGATTTCACCAAAGAATTTGCAGCCCTTACCCCTGAAGAATTTATAGATCAAATATTGGTAAAACAACTTGCTGCAACACATGTTGTTGTGGGCGAAAACTTCACCTTTGGTCATAAAGCTGAGGGTACTTCACAAACTCTGCAGAAGTCGAAAAAAGGTTTTGATACTACGGTCGTAAAGCTCTCAGAGAATCGTGGAAATCCAGTCTCCTCTTCTCGAATTCGTGGCTTAATCTTCGATGGCGACGTTGTTCGTGCTTCAGAACTTTTAACACGTAGCCACTACTTGGTTGGACCAGTTGTTCATGGTGAAAAGCGTGGCCGCGAAATTGGCTACCCAACTGCAAATATTGGACTTGATTCCCTTGCATGTATTCCAGCAGATGGCGTTTATGCAGGTTGGTTAACTGTAGAAAATATCCGTTGGGCAGCAGCAATTTCAATTGGAACCAATCCAACTTTTCCCGGAATACGTGGTCGCCAGGTTGAGGCATATGCAATTGATCAGAAGGATTTAGATTTATACGACCACCTCGCAACCATTGAATTCACTCACCGACTTCGCGATACCTTGAAATTTGAGTCACTAGATTCTTTGCTTATTCAGATGAAGGCCGATTGTGATACGGCCGCTGAATTGACAGGATTTACCCGCTTAAAATAAGAGCAGATCGGGTGGATTTCTCCAGATCAAATGGCGCTGGTAGCCTTGCCCCACAACAAGCGAGCAATCGAGCCTTCGTGAATCACACCGAGGCCCTCGTGAAAGTAAAGGGAGTACCAAATGGCGTTACAACCATCAGTTAAAAAAGAAATTATTGCAAAGTACGGCGCTTCCGCTACTGACACAGGAAGCCCTGAAGCACAGGTCGCATTGCTATCAAAGCGAATTGAAGAACTCACCGAACACCTAAAGGTAAATAAGAACGATCACCACAACCGTCGTGGTCTAATTCTTATGGTCGGTAAGCGTCGTCGTATCCTGCAATATCTTGCAAAGACCGATGTAACACGTTACAGAGCGATTATCGAAAAACTCGGTATTCGTCGCTAAATTAGCAAAACTCACTCATCAGTGAATCGGTCCTCGGTTGTGGCTTCCGGGCCTTCTATCTTTATAAAATAAATAGATCCCGTGGGCTTCCATCGAAGATCCGTTGCTGATGTGTGTTCATTAGAAATGGAGTCGACCTATGGAAGGTCAAGATGTTAAGACCGCCGTTGCAGTAATTGATAACGGCAAATATGGAAAGCGCGAAATCCGGTTCGAAACCGGCCGCCTAGCACGTCAAGCGTCAGGAACTGCGCTTGTTTATTTAGATGATGATTCAATGTTGCTCTCTGCAACAACTGCTGGAAAGCAGCCAAAGGATCAATTCGATTTCTTCCCACTTACTGTGGATGTAGAAGAGCGAATGTATGCCGCAGGAAAGATTCCAGGATCTTTCTTCCGTCGTGAAGGTCGTCCGTCAGAAGATGCAATTCTTACCTGTCGTTTAATTGACCGCCCACTTCGTCCATCATTCGTAAAGGGACTTCGTAACGAAATCCAAGTTGTCGTAACTGTTATGGCACTTAACCCTGATCATATGTATGACGTACTTGCTATTAACGCAGCATCAATGTCAACACAACTTGCTGGCTTGCCATTCTCTGGTCCAATCGGTGGCGTTCGCGTCGCTTTGATTGAAGGCCAATGGGTTGCATTCCCAAATCACTCTGATTTGGAGAAAGCAGTCTTCGATATGGTTGTTGCTGGTTCAATTATTGATGGTGATGTTGCAATCATTATGGTTGAAGCAGAAGCTACAACTCAGACAATTAACCTCATTAAGGCTGGCGCAAAGGCACCAACTGAAGAGATTGTTGGCGAAGGTCTAGAAGCTGCAAAGCCATTTATTCGAATTCTCTGCCAAGCACAACTGGATCTCGCAAAGGTTGCTGCAAAGCCAACTGGTGAATTCCCGGTCTACTTGGATTACCAAGATGACGCATATGCTGCAGTTGAAGCAGCAGCAAAAGATGACATGGCTAAGGCGCTAACAATTGCTGGAAAGCAAGAGCGCGAAACAAAGCTAGATGAAATCAACAAAGTTGTTAAAGAGAAGCTTGCTGTTAGCTTCGAAGGCCGTGAGAAAGAAGTTTCTGCAGCCCTTCGTTCAGTTACAAAGAATCTAGTTCGTCAACGCGTACTTCGCGACAAGATTCGTATCGATGGTCGCGGAATTCGCGATATTCGTGCAATCACAGCAGAGGTTGAAGTTATACCTCGTGTTCACGGTTCCGCAATCTTCGAACGCGGCGAGACTCAAATCCTTGGTGTTACAACTTTGAACATGTTAAAGATGGAACAACAACTAGATACTTTGAGCCCAGAGAATCACAAGCGCTATATGCACAACTACAACTTCCCACCATATTCTGTGGGCGAGACTGGTCGTGTTGGTTCACCAAAGCGTCGCGAAATCGGCCACGGTGCTCTTGCAGAGCGCGCATTGCTTCCAGTTCTTCCAACACGTGAAGAATTCCCATATGCAATTCGCCAAGTTTCAGAAGCTCTTGGATCTAACGGTTCAACATCAATGGGTTCAGTATGTGCATCGACTATGTCGCTGCTAAATGCTGGTGTTCCACTTAAGGCAGCAGTTGCAGGTATTGCAATGGGTCTAATTTCAGATGTCGTTGATGGCAAGACTGAATACGTTGCGATCACAGATATTCTCGGAGCAGAAGATGCTTTCGGAGATATGGACTTTAAAGTTGCAGGAACGAAGGAGTTCGTTACTGCGCTACAACTAGATACCAAACTTGATGGAATTCCAGCATCAATCTTGGCATCAGCGCTGCTTCAAGCTAAAGAAGCACGTCTAACAATTCTTGACATCATGAACCAAGCAATCGATGCACCTGATGAGATGAGCCTTCTTGCTCCTCGCATTATTTCGGTCAAGGTTCCTGTTGAACTTATTGGCGCAATCATCGGACCTAAGGGCAAGATGATTAACCAAATTCAAGATGAGACGGGCGCAGATATCACCATCGAAGATGATGGAACTGTCTACATCGGCGCACTTGAAGGTTCACAAGCAGAAGCCGCTAAGGCCATGATTGATGCAATCGCAAACCCAGTTGTTCCAAAGGTGGGAGAGCGCTTCAACGGAAGTATCGTGAAGCTTGCAACATTCGGTGCTTTCATTTCACTTGTCCCAGGTAAAGATGGCTTGCTTCACATCTCGCAGATTCGTAAATTGCATGGTGGAAAGCGCATCGAAAACCTTGAAGAAGTTATGAAGGTTGGCGAGAAGATCGAAGTTGAAATTGCAGAGATTGATCCAAAGGGTAAGTTCTCATTGGTTCCAGTTCTTGCAGATGGCACGGTTCCTGGTAAGGAAGCCGGCGAATAATTGAGTAAGACAATCTTGCCCAGCGGGCTGCGAATTGTTACTGAAGAAGTCAGTACGTCGAGATCCGCTGCGGTAGGAATTTGGGCAAACGTTGGCTCTCGCGATGAATCAAAATCCGTCGCGGGAGCTTCCCACTTTCTAGAACATTTACTTTTCAAAGGAACAAAGCGTCGCACCGCTCTCGAAATTTCATCTTCGATTGAAGCAGTTGGTGGCGAGATGAATGCATTTACCGGCCAGGAATACACCTGCTTTTATGCCCGAGTAATCGATACTGATCTACCTTTAGCAATCGATGTTGTTACAGATTTGATTACCTCTTCAACTTTCACTGTGGAAGACGTGGACTCCGAACGTAAGGTTGTGTTGAGCGAAATCGCCGTTCGCGACGATGACCCATCTGACTATATTCATGAACTCTATTTAGCTACTTATTACGGTGATTCACCTATTGGCCGTTCAATCTTGGGAACTGTTGATTCAATTAATAAGATGCCAAGGAATTCAATCTTTAATTACTATAAAAAACACTACCAGCCAGAGAATTTAGTTATTTCAGTAGCCGGAAATATTAAACATAAAAAAGTTGTGAAGATGGTTGAAGCGGCGATCTCTAGGGATGGCTTCTTGGATGTTCCTAGTAACAAACATGAAGTTAGAGCATCCACTCCGATTAAGACACCAGGTCTTGGTGAAATTGGTTTGATTGATCGCAAGACTGAGCAAGCCCATATTCTCTATGGCTTTCCGGGTTTAGCCCGCAGCGATGACCGCAGATTTGCATTAAGCGTTCTCTCCTCAGCAATTGGTGGCGGAATGGCTTCGAGATTGTTTCAGGAGATTCGCGAGAAGCGTGGTCTGGCATATACAACTTATGCCTATCCACAACAATTTGCCGGTACTGGAACGTTAGTTTTTTATGCTGGGTGCCGAACCGAGAAAGCGGAAGAGGTAATAAAACTTATGCGCGACATAAGTGAATCAGTAGCACAACGCGGTTTAACTGATGAAGAGATTTCGAGAGCAAAAGGTGCGGTAACTGGTGGCTTAATTCTGGGCCAGGAAGATACTGGCTCTCGTATGAGTCGAATTGGCAAGAGCGAACTTGTTTATGGTGAAATTATGAGCTTTGATGAAATTTTGAGCAAGGTAAAAGCAGTAACACCTGAGCAAATTCATCAATTAGCACGCGACTTGTTTAGCGCTCCCGCTACCCTTGCACTCGTAGGGCCATTTAGAAGTACCGCTAAATTTGAGAAGGTGATTGCATGAGTATCAAAGTTGCTGTCCTAGGGGCCAAAGGTCGCATGGGATCAGAAAGTGTTAAGGCTATTTCCGGAACATCTGATCTTGAAGTCGTTGCGCAATTAGATCTTGGTGATTCCCTAGAGAAGTTAATCTCTAGTGGCGCGCAAGTAATAGTTGATTTCACCCATCCTGATGCAGTTATGGGTAACCTCGATTTCGCAATCAATAATGGAATAAACGTTGTCGTTGGAACTACAGGTTTCGATGAGAAAAAGTTGGTACAAATCAAATCTTGGTTGGCGGCAAATCCAAAAATAGGAGCGTTAATTGCTCCAAACTTTGGACTTGGTGCGGTTCTCATGATGCAATTTGCCGCCCAAGCTTCTAAATACTTTGAATCAGTAGAAATTGTTGAATTACATCACCCTGCAAAAGCGGATGCGCCATCAGGTACAGCGGCGCGTACCGCCGAACTAATAAATGAGGCGCGTGCAAGTGTTAAGAAAGCCACAATGCCAGATGCCACAACCTCAGAGTTAGCTGGTGCTCGTGGCGCAAAAATTGGCGATGTTCATATTCACTCGGTTCGTCTGCGTGGTTTGGTAGCCCATCAAGAAGTCATCTTGGGTGATATCGGAGAAACGCTTTCGATTCGCCATGACTCAATAGATCGCACTGGCTTTATGCCTGGCGTTTTATTGGCTATTCGTAAAGTTGGCGAAAATCCAGGGCTAACTTTTGGCCTCGAAAACTACATGGATCTTAATTAAGGAGTAATGATGAGTAATGTTTTAATGTATGGCGCAGAATGGTGCGGGGATTGCCGCAGATCAAAGAAATTCTTAGATTCTAATAACGTTGAATACACCTACATTGATGTTGAGGCAGATAAGTCAGCAGCCGATAAAGTCGTTGAAATAAATGGTGGCATGCAATCAATTCCCGTGATTGTTTTCAGCGATGGAACACATCTAACTGAACCTTCAGATATCGATTTGAAAGCTAAGTTGGAAGCGCTAAAGCTTCTTTAAATATAGCGATAGGCAAGAGCAGATGTCATAGCCGCGCCTATAACAACAACTGGAAACGGTGCTTTGGCTATTAATAGCACAACTGCGGCAGCCATTCCTAAAGCTCGGTTATCAAGGGCTAATTGAGTTTTATTTGCAAATGTGTTCACAGCAATTAGTGCCGATAATAGTGCCACAGGAATCAAAGTATTGATTCGAAGGATTCGTGGGTTGCTTAAAAAAGTTTGAGGCACGGATGCACCGATGAATTTAATCGCAAAAGCCAGCGCACTTGATCCAATAACTGCAATCCAGAACGCGCTCATTTGCGCCACCCAATAATTACTGCAAGCAAGGTACAAGAGATAATTGGAATTCCAGCAGGAATGAAGGGCGTAAGTGTCAGCGCTAAAACTATCGCAAATCCTGCAAGCACCCAAGATTTACGATCTGAAAGTCTGGGCCAAAGTAAACCGAGAAATGCTGCGGGAACTGCAGCATCCAAGCCCCAAGCTGAGGGATTACCAATTGCTTGTGCGCCAAGTGCGCCGGCAAGAGTAAATAAATTCCAGAAAATATAGACGCCAAAACCGGTATACCAAAAGCCTTTTCGCATATCGCTCTCGCTATTTTGGGCAAGAGCTACGCCAGTAGATTCATCAATAGTTATTTGTGCCGCAACAATTCGTTTGAAGCCGCGCAGTTTTAATATTGGAGCAAGCCTGAGCCCATATAAACCATTTCGGGTTCCAAGCAAAGTTGATGTCGCAATCGCATTGATTGGAGTCCCACCAGCAGCGATTACGCCAACAACTGCGAATTGAGATGCACCAGAGAAAAGTAGGAGTGAGAGCATGCATGCTTGAAGAACTGAGAAATGCGCTGCTACAGCGGCCGCGCCAAATGCACTGCCATAAGCACCGACCGTTATTGAGACACTAAATGAATCTCGCTTCACTGACACGCCGAAAGTATGCCCTAATCCACGGCGGATGGCGCAATTTTATATAGGGTCGCCCTATGAACACCGATACTCCCGATTTCGAAGAGACAATACAAGAAATTATTTTCCGTGATGACATGACCGTTGAGTTGGTTAAGTCGAGCGCCAGCGATGCTGATGTTATCTGGGCGGCTCGGGTATCAACAGCAGGAGAGACGACGCTAGAAAAATTTGGCGAGTCCAGCGATCGCGATGCAGGGCTAATTAATTACCTTGCTCGGGAACGTCATGGAAGTCCATTTGAACATACTTCGATGACCTTCTTTGTATCTGCTCCAATCTTTGTGTTCCGTGAATTTATGCGCCATCGAATCGCTTCTTATAATGAAGAGAGTGGTCGATATCGGGAACTTCGTCCGGTTTTTTATATTCCAAATAAGGATCGTAAGTTAGTTCAAGTTGGTAAAACCGGTGCATATACCTTTGTGGACGGAACACCAGAACAATTAGATATCACCATTAGCGCAATCAAAGAGAGTTGCATCCTTGCTTATGAAAATTATCAGAAGATATTGGCATCTGGCGTTGCTCGTGAAGTGGCCCGCGTGGTTCTTCCAGTAACTCTTTATTCCTCGATGTATGTAACTATGAATGCAAGAGCTTTAATGAATTTCCTTTCACTTCGAACATCAAGTGAGGGCTCGCATTTCCCGTCATATCCGCAACGTGAAATTGAGATGGTCGCTGAGAAAATGGAGAAGTGCTTTGCCGAATTAATGCCGATGACCTACGCGGCATTCCAGAAATCCGGTCGCATAGCGCCATAATTAACGTGTAACCTAGGTGCATGAGTATCACACCACCATTTGGCCGGTTAATGACCGCCATGGTCACGCCATTTAAAAAAGATGGCGAGATTGATTGGGCTGGTATTGAAACCTTAGCTGCGCACTTAGTTTCAACGGGACATGATGGCATCGTCGTAAATGGCACAACCGGTGAAGCCCCAACTACAAGTGATGATGAGAAAGATCAGATTGTTAGCGTTGTTAAGAAAGTAGTTGGATCAAAAATTCATGTAATTGCTGGTGCTGGAAATAATGAAACTTCGCACTCTGTTGTTCAGGCTAAGCGGGCAGCAAAGGCCGGCGCAGATGCGCTTTTAGTTGTAACTCCTTATTACAACAAGCCACCACAAGCTGGCATCGCAGCACACTTCCGCGCAATGGCTGATGCAACTGATCTCTCCGTAATGATGTACGACATTCCCGGACGAACTGGAATTGAGATAGAGAGTGACACCATTGTCGAACTTTTTGAACACCCAAAGATTGCTGCGCTAAAAGATGCGAAAGGCAACGTTGCTGCAACTTCATGGGTAATTAAACGCTCTGGAATTCCAGTTTATTCTGGTGACGATATTTTGAATTTGCCACTTTTATCAGTTGGCGCAGTTGGATTCGTTTCGGTTTGTGGTCACACTATTGGAAGTGGTCTTCGTGAAATGCTAGATGCCTGGTTTGCTGGAAAGGCAGATCGCGCACTTGAAATACATCAGAAATTATTACCGGTATTCACCGGAACCTTCCGCACCCAAGGTGCGATATTGACTAAGGCCGCACTAAATGAAATGGGCCTACCTGGCGGATTTACTAGATTGCCACTTGTCGATGCCACCGCTGCGCAAATAGCGCAACTGCGGGAGGACCTACGACAAGGTGGAGTAACACTTAACTAATGAATCATCCTCATCCAGATTTACCCTATCCATCGAAGCTCGCTCCAAAAACTCTGCGCATAGTGGCACTGGGTGGGCTCGGTGAAATCGGTCGCAACATGACGGTATTTGAATATGAAGGAAAGTTATTAGTAGTTGATTGCGGTGTTCTCTTCCCGGAAGAGAGCCAACCAGGTATCGATTTAATCTTGCCCGATTTTGAATATATCCGTGAACGTTTAGATGATGTTGTTGCTGTAGCACTTACACATGGCCACGAAGATCACATCGGAGCAGTTCCTTATCTACTTCGCGAACGCAGTGATATCCCAATCGTTGGTTCTAAGTTAACTCTGGCATTTACTGGAGCAAAGCTGAAAGAGCGTCGAATTACCGCACCAATGGTTGAAGTTAAAGCTGGGATGAAGCAAAAATTTGGACCCTTTGAATTGGAATTTATTGCAGTTAATCACTCAATTCCTGATGCACTCGCAATTGCAATTCGCACACCGGCAGGTTTAGTTCTCGCTACTGGCGATTTCAAAATGGATCAACTTCCACTAGATGGTCGGATAACAGATTTAGCTACCTTCGCACGTTTAGGTGCCGAGGGCGTTGATTTATTTATGGTTGACTCGACGAATGCCGATGTTCCAGGCTTTACAACTGCAGAGCGCGATATCAGCCCCGTCCTTGATCGAGTAATTCGCCAGACTGAGCGTCGAGTAATCGTTGCTTCATTCGCTTCACACGTTCACCGAATTCAACAAATAATTGATGTCGCGGAAAGTCACGGTCGCAAGGTTGCCTACGTTGGCCGCAGCATGGTTCGCAATATGAAATTGGCTGAAGATCTTGGTTACTTGCATATTCCACCTAATTTAATTGTTGATTCCAAGAACCTAAAAGATTATGGCGACAAGGTAGTTCTGATTTGCACCGGATCCCAAGGTGAACCACTCGCAGCGCTTTCACGTATGGCAAATGGCGATCATGAAATTCAAGTGGGTAAAGGCGACACTGTAATTCTGGCTTCTTCACTTATTCCAGGAAATGAGAATCCGGTCTACCGAGTAATCAATGAACTAACTCGCTTTGGCGCAAATGTGGTTCATAAAGGAAACGCAATGGTTCACGTATCGGGCCACGCATCAGCTGGTGAGCTGTTGTATTGCTACAACATTATTAAGCCAAAGAATGTCATGCCGATTCATGGTGAATGGCGACATCTGCGAGCTAATGCTGAGCTAGCTATCAAAACCGGTGTTGCTAGAACAAATACTTTAGTTGTTGAAAATGGCATCGTCGTTGATATGGCTGATGGTTATGCAGATGTAGCTGGAGCAATTCCAGTTGGTTTCGTTTATGTCGATGGTCAGAGCATCGGTGAAATTACCGAAAGTTCTTTGAAAGATCGCCGCATCTTGGGTGAAGAGGGATTCATTTCAGTTGTCGTTGTAATCGAATCACAAACTGGAAAGATTGTTGCCGGACCAGATATCCACGCTCGCGGATTCACTGAAGATAATGCGCTCTTCAACGAAGTTAAGGGCATGATTGAAAAAGCACTTGCGACAGCTGTTGGAAATGGAATTAATGGAACGCATCAACTTCAACAAGTTGTTAGAAAAACTGTCGGAAGTTGGGTTGGCGATAAGCATCGTCGTAAACCAATGATCGTTCCTGTAGTCATCGAGGTCTAAGCGGAATAGCGGCGCGCCTTAGATATCACGCTTATCGAACGCTTTAAGGTTAGCCATTATGGCCGCGAAAAAAAAAGCATCAAGTAAGAAATCTGCGGCAGCCAATGGCGCTGCTCGTGGAGTTGGAGCAATCTGGCGCTTCATTGCAAAAACGCTCGGTTCTTCAATTCGTTTTATCTTCCGTGGCGCCCAAGATTTAGATCCTGCGCATCAACGGGATGGATGGGCTTTCTTAGTATTTGTTCTCGGATTAATTTCGGCTGCTGGAGTCTGGTTCCACTTAGACAACGCTGTGGGGCACGGAATATATGCCGCAGTCTTCGGAATAGTTGGCCGACTTGGAACTTTCGCGCCAGTAATATTTAGCTACTTCGCATTTCGGCTTTTTAAAGCCCCAGATGATGCCAAAGCTACCGGTCGCATAATCGTTGGAACTTTCGTATTACTTATAACAATCACTGGACTACTTCACATAATTAATGGATCAAGTGGCACCGGAGAGACCGCAATTAGAAATGGCGGCGGTTGGATCGGTTACGGTATTTCAACTCCGCTAGTTGCACTTGTAACAACTATTCTTGCCATTCCAATTCTTGTAATATTTCTCTTCTTCGGGCTATTAGTAATTACGGCGACTCCGGTATCTAAAGTAATTGAGCGAATTTCCGCCCTATTTAATTGGGGAAGTGGCAAGGTTTCTGATGCAAGAGCGGCACGCGCCGAAGAGGCCTTTGAAATTTCCGATACGCCACCATTTGAAACCCCACTTGTTCAAGGATTTATCAGCCATGAAGAGGATGAAGAGTTCGATGAAGAGAGTTTCGATGAAGAATTCACCGTCGAGATTCCTCGCGAGCCAACCCAAGTAAGAGCTGCGGTCGCCGAAGTTCCAAAGCGCGCAAAACAAATGTTATTGACTGGTGACATAAAATATGAATTACCTTCGATGGATTTACTTAAGACCGGTCCAGCCGCAAAGGCAAAATCAAAGGCGAATGATGTAGTTGTGGCAGCACTTACCGAAGTATTTGAGCAGTTTGGTGTTGAATGTCGAGTTACTGGTTTTATGCGCGGGCCGACGGTCACTCGTTATGAAGTAGAACTAGGTAATGGGGTAAAAGTCGAGGCGATTACCGCCTTAGCAAAGAACATTTCATATGCAGTTGCAAGCGGTGATGTTCGAATTCTTTCGCCAATTCCAGGCAAGTCTGCAGTTGGTATTGAAATTCCAAATTCTGATCGCGAGATCGTTGCACTCGGTGATGTGCTGCGCTCTTCGGTCGCAAGAAACGATACCCACCCGATGGTTATTGCTCTTGGTAAGGATGTCGAAGGTAATTTCATCTGTGCTAATTTAGCGAAAATGCCCCACCTTTTAGTTGCAGGTGCAACTGGCGCTGGTAAATCTTCGATGATTAACTCCCTGATTGTTTCGATTCTTATGCGATCAACACCAGATGATGTGCGACTTGTAATGATTGACCCAAAGCGTGTGGAACTTACAAGCTATGAAGGCATCCCACATTTAATCGCACCAATTATCACTAACCCAAAGAAGGCTGCAGATGTACTTGCTTGGGTCGTTCGTGAAATGGATATGCGTTATGACGATCTATCGGCATTTGGATTTAGACATATCGACGATTTCAATAAGGCGGTTCGTTCAGGAAAATTAACAGTGCCTGAAGGCAGTGAACGAGTTCTTGAGCCATATCCATATCTACTAGTTATCATCGACGAACTGGCTGACCTAATGATGATCGCAGCCCGCGAAGTTGAAGATTCAATTGTTCGTATTACTCAGCTTGCAAGAGCCGCCGGTATTCACTTAGTGATTGCAACCCAGCGTCCAAGCGTTGATATTGTTACTGGACTTATTAAAGCGAACGTCCCATCTCGACTCTCATTTGCCACATCTAGCCTTGCTGATTCTAGAGTTATTTTAGATACCCCGGGTGCAGAAAAATTAGTTGGCCAAGGCGATGCGCTTTTTTTGCCCATGGGCGCAAGCAAGGCGATGCGAATTCAAGGGGCATATGTTTCAGAACGGGAAACTGAAGCAATTGTTAATCACGTTAAATCACAGCTACAACCGGTGTATCGACTCGATCTAACAGCGCCAGTAAAAGCCCATGTAATTGAAGATGATATTGGTGATGATATTGATTTGTTATTGCAAGCAGTACAACTTGTAGTATCAACGCAATTTGGTTCTACCTCTATGCTGCAACGCAAATTGCGAATTGGTTTTGCAAAAGCTGGACGGTTAATGGATTTGATGGAGAGTCGTGGAATTGTCGGCCCTACTGAAGGTTCCAAAGCACGTACTGTTCTTATCAGCGCCGAACAGATGCCAGATGTCTTAGAACAGCTACAAGGTAACCTCTAAATTCAATAGCTGTAATTCAGCGTGGAACTTTTAACTGGGGGTCAGGGTTAGGGGTGAATTCACCTCATATCTATCTTTTGGCTTGATCGGACTTGTAGAAAGGGCTCATGGGGTTTTACCCTTAGGGCCTTGGAAATCCCCTTCCAAGGTTTCCAAGGTCTCCAAGGTTTCGAAGGTCTTCAAGCAAGAGGAAAATAAATGAGTTTAGAAAATCTAACTCTCGGTACCGAGATTCGCGGCGCCCGCGAACGTACCGGTTACACAATTGCGAAAGTTGCTGAGATTACTCGCATCCGTGAGACAGTAATAAATGATATCGAATCAGATAGTTTCTCAAGTTGCGGTGGAAATGCATATGCGCGCGGACATATCCGCTCAATTGCAAAAGTTATTAAGTTAAACGGCGATGATTTAATTGAGAAGTTCGCCCAAGTCACTGGTGACTTTGATCGACCAATGATTGACCTCTTAGTAGAAAACAGCGTGGTAAAAGTTCGCACAGCACGTCCTCAAATTTCTTATAAAGCTCTCGCATCGGTCGCGGCAAGTGTGGTTGCACTTCTAATCGCAGTTCCCGCAGTTATCTCACTCTTCCCAACTAACAAGACCTCAACAGTGGCTCCGTCAAGCCAAGTTGTGGCCCCTTCAACTACAGACGAAAACTCACAAGTTGTCGCTACAAAGACAACAGGTGTTTCTCTAGTTGTTACAGGTATTTCTGGAAAATCTTGGGTGGGAATCCAAGATGAAAGTGGCGTACAAATATTTAGTGGGTCAATCAAGAACGGCGAAGCTAAGTCATTTGGCGCAGATCAACTTCTCCAGGTAACTATTGGAAATGCCGCCGCGGTTTCACTCAATGTAAATGGTGAAGATATTGGAACACCAGGCGGTACTGGGGAAGTAGTTCACCTCTCCTTTAGCCCAGCGAATTCAAATAACGGTTAAGTTCAACTTAAAACTTAACCCCCTGTAAGATGGCGCAGATGAGCGCCGAAGCCGTAATTTCTAAGAAGAGTAGAACTGTTGCGCTCGTAACCCTTGGTTGTGCGCGAAATGAAGTTGACTCCGAAGAACTTGCCGGCCGATTAGCCGCCGATGGTTGGACTTTAGTTGATGATCCCGCACTTGCTGAAGTTGCCCTAATAAATACTTGTGGCTTTATTGAAAGTGCAAAGAAAGATTCGGTGGATGCGCTTTTAGAGGCTCATTCCCTCAAATCTAATGGCACTACAAAAGCCGTTGTAGCTGTTGGTTGTATGGCTGAACGATATGGCGATGAACTTTCAGATGCGCTGCCAGAGGCCGATGCAATTCTTGGATTCGATGACTATGAAGATATCTCACTTCGCTTGCAGACAATTATTTCTGGTGGATCCATCGCTGCACATAAGCCAAAGGATCGCCGTGCCCTACTTCCAATCGCGCCAGCCGACCGGCAGACACTAGTTGCACCTAACTCGCCAAGTGTGGCAATTAATCGAAAAAGATTAGATAACGCTCCAATCGCGCCACTCAAAATTGCCTCAGGCTGCGATCGCAGATGTTCGTTCTGCGCGATTCCGATGTTCCGTGGCTCATTTGTTTCAAGGCGCCCAACTGAAATTATTGAAGAGGCGCATTGGCTTGCTGAACAGGGAGTTACTGAGTTATTCCTGGTCAGTGAAAATACGACTTCTTACGGCAAAGATTTTAAAGATTTAAAAGTACTTGAAAATATACTCCCCGAAATTGCAAAAATTAAAGGCGTAGAACGAATCCGACTTTCTTATCTACAACCAGCCGAAATGCGGCCATCACTTATCCAAGCAATGGTCTCGGTCCCAAAAGTTGTGCCATATTTTGATCTCTCCTTCCAACATGCAAGCCCTACTGTTCTGCGCAGAATGCGCCGCTTCGGTGACACAGATTCATTCCTGCATTTAATCTCCCAAATTCGTGCGTTATCGCCACAAGCAGGTATTCGCTCAAATGTAATCGTTGGATTTCCTGGTGAAACCGAAGCTGAATTTGAAGAGCTTGTAGATTTCATTTCTCGGGCTCGCCTAGATGCCATTGGAGTTTTCGGCTACTCCGATGAAGATAAAACTGAGGCGCTCACCCTAGAAAATAAGGTTGATCAAGATGTAATCAATTCACGCGTGGAATTGCTCTCTAAGTTGGTAGATGAATTTCTTATGCAAAGGGCGGAAGAGCGAATCGGTGAACATGTACGTGTTCTAATTGAGGATGAAGAAGGCCAAGAAGGCCGTGCCGAACACCAAGGTCCAGAAGTTGATGGCTCTACCTTTATAAAGGGCCGCGCTAAATATAAAGTTGGCGAGTATGTCGATGCTGTTGTTACCGAGACCTCCGGTGTGGATTTGATTGCGGTTCCACTTTGAAATATTTAAACCTGCCAAATACCTTAACTATTTCAAGGTTGGTCGCAGTCCCATTCTGCTTATACGCACTCTTTAAGAATGGTGGAGATGACTCGCTTTGGCGGATAATTGCCTGGGGCGGTTTCTTTACCGTTGGACTTACCGATTTCTTTGATGGTCGAATCGCAAGATCTCGAAAGCAGATAACAAGCTTTGGAACATTTCTAGATCCGGTCGCTGATAAGGTCGCAATTGGCGCTGCAATGATTGGCCTCTCGATGCAGGGCAAATTATGGTGGTGGGTGACGATTCTAATTCTGGTTCGTGAAGTATCGGTCACAATTCTTCGCCTCACTGTCATCAAAGATGGGGTAATCCCAGCAAGTAAAGGTGGAAAGTTAAAGGCAACGTTCCAAAGTTTTGGAACCGGTTTCTATATCTTGCCGCTGCCAACTTGGTTACACATTCCACGTGATGCATTTATGGCTGTCGCTATCTACCTAACAATCACGACTGGCTTTGATTACTTCAAGAAGGTCTTGAAGAAATGAAGTCGGATTTAGAATTAGCAACAACCGTCATTAAACAATTAAGAAAATCTGGCAAGACTCTGGCCGTAGCCGAATCACTAACTGGTGGCGGACTAGGCGCCGCACTTACTGAAGTTCCAGGATCATCTGAAGTCTTCCTTGGCGGAATTACCACGTACACCGATTCCAGCAAAGTGAAATTACTAGAAATCCCAAAGCGGTTGATTTCAAAGCACACCGCAGTATCTGAAGAAGTTGCAAAGGCGATGGCCGAGAGCGTGCGCAAAATATTTAAATCTGATTTCGCAATTTCAACTACCGGGGTAGCAGGTCCGGGCAAGGCTTATGGAAAGAGCGCCGGTTCGGTATGGCTCGCCATTGCCACAAAAAAAGAGGTTATTGCCGTTGAACTTTCGATAGCGGGCGATCGCGCCACGGTAAGAAAGTCCACAATTGAGAGCGCATTAGCCACTTTTTCGCGTATCCTTCTCTTGTGAATCCCGTGATACTTCTTCGAACCCATATCGGCAGCACCCTGCGCCAAGCGCGAATTTCCCAAGGGCGCACCCTTCGCGATGTTGCAAAATCAGCACGCGTCTCATTGGGTTATTTATCTGAAGTAGAACGTGGCCAGAAAGAAGCATCTTCGGAGCTTCTAAATTCAATCTGCCAAGCGCTCGATCTCTCATTGTTAACAGTTATCTCAGATGTATCACTTGCAATTCGCGCAACAGAAGCTCCATCACTTAGCGTTGTAGAAGCCGCCGCTTAGCTTCTTAGCTAGCGACGAAAGTTCCGGATATTGGATTAAGCGATGACTGTGGCCCCAGCCCAACGTTCAAAAACTGCAATCCTTTTGGGTGCCAAAATAGTTATTACTGAAGTTGGCTCTTATGAATCCAATATGGTCGATATCGCCGCTCGTGCCCAAGTCTCACGAGCCACGGTTTATAACCACTTTGCAGATAAAGAAGAGATGATGCTTAGCCTTCTCGAATCCGAAATATTACGCCTTGCAGATCTTGCAGCTAACTCACCAACTCCAAAGGATGCGCTTCTAGTTCTATCTCGCGAGATTTCAGGGGATAAGGCGCTGCGAAAGATGACCGAGACTGACCCTGAAGATATCGCCAGCTTTGTAACAATCAGCGAGCACCCGCTTTGGGCAACGGTTCAAGAGTCGCTAACTAAGATTTTTGGTTTAAATAATTCCAGCCTGGTGCTGCACTGGCTGATTGGCCAGATTGCCTCACCATTGGCCCCGGCTGAATCAGCACACCAAGCCGAACAAATCGCCAGATCACTTGCGTAATAAGCTTAAGAGGTTAAGAGGGCTGAATAAATGCGGATAACAGAGCTGCGCGCTCGCATGGCTGAGTATTTTCCAGACCCAACAACTTATAGCCGCGACACCGTTCACGCTGAATTAGGTGGCTTAACGGTTGAAGAAGCCCTTTTAACCGGCCAAGAGCCAGGAGATATCTGGAAGGGCGTAGTCGCTCATAACCCACAGATGCCAGCCAAATTTAGGTAGTTAATCTCCAAAATGTGAATATGTGTTAGAAATTATCAAAATACAGTTGTATTTTGTGAATCAAGAGTTAGCCTACAGAGATGAAGTCAACCCTTCGAAAACAGGCAATCCTTGATCGTTTGAATTCCTCTGGCGAAACGGCAATCTCAGAGCTAGCAAAAGAATTTGGTCTCTCAGAGATGACGATTCGGCGGGATCTGGAAACGTTGGAGTTCGATGGCTATATCCGCCGGGTGAGAGGCGGCGCAATCCCATCTCAGAGTCGTTCATACGAACCTCCAATAATCACAAGGACTGGTTTTGAGCATGAAGCAAAGATGCGAATTGGGCGAGCCGCTGCCGCTCTTTTATCCGATAACGAGACCGCAATTATCGATGTTGGAACTACCACCCTCGAATTGGCTCGTGCAATCGATGCAAAGTTACAACTGACGCTAATAACGAGTTCAATTCTGATTGCTGGGGAACTTTCAGCGAAACCAAATATTAGAACAATTGTTACTGGCGGAATTCTCCGTAACGGCGAGATGAGTTTAATAGGCGCTCGCGCTGAGAGTTCTTTCTCAGATCTAAATTGTGACACGGTGTTCTTAGGAGTAGCCGGCATAAGTTCTAGTAAAGGGTTAACTGAATATAACCTTGATGACACAAGAGTTAAACAAGAAGCGATAAGCGCAGCCAGCCGAGTCGTAGTTCTCGCCGATGCCACAAAAATAGGAAAAGTTGCTTTTGCAAATGTGGCTCCAATTGATGTGGTAGATATCTTAATTACAAATGCCTCACCAAATAACAAAGTAATTTCACAGATTAGAGATGCAGGAATCGAAGTAATTCACGTAGAACCAATTCGAAATGAAAAAAATAACCAGGAAGGTAACTAATGTCTCGCTTCTCGAAAATCTTTCCAAATATTAAAAAACCTTTAATTGCAATGGCACATGTTCCGCCACTCCCAGGAACACCACTTTACGATGCTGCAAAGGGTGTGCAAGGTCTAATAGATCATGTAAAACGAGATACTGAAGAGTTATTAAAAGCAGGCTTTGATGCCATTCTCTTCTGTAATGAAGGCGACCGCCCATACCAACTGAACGCTGGGTTAGAAGCATCGGCAGTTATGACACGGGTGGTGACAGAGTGCAAGCCAACCGATATTCCATTCGGCGTAGATTTTCTCTGGGATGAACAGTGTGCAATGGCTATCGCTGTCGGCAGTAGTGCATATTTTATGCGTGAAGTAATTACTGGAACTTGGGAGTCAGATATGGGCTTGTGGACTCCTGATGCTGCAACGCTTTTGCGCAATCGCCGCAATTTTGGTCGCGATGATCTAGCAATTTTTGCAAATATAACTCCGGAATTTGCATCAAGTATTGGGCAACGAACTCCGGCGCAGATGGCTAAATCAACAGTCGTTTCAAGTTTGCCAGATGTTATTTTAGTTTCTGGTCCAATGGCTGGAAGTCAGCCTGATGTGAAGACTGTGGCAGATGTTCGCGAAGCGGTCGAAAAAGAGATTCCGGTCTTGTTAAACACTGGTGCTCGTTCAACCACGATAAAAGAATTCTTCAAATATGCGGATGGCTGCATTGTTGGTAGCGATTTAAAGCGCGATGGCTACACGTGGAATGAAGTGGATCCAGAGCGAGCAAAGAGATTTATTGAGGCGGCCCGTAGTGCCTAAAAACAATTCAACCTTAATCCTTGGAGTCGATATCGGCTCTTCTGGACTTAAGGCTGTCTTGTTGGATGTGGAGAAAGGTATTTGTGCCACCGTCTCCGAAAGCTTGGCCCTATATAACGAACACACTGGGTGGGCTGAAGCCGATACGGATGAGTGGTGGCAGAGCCTTTGCATTGCGATACCGAAATTAATTGCTAAAGCTAATTGCAAGAGCACAGATATTTCTGCCGTCGCAATATCTGGAATGGTCCCTGCGGTTGTAATTTCAGATGAAAATGGTCAGGTTCTGCGTCGGGCGATACTTCAAAATGATGCTCGCGCTACTAGCGAGATATCTGAGTTATCTTCAAAATTAGAAGGGTTAGATTTGCTTTCACTCACGGGATCGTTGTTGACACAGCAGTCGGTTGCTCCAACGGCCCTTTGGCTCTCGCGAAATGAGAGCGAGATTTGGAGGAGAGCGAAGTTGATTTCTGGATCATATGACTGGATTGCAATGCGCTTAGGTGCAAAACCACATGTCGAACGTAACTGGGCAATCGAAAGTGGTTTATATGGTTGGGATAAGCAACCTATTAGTGAAGTCATAAGCGCTACAAATATTTCTTGGCCAGAGCTATTAACTCCGCTAGACCCTGGTACTCCAGTTGGTGAAGTTTCTAAAGCGGCTGCAATTGAAACTGGTCTACAAGCAGGAATAGCAATTTACGTAGGTGGAGCCGACCACGTGCTCTCAGCTTATGGCGCTGGCTTAAATAGCCACGGAGATTGTTTGGTAAAACTTGGCGGCGCAGGAGATATCTTGGCAGTTAGCGATGAATTTTTTATCGATCCCAGATTGTATTTAGATGCTCACCCAATCCCTGGAAAATGGTTACCAAACGGTTGCATGGCGACTAGTGGTTCACTACTTCGCTGGGAGCAAAAAATATTAAATGGCGTTGACCTCGAAACTCTTGATAATGAGGCGCAGAACAGTGAAGCAGGTGCGTTACTTACACTTCCATATTTTTTGGGTGAAAAATCTCCTCTGCATGATCCGAACTTGAGAGGCGTTATTTCTGGGCTGCATCTTGGAACAACACGTGGCGATATTCATAGATCATTTCTCGAAGCGATTGCCTATGGATTTAAAGAACACTTTCAAATCTTTGCCGAGCGCGGGTTAATTGTTAAGAGCCCAAAGGTTACAAATGGTGGCTCAAAATCAAGGTTATGGCGAGAAATTCTTGCAGATGTACTCGACAAGAATTTGACTTCAATTATTAACCATCCCGGAGCTTCATTCGGAGCAGCAGTTATTGCAGGCATAGGAAGTGGGGCAATTAGCGATTGGTCATATGTGGATGGTGCTTTAGAAAAAGGCGAAATCATCGAGCCTAACGGAAGTAACAAAGCGAGATATCAAGAGCGCTATGGAATGTATCTGGAGCTACAAACATCAACTCGGGAAATTTCACATAAATTAGCAAGAACTAATTAGGAGGATAAATGAGCAATCAGGTAGCCGTAGTAACAGGAGCAGGATCAGGAATCGGTGCAGCAATCGCCCGAGAGTTGTTCTCCCGCGGCTATACCGTTGTCGTGTCCGATATTGATTTAAAGAGTGCGCAAAAAGTAGCAAGTGAATTGAAAGGCGCAGTAGCTGAACAATTGGATGTAACGAACCCAACCGCCTCAAGCGAATTAGTAAATAAGGTTGTCAAAGATTTTGGTGGGATTGATGTTTGGGTTTCAAATGCCGGTATTTCAAAGATGCAAAAGTTTGTAGATGTATCTCCAGAAGATTTAAAACGTAGTTTTGAAGTAAATACCTATGGAATTTTCTACTGCGGACAAGCGGTTGCAAGAAAAATGATTGAACTTGGTATAAAAGGAAAAATTATTAACACCGCATCGATGGCGGCAAAGCAGGGGCGAGTTCCATTCCTTGCTGATTATGTTGCAAGTAAGTTTGCAGTACTCGGCCTGACTCAAGCAATGGCCTTTGAATTAGCGCCACATGGAATTCGAGTTAATTGTGTCTGTCCAGGATTTGTAGCAACGCCAATGCAAGATCGGGAATTAGCGTGGGAGGCACAACTCCGCGGAACTGATCCCGAGAGTGTAAAAAAACTTTGGATTAATGACACCCCTCTTGCCCGCTTAGAGACACCCGAAGATGTAGCGAAGGTTGTGGCTTTTCTAGCGGGCCCAGATGCCGACTTTATTACCGGTGAAGCAATCTCAGTAAACGGGGGAGCGTATATGGATTAAGCCCCACAAACTTAAAACTTAATATCGAGACATCTTCCCTTTTAGATTAATTTTAGTTAACGTTTACCAACGTTTGTTTTTCTCAAAGAATCTCAATGACGAGGAGTAAAAATGCCGTATAACGATAATCAAGACATTCAAGAAGATAAAGTGCTCGGCGCTTTTGGTTATAAAGAAGAACTTAAACGTACGATGGGTGGATTTTCATCTTTCGCACTAGCTTTCTCAATGATCAGTGTTACAACTACTGTCTTCACTTTATTTGCACAACCATTCCAAACTATTGGCGGCGTCGCTATTTGGTTATGGCTTCCAGTAATCGCAGGAACACTTCTATTGTCTGCTGTTTATGGCCACTTGGCAGTTCGACTTCCAATCACTGGGTATGCGTATCACTGGGCTTCACGCTTAGTTAATCCATCCTATGGTTGGTTTACTGGCTGGAATGCTCTGCTCTGCCAATTCGTTGGTTCTGCAGGTATCGCTGTAGCAACAGCGTCGGTCTTCGCTCCAGATTTCTGGGATAAGCCAACACATGCAAACATCATCATGCTTTCAACTATTGGAATCGTCTTTGCAGTAATTGTGAATATAATTTCGATCAAATTGACTGCTCGCATAAATAATGGTGGAGCAAGTATTGAACTTGTTGGAACTATCGGCCTAACTCTTCTTCTTGGAATTGGAATCGCCTTCTTTGCTAATAAGCAAGGTGCAAGCATTCTTTTCCAGAGGGGTTCTAGTACCGGAGGAGCAATTAACATAACTGCGATTGCAACAGCTCTACTTCTTCCAATTTGGACAATCGCTGGTTGGGAAGGTTCTGCTGACTTAGCGGAAGAGACTCATGATCCCCGCAAGGTTGCTCCACAAGCGATGCGCCGCGCAGTAATTATTTCTGGTTTAGCAGGCTTAGGAGTATTCGCAATATTCGCAATGGCGATTCCTGGCCCAATTGCGGACACTGTTAACTCAACATCAGCAAACCCAATGATTTCAATTTTTGAATCTCATTTTGGTTCTGCTGGTGGATTCTTGCTACAGGTTGTTTGCTTTGTATCCATGTTCTCGTGTTTACTTGCAAATGTAACAGTAGCTACACGTACATGTTATTCATTATCTAGAGATAATATGCTTCCTTTCTCAAAGACATTTGCAAAAGTAAACCCAAATACTAAGACACCTATTGCTGCTGTTCTTCTAGTTGGAGCCTTTGCAATAGGCGTAACATTCCTTTCATCAGGAATTGCCTCTCAGGTATTGGGAATAGTTAGCGTTGTGCTTTACATAACTTATGGTTCGGTACTAGTTGCAGCCGTCATTGGAACAAAGAATAATAAAATTCCAAGTGCGCCTGCTCAGTACTACGACATGGGCAAGAAACTTGTCCCACTCAGTTATGTTGGCATCGCCTGGGCAATAATCGTAGTTCTCTGCATGACTCTTCCTGCCGGAAGCCATGTAGTAGCAAAAATGGCGATTTACTTCGAGCTAGCAGCTGCTGTTTGGTATTTTGCTGTGCTTCGCAATCGACTCAAGAATGGAACTGCTGGTCCATTCCGCACAAATAGATAAGCAATAAGTGATAACGCTTAAAAAGTAGAAAGACTAGAAACCCCTGATCGGTCTCCGTGGAGATTCGATTAGGGGTTTCGGCGTGTTGTTGCCATTCGAACAGATGTTCGGCTACCCTTTACCTATTCGTGCCGGCGGCTTCAACGCTAAAAGCTCGGATATACCCAGCCTGAGCGGTTCCACAATTCCGCAGATGCCATGCCTCTGCCGTCGGTGGGTCTCCGTACCTTCAGGACCGATAACGATGATCGATGAAAGGTCAAAAACATGGCTAAAGAACAGCCTGAAAAACAATCTGAGAAGCAGAATTCAGATCGCACCAAAGCCTTAGAAAGTGCACTTGCCCAAATCGAGCGTCAATTCGGTAAGGGTTCAGTTATGAAGATGGGCGATCGCGGCCCACAAGTTGTGGAAGTAATTTCAACCGGTTCAGTTGCGCTAGATATCGCACTTGGAATTGGTGGTCTACCTCGAGGCCGTATCGTAGAAATTTACGGACCAGAATCTTCAGGTAAGACAACTGTTGCACTTCATGCAATTGCAAATGCGCAGAAGGCTGGCGGTATCGCAGCATTTATTGATGCCGAGCACGCACTTGATCCAGAGTATGCCCGCAAATTGGGCGTCGATATTGATGCACTTTTAGTTTCACAACCAGACACTGGTGAACAAGCACTTGAGATCATGGATATGTTGATTCGCTCTGGCGCAATTGATGTAATCGTTGTTGACTCAGTTGCAGCCCTAACACCTCGCGCAGAAATTGAAGGCGAGATGGGCGATTCACATATGGGCTTGCAGGCACGTTTGATGTCACAAGCACTTCGTAAAATTACTGGCGCACTCCATCAATCAAATACCACCGCAATCTTCATTAACCAATTGCGTGACAAGATCGGCGTCTTCTTTGGAACTCCAGAGACAACAACAGGTGGAAAAGCACTTAAGTTCTACGCCTCAATCCGTCTCGATATTCGCCGTATTGAAACCCTTAAAGATGGCAATGATGCAGTCGGAAACCGCACCCGCGTCAAAGTTGTTAAGAATAAGATGGCACCGCCATTTAAGCAGGCAGAGTTCGACATTATTTACGGCGTCGGAATCTCACGCGAAGGCTCACTTATCGATCTCGGCGTTGAAGTCGGAGTCGTTAAAAAGGCTGGAGCTTGGTATACCTACGAAGCAGATCAACTCGGTCAAGGAAAAGAGAATGCTCGTGCATTCTTGATTGACAATCCTGATCTTGCAAACGATATCGAGAAGAAGATTCGTGAACATTATGTTCCAATCGTTGTCGATGCTGAACTCGTAGCCGCAATTGATGAAGCAACCGCTGAGGTTGATTTCTAATAAATTGGGTAATAGTCAAGAAATAGAAGCAGATCCCTACTCTTTCGCGTTAACCACCGCGCATTACGCGTTGGCACCACGTGCGAAGAGTAGGGCCGAGCTACATGCCCACTTAAAGAAACGTGGCGTAGAGGATGAAATTGCCGCCGCCGTTCTAGATGAGTTAGAGCTTCAAGGGTTGTTAAATGATTTGGAGTTCGCCCAAATTTGGAGTGAATCCCGTCAACGCCAGAAGAAGTTATCGAAGCGTTCAATCGCCCAGGAACTTAAATTTAAAGGGGTCTCACAGGACATAATTGATGAGGCCCTCGAAAAAATTGATGATGAAGATGAATACAAGATGGCCTTCACCTTGGCAGAACGTAAATTCCGCTCCTGCTCTCACCTAGATCACGATGTAATTTATCGCAGAGTTCACGGCCTCCTATCTCGCAAGGGCTT